>JBELAR010000120.1:0-6732 GCA_049508555.1 Steroidobacteraceae bacterium
GCCTGCCGTTCCGCAAGCCGGCCGAAGACAGCCACGAAATGCTCTACCTGCAGGCGCGCCGCAAGGCGCTCGGCGGTTATCTGCCCGCGCGCAAGCCCAGCGCCCCGGCATTGAAGGTGCCCGCGCTGGATGCTTTCCGCTCGATCCTGGAGGGCACGGCCGAGCGCGAGATCTCCACCACGATGGCATTCGTGCGCATCCTCACGGTGCTGCTCAAGGACAAGAACATCGGCCGGCACATCGTACCGATCGTGCCCGATGAGGCCCGCACTTTCGGCATGGAAGGCCTGTTCCGCCAGATCGGTATTTACTCGGCGGTCGGACAGCTCTACACGCCGGTGGATGCCGAGACGCTGATGTCCTATCGCGAGGACAAGAAGGGTCAGATGCTCGAGGAGGGCATCAACGAGGCAGGCTCCACCTGCTCCTGGATCGCTGCGGCAACCTCCTACGCCAACAATGGCATCAGCATGGTGCCGTTCTACATCTACTATTCGATGTTCGGTTTCCAGCGTGTCGGGGATTTCATTTGGGCCGCCGGCGATATGCGCTCGCGCGGCTTTCTGCTCGGCGCGACCGCCGGCCGCACGACGCTGGCCGGCGAGGGGCTGCAGCACCAGGACGGTCACAGTCAGCTGGTTGCCACCACGGTGCCGAACTGCCGCGCCTATGATCCAGCCTATGCGTACGAACTCGCCGTGATCATTCAGGATGGCATGCGCCGCATGTACGCGGACAACGAGAGCGTCTTCTATTACATCTCGGTCATGAACGAGAACTATGCGCAGCCGCCGCTGCCGGCGGGCGCGGAATCGGGCATCGTGAAAGGCGGCTATCTGCTACGGCGCGGCGGCAGCAGTACCATCCGCACCACGCTGCTCGGCAGCGGTACGATCCTGCGCGAGTGTGTCGCCGCGGCGCAATTGCTGGAGCAGCAATTCGGCGTGGCGGCCGACGTGCTGTCCATCACGAGCTTCAGTGAGCTGCGGCGCGAGGCGCTCGAGTGCGAGCGCTGGAATCTGCTGCACCCGGCCGATGCGCCGCGCGTGCCCTATGTGCGCAGCTTGCTCGGGTCCTTCGATGCCCCGATCGTCGCGGCCACGGATTACGTTCGCAATGTACCGGACCAGATCCGGCCGTGGCTCACGCAGCCGTATGCGACGCTCGGCACCGACGGCTTCGGACGCAGCGACGCGCGGGCGGAGCTGCGGCGTCATTTCGAAGTCGATCACCAGTTCATCGTGCTGGCCGCGCTCAAGTCGCTGGCCGATGCGGGTCGTATCGATCGCCAGAAGGTGATCGACGCGGTGGCGACCCTCGGCATCAATCCGGACAAGGCCGATCCGCTCACCGCCTGAGATTCGAGGAATAGCCTTGGCTTCGAAAGAAATTCACTTGCCCGATCTGGGCAACTTCAAGGACGTGGCGGTCATCGAGCTGCTGGTGCAGCCCGGTGAGACCGTGCAGGTCGAAACTCCGCTGCTCACGCTCGAGACCGACAAAGCAACGATGGATGTGCCATCGCCCTATGCCGGTGTGATCCAGGCATTGCATGTGGCGCAAGGTGCGCGCATCTCGGCCGGCAGTCTGATCGCGACGATCGAGTCGAGCGACGCGCCGGCCAAGGATGCACCCACCGCCGCGGCGGGCGCCGCGCCCGTGACGGCGCCTGCGGCCGCGCCGCCTGCGAGCGCAGCACGTGCGGCGGTACCGGCCGCTGCGCCGGCCGCGCCGCCCGCCGTGCCCGCTGCGCCGGCCCGTCCAGTCGCGCCTGACGCGGCGGCGAGCACCGCAATCCGCGATGAGGGCTATTCCAGCGCCCACGCCAGCCCCTCGGTGCGCAAGTTCGCCCGCGAGCTTGGCGTCGATCTCGGGCGCGTCGCGGGTAGCGGAGCCAAGGGGCGGGTCACGGAAGCGGACGTCAAGTCCTACGTGAAATCGATGCTCGCCGCGGGGGCCGCGAACGCGGGCGCTGCGGGCGCGGCTGCGCGCGGCGTGGATTGGCCCGCCGTCGTGGTGCCGGATTTCGCATTGTTCGGCGCCATCGAAGTCAAACCGCTGAGCCGCATCCAGCGCATTTCCGGGCCGAGATTGCGTGCCAGCTGGGTCAACGTGCCGCACGTCACGCAGTTCGATGAAGCCGACATCACCGAGCTCGAGGAGACACGCAAATCCCTCAAGGCGAAGGCGGACAGTGCCGGATTGAAGCTCACGCCGCTGGCCTTCGTGGTCCGGGCTTGCGTGCGCGCCTTGCAGCAGTTCCCATTGTTCAACAGCTCGCTCGATGAGCGTGCTGAGAACCTGGTGTTCAAGCGGTACATTCACATCGGCTTTGCGGCCGATACGCCACAGGGACTGCTGGTGCCTGTGATCCGCGATGCGGATCGCAAAGATGTCTACGACATTGCGCGCTCGCTTGCCGATCTGTCCGAGCGGGCCCGTGCCGGCAAACTCGCCGGCAGCGAGATGCAGGGCGGCAGTTTCACGATCTCCAGCCTCGGCGGCATCGGCGGCACTGCCTTCACGCCGATCGTCAATGCGCCCGAAGTCGCGATCCTCGGCGTATCGCGCGCGAGCCTCAAGCCACTCTGGCGTGACGGCGGCTTCGTGCCGCGACTCATGCTGCCCCTGTCGCTCTCCTACGATCACCGCGTGATCGATGGCGCCAACGGTGCGCGCTTTGCCAGCTATCTGGCCGGAGCGCTCGCCGACGTGCGCGGACTGCTCGAGGCGGTGCCATGAGCCTGCTTGAAATCGCCTGTCCGGATCTGGGCGACTTCAAGGACATCCCGATCATCGACGTGCTCGTCCAGCCCGGAGAGCGCGTCGAGATCGACACGCCGCTGCTGACACTCGAGACCGACAAGGCCACGATGGATGTGCCTTCCTCGGCAGCGGGCACTGTGGCCGAGCTGCTGGTGAAGGTCGGTAGCCGTGTATCCAAAGGTACGCCGTTGCTGAGGCTGGAGACGGCTGCGAGCGAGCCGGCCAAAGCGGCCGTGGCACCGGCTCCCGCCACCGCCCCGAAACCAACTCCGGCCGCAGCCGCCCCGCCGGCGGCGCCCCCACCACCGGCCGCCGGCGCGAGCGCGCCAACGCCGGTTGTGCCGGCGAGTGCGCCGCCCGCGGCTGCACCGACGGAACCGCAGGCCACACGCAGTACCCAGTTGCTGGTGCTCGGCGCCGGGCCAGGCGGTTATACGGCGGCATTTCGCGCCGCGGATCTGGGCCTGAAAGTGACGCTGGTCGAGCGCTGGGAGAGGCTCGGCGGCGTTTGTCTGAACGTCGGCTGCATCCCGTCCAAGGCGCTGCTGCATGCGGCCAAAGTCATCGACGACGCCCACGAGATGAGCGCGAATGGCATCGCGTTCGGTGCTCCGCAGCTCGATTTCGCAAAATTGCGCGCCTGGAAGAGCGGCGTCGTGCGCCAGCTCACGGGAGGCCTCACGACCCTCGCCAAGCAACGCAAGGTCGAGGTCGTGCGCGGCGTGGGTCAGTTTTTGAGCCCGCATGTGCTCGAGGTCACGGAGGCCGGCAAGAGCGAAACGATTCGCTTCGAGCAGTGCATCATCGCCGTAGGCTCCGAATCCGTGCGTCTGCCATTCCTGCCGGAGGATCCACGCATTATCGATTCGACCGGCGCGCTGGAACTGCCGGAGAACCCCGGGCGATTTCTGATCATCGGCGGCGGCATCATCGGTCTGGAGATGGCCTGCGTGTACGACGCGCTCGGTGCGAGCGTCAGCGTCGTCGAACTGACCCCGCAGCTCATGCCAGGCTGTGATCCGGACCTCGTGCGGCCGCTGGAGAAGCGCATCAGGGCACGCTACGCGCAGATCCTGCTCGATACGCGGGTCGTGGGCGTGACCGCGGCGGCGGACGCTTTGCAGGTGAGCTTCGAGGCCAAGGGCGGCGCACGCAGCAGCCAGAGTTTTGATTACGTGCTCGTGGCCGTCGGGCGCACACCCAACGGTGGCCGCATTGCGGCCGAGAAGGCCGGCGTGCAGGTCGATGCGCGCGGATTCATCGCGGCCGACCGGCAACTGCGCACGAATGTGCCCTACATATTCGCCATCGGCGATGTCATCGGGCAGCCTATGCTTGCGCACAAGGCCATGCACGAGGCCAAGGTCGCCGCGGAAGTGGCGGCCGGCCACAAGAGCTACTTCGACGTGCGAGCGATCCCCTCCGTGGCCTACACGGACCCCGAGATCGCTTGGGTGGGACTGACCGAGACAGCCGCAAAAGCCGACAACATCAGCTACGAGAAAGGGACGTTTCCCTGGATCGCGAGCGGCCGCTCGCTGGCACTCGGCCGCAGCGAAGGGATCACCAAACTATTGTTCGATCCGGCCTCGCATCGTCTCTTGGGCGCCGGGATCGTTGGCACCAACGCCGGAGAACTCATCGCCGAGGCCGGACTCGCCATCGAGATGGGCGCCGACGCTGCGGATGTGGGTCTGACCGTGCACGCGCATCCGACGCTGTCGGAGACCGTGGCGTTGGCTGCGGATGCCTTCGAGGGCACGCTCACCGATCTGTATCTGCCCAAGAAGCGCCAGTAGTGCCTCAATCGGGCACCCAATAAAAAACCCCGCCGGTCCTTGAGGACCGGCGGGGTCGATGCGATGCGGTGCCCGGTTTTATCCAGGGCACCTCAGCACTTGGAGCAGGGCGCGATTACCAGCGGCCACCACCGCCGCCGCCGCCGCCACCGCCACCACCGCCACCGCCGCGATAGCCACCGCCACCGCCGCCGCCGCCCGTACGCGGCTTATCCTGTGCCTCGTTCACACGCAGCGGGCGACCGCCCAGATCGTGCCCGTTGAGGTTCTGAATGGCACGCGATGCATCCGCCTGATTCATCTCCACGAAGCCGAAGCCGCGCGGCCGTCCGGTTTCGCGATCCGTCGGCAGTGACACCTTTTCCACCGTACCGTGCTGCCCGAACAACGCCGTCAGATCCGCCTCACTGGTCGTGAAAGGCAGGTTTCCTACATAAATCTTCGCCATGACTCGATAATCTCCAAAAAAAGCAAATGGCTGCAGGCGTTTATATGTGTGCCCAAGGCCATTCAAAACGGCAGGAATACCTACGAAGGGAAGGGGAGAGCGAGTCTGCCCGCGAGCCGTCGAGTCGTAAATCCTGTCACCAGATCGCTGGCGGCTCGAAGCCGAACGCGCCCAAAAACGGACGCATGGAAACAGGGACGTCGACGATCAGGGCGGAGCATAGCACGATCGTCGACTCAATGTCAGGCGATCGTGGCGCCGCCGCCGCCGCGGGCTTAATGCTGCAGATCTCCCGCTGTAACTGAGCCGTGACCAAAGCGGTACCGACAATGTTACCGCCCAACGCCACTATTGCCGCGCCGTTTGCGGTGCCTACCGCAGGTGTGCAGCACGAAAACTCCAGGGAGACCTCCTGATGCGATCGAGACTCGCGCACAGCGCGCGCCAGCCGTTGGGCTATGTGCAGTCGTGGTTACTGGGCCTGGCGCTGGCGGTGCCCGCCCTGTGCGCCGCGGCCGACGCGCCGCCCCCGGCGGATCCGGCCAGCGGCACCGATTCCCTGCAGCAATTGCGACAGGAGCTGGAGCAGGAGCGAGCCCATCTGAAAGTGCTGGAAGATCGGCTGGCGGCTGATGAGGCGGCCCAATCCGCGGCCCAAGCCGCCGCCCAGGCGGCCTCCCAAGCCGCCGTTCAGCTTGCCGCGGCGGGCGGGACCGCGGTGACGGGCAATCCCAATGCTCTGGTGGGCAATTTTGGCCCTCAGGGCTATACGCTGCAGAGCGTCGATGGGGCCAACGTCATTCACTTTCGCGGCAATGTGACCGTGGACGGGCGTTACTTCAGCGATTCGTACACGCCTGCCACGGACGATACCTGGCTCGTCCGTCGCCTGCGGCCCACCTTGGAGGGTACGATCGATAACAACTTTGACTTTCGGATCATGCCGGATTTCGCCCAGGGTAAAGCGCTACTCCAGGACGGATGGGCCGATGCGCGAATCGAGCCGTGGTTGGTGTTGCAATTCGGTAAGTTCAAAGCGCCGGTGGGCCTGGAGCGCTTGCAGCTCGAGCAGTTCGACCGATTCATTGAGGCATCGCTGGCCTCGGACCTACTGCCGTACCGCGATCTGGGTTTCAAGGTCGGCGGCAGCATTGGCCAAGGACTGCTGACGTACGACGCCGGCGTATTCGACGGCGCCGTGGATGGGGGCAGCACCGACGGCAATACCGTTCCGGATGAGGACTCCACCGGCAAATTCACCTGGGAAGGACGCTTATTTGCCAAGCCGTTTCTGGCTACGGACGTGGCGTTCCTGCAAGGATTTGGCGCCGGCGTCGCCGGCACTTACGTCAATGACGCGGGTGTAGCCACGAGCACGACGACCACGAGCCTGCTCGCTGCCTACAAGACGACGGGGCAGCAGTCGATGTTCAGCTATCGCGCCGATACGGACACCGGTACCGCCCCGAACAACGCCACGATCGCGCAGGGGATCGAGCGGCGAATCGTGCCGCAGTTCTACTATTACTTTCGATCCGTCTCGCTACTCGGTGAGTACGTGCAGGAGACGCAGCAAGTGCAGCGGCGTCTGACTTCGAGCACATTGCGCGACGCAACGCTACAAAACATCGCCTGGCAGCTGCAGGCGGCGTGGTTCGTGACTGGCGAGAACGAGGGCTACGACAGCGCCACGCCGCGCCGCGATTTCGATTTTGGTCA
>JBELAR010000121.1:0-6505 GCA_049508555.1 Steroidobacteraceae bacterium
TGTCGAGCGGATCGATCACGTTGCCCTTGGATTTGGACATCTTCTGTCCCTCCGCGTCACGGATCAGTCCGTGCACGTAGACCTCGCGGAAGGGCACCTCGTCCATGAACTTCAGCCCGAACATGACCATGCGCGCGACCCAGAAAAAGATGATGTCGAAGCCGGTGACCAGCACGTCGGTCGGATAGAAGCGCTCGAGATCGCCCGTACGTGCGGGCCAGCCCAAAGTGGAGAATGGCCACAGGGCGGAGGAAAACCACGTGTCCAGCACGTCCTCGTCCTGGCGCAGTGGCACATCCCGGCCGTGGCGTGCGCGTGCCGCCGCGGCGGCTTCAGCGCCGTTGTGCGCGACATAGATGTCGCCCTGCTCGTCGTACCAGGCCGGGATGCGGTGACCCCACCAGAGCTGACGGCTGATGCACCAATCCTCGATATTGCGCATCCACTGGTAATAGGTCCGGTCCCAATTGCCCGGTACGAAGCGCACGCGGCCGGACTCCACGGCCGCAATCGCCTCGGTCGCGAGCGGTGCGACGCGCACGTACCATTGATCCGTCAGGTAGGGTTCTATGACCGCGCCGCTGCGGTCGCCCCGCGGGATCATGAGCCGGTGTGGCTCGACGCGTTCGAGCAATCCGGCCTGCTGCAGCTCCTCGATAATGCGCGTGCGCGCTGCTTCCCGAGTCAGTCCGCGCAGCCGCTGCGGCGCGCTGTCATTGAGGCGGGCGTCGGGCGTGAACACGTTGATGAGCGGGAGCGCGTGGCGCAGTCCGACCGCATAGTCGTTGAAGTCGTGCGCCGGGGTAATCTTGACGCAACCCGTGCCGAAGGCCGGGTCCACATAATTATCGGCAATGATCGGAATCTCGCGCGCGGCGAGGGGCAGCGTGACATGACGGCCGATCAGATGGCGATAGCGCTCGTCCTCGCCGTTCACGGCGACGGCGGCGTCGCCCAGCATGGTTTCCGGGCGCGTGGTCGCAACCACCACATGCCCCGAGCCATCGCTGAGCGGATAGCGCAGATACCAGAGCTGACCGGTCTCCTCCTCTGCGAGCACCTCCAGATCGGATAGCGCTGTGCGCAGTACCGGATCCCAGTTGACCAGACGCGCACCGCGGTAGATCAAGCCCTCGGCGTGCAGGCGCACAAATGCCTCGATGACTGCCTCGGAGAGCTGCGGATCCATCGTAAAGCGCTCGCGCGACCAGTCCACCGAGGCCCCGAGCCGGCGCAGCTGGCGCGCGATCGTGCCGCCGGACTGCTCCTTCCAGGCCCAGACGCGCTCGACGAAGGCCTCGCGCGTGAGATCGCTGCGTCGCTGGCCGGCCGCCTCGAGCTGCCGTTCGACCACCATCTGCGTGGCGATGCCGGCGTGATCGGTGCCGGGCTGCCACAATGTGGCGGTCCCCTGCATGCGATGCATGCGCGTGAGCGCATCCATGATCGTGTCCTGGAACGCATGCCCCATGTGCAGCGTGCCGGTCACGTTAGGGGGGGGAATCATGATGCAGTAGCTGCGAGGCGCCGGACGCGGGGTGAAATACCCGGCTGCCTCCCACCGCTCATACAGACGCTGTTCGATTTCGGCGGGCGCGTAAACTTTGTCCATCCGGGGCTTGCAGTCGTTCCAAAACGCCGATTATAGGGCCACGTCCGGCCGTGCCGCTGAGTCGCCGCGCATTGCGCGCGACGGGCTCGTTGCGCTCAGGGCAGCTCGTCGCCAGCCACGGTGTGCGTTGCGGGGGTGAGGCCCTGTTCCCGGTACTGGCGGAAGCGGCCGCGTCCGGCGCGGCGACGCGCGTCGTCGGTATCGATGAGCTCGGCGATGCGGCTGGCATGGTGCGCGCTGGCCGGGATCGCGCTGCTCAGATTCACGAGCACATCATAGGGCTGCTGCGGCTGCAGCCCGCAGCCGAGCAGCACCGCGGTATCTTGCCATTGCTGCGAGTCGACATAGATTTCGTGGGGCACGAAGCTGCGATCGGCAAAACTCCAGAGCAGCTCATCGAAGCGCTCGAGCTCCTGGGATTCATCGAAGTACACAAATACCCGCTCCCCGGCCAGATAGGCCGTCTCGGCCAGCTGGCAGGCGAACTTGAGCCGGGCGCGCTCCTCGCTGCCGGGCAGCACGTAGAAGTCCACGGCTCGGGCTCTCACGGTCGCAGGGCGCTCGATGGCCGGCTCAGGCGCTGGTGCGGCGAGTGAGAAAATCCGCGACCAGCGAGAGCGGGCGCCCAGTCGCTCCCTTGGCGGCGCCGGAGGTCCAGGCCGTGCCGGCGATATCCATATGGGCCCATTTCAGGCCCTGGGTGAACTTGCCGAGAAATGCCGCCGCGGTGATCGCGCCGCCGTCGCGACCGGCGACGTTGGCCATGTCGGCGAAATTGCTGCGCAGTTGCTCCGCGTAGTCCTCCGTGAGCGGCAGCTGCCAGGCGCGATCGTCGGTACGGGCGCCGGCCTCGACGAGCTCGCGCGCGAGGGCATCGTCATTGGCCATGACGCCGCTGAAGTGATTGCCCAGTGCGACCACGCAGGCTCCCGTCAGGGTCGCGAAGTCGACCACGGCCTGCGGCTCGTAGCGGCGCGCATAGTTCAGGGCATCGCAGAGGATCAGTCGACCCTCGGCATCGGTGTTGAGTACTTCGACCGTCTGGCCCGAGGCGCTGGTGATGATGTCTCCGGGCTTCACGGCGCGGCCGTCCGGCAGGTTCTCGCAGGCTGGCACCAGCCCGACCAGGTTGATCCTGAGCGCGCGGCGTGCGGCATAATCGATGGCCGCGAGCACGGTCGCCGCCCCGCACATGTCGAATTTCATCTCATCCATTGCCGGTGGATCCTTGAGTGAGATCCCGCCGCTATCGAAGGTCACGCCCTTGCCCACGAGTACCAACGGCGCCTGGGTGCGGCGTGCGCCACGATACTCGAGCACGATAAAGCGCGGCGGCTCCTCACTGCCGCGAGTGACCGCCAGCAGGCAGCCCATCTTGAGGCGCCGGATGCCGTTCTGATCGAAGATGCGCACACGCAAGCGCCGGCGGTGAGTGCGTCCCAGCTCGCGAGCCTGCGCGGCGAGGTAGCGCGGAGTGCAGATGTTGGCCGGCAGATTGCCGAGATTGCGCAGCCAATGCGCGCTCTCGGCCAGTGCCCCGCCGGCGGCCAGACCCTCGCGCACCGCAGCGAGCGCGCTGCTGTCGACGGGTCCGACCAGTATCCGCGCCAGCGCCGGTGGGCGGGGCCGGCGCGCGGTCTTCAGATCGTTGATGCGATAGAGGCTGCTGCCGCTGATCTCCGCGATCGCACGCCCGAAGTAATAGTCGTCCAGTTCACGCGCGGCGGGACGCTCCAGCGCTATCGCGGCCGAGACCACGCGGGTGCGGGCGAGCGCATTGAACGCACTCGAGAGACTGCGCCGCCAGAGGCGACGGTTGTATTGCGCTTTGCTGCCGAGCCCCACCAGCAGCAGACGGGCGCTTGCGAGGCCGGCAGTCTCCGAGATCAGCAGCGTCTCACCGGCGCGGCCGGCGAAGTCCCCACGCGCGAGCAGCTCGCGCAGGCGGCGGCGCAGCGCGCGGTCGACCGCGAGCCCCTGCGGGCCCAGTTCGGCGCGTTCGAATACCCCGACGACCAGGCAATCGCTGCGCTGCTCGGCCGCCTGGCGGCTAAAAGCGTCGAATCGCATGTTGTTAGTCCTTGTTTGACAGCGAAATGTTCGTATAACGTAGCAACCGCTGCAGCGTACATCGCCATGCTGAGGGTACCGGCCGCAGTCCCTGGCCGGCGCGAGGCGGTCCTGGCCCTCTGGAAGTGTAGCCCAAGCCGGCTCGAGGTTGATGCCTGTTGCGAATACTGCAGCGTTACTTGCTCCGGGAAATGACCGTCAACTTCCTTGGCGTGACGGTGGTGCTGTTTGCAATCCTATTTGTCAATCAGGTGGGTGTGGTGCTGGCGCGCGCGGCACAACTGCAGTACCAGAGCGGGTTCGTGTTCGAACTCATCGGGCTGGGCGCGGCGCAGAACGTCGCCATCCTGCTGCCCATCGGCCTGCTGCTCGGCATCGTGCTCGCCTTCGGGCGCCTCTATCACGACAGCGAGATGGCGGCGGCACAGGCCTGCGGCGTCGGCGTCGGGCGCGTCGCCGTCGCCGTGTGGTTGCTGGCCCTGCCGGTCACGGGAGCGATCGCGCTACTGAATTTCGAACTCGCCCCGCGCGCGGCGGCGGCCGAGGCGAACATGCGCAGCGAAGCGCTGCGCGCCGGCGCGTTCGCGCCGCTCGCGCCGGGCAGGTTCCGCAGCTTCGCCGGCGGGCGCATCGTGGTCTATGCGCGCACCACCGACGCCAACGGCGATCTCAGCGACGTGTTCGTCAAGCGCAGCGACGGGCTCTCGATCGAGACCACGGTAGCGCGCCGGGCGCACTATACGGTCTCGAGCGACGGCCAGTCCGAGGCCATCACACTCTACGACGGGCAGCGGCTCGAGGGCGTGCCGGGCAGCAATCGCTACCACATCATGCGCTTCGCCGAGCAGTTGATCCCGATCCGCACAGCTGAAACCGAGGCGCGGGCACCGCGGGTCGATGAGATGAGCACGGATGAGCTGCTCGCGAGCCGTGATCCAAAACTGCGTGCCGAGCTGCAATGGCGCGTGGGCCTGCCGGTCATGACGCTCGTGCTCACACTGCTCGCCGTCCCGCTCGGACGCCTGCGTCCACGCCAGGGTCGCTACGCGCACGTGTGGGTGGCGGTGCTGTTTTTTGCGCTCTACGCCAATCTGGCGCTGGCGGGTCGGACCTGGCTCGAGCACGGCAAGATCGCCCCGGCTCTCGGGCTTTGGTGGGTGCACGGATTGTTTCTGCTGGTCAGCCTCGGGGCCCTCGGGCTGCCCAAACTGCGGCGCCTGCTGCGATCGCGAGCGCGCACATGACGCTGCTCGATCGCTATGTCGCACGTACGCTGCTCGCGGCCGTCGCGCTCGTGATGTCCGTGCTGCTCGTGCTCGGCATGCTGTTCGTGTTCATCGGTGAGCAGAGCGACGTGGGCGTCGGCCATTACGGCATGCTCGACGCATTGGCCTACTCGGCCCTGTCGGTGCCGCAATTTGCGCTCGAGGCGTTTCCCGCCGCCGTGCTCGTGGGCGCACTGCTCGGCATCGGCATACTGGCGCGCAGCCAGGAGCTCACCGTCATGCGCACTTCGGGTATGTCGAAGCTGCGACTGAGCGTGGCGGCGCTGATCAGCGCCGGTCTTCTGATCGGCGTCGCGCTGCTCATGGGCGAGTTTCTGGCCCAGCCCTTGAGCCAGCTGGCCGATGAGCGCAAGGCCTTCGCCAAGTATGCCAATTTCAGCTTCGCGGGCGCCGGCGGCGCTTGGATCCGCGACGGCGACACGATACTGAACGTGCAGGGCCGCTCCAGCATCGCGCAATTCGGCGGCATGCTCATATTCGAGCTCACCAGCGATAATCGCCTGGCCGCAATCGGGCGCGCCGAGCATGCGATCGCCGGCGGCCCGCAATCCTGGAAATTGCAGAACTATTCGGAGTCGCGCTTCGTGGATGACTCGGTCACGAGCCTGAACCGCTCGCAGCGCTCGCTGCACACGGCCGCCGGAGCTGATCTGCTGCAGCTGTCCGTCAGCGACCCGGGTGAGCTGGCGCTGCACACGCTCTATACGGCGATACGCTACCTGCGCGCCAACAATCTCGATGGCAAGCAGTACGTCTTCGCGTTCTGGTCACGTCTGGCGCGCACCGCCGGCATACTGGCGGCGTTGCTGTTCGCGTTGCCCTTTGGCTTCGGGGTACTGCGTTCGGCATCGTTGAGCGCGCGCACGACGCTTGGGTTGGCTCTGGGAATCCTCTATTTCTTTCTGCAGCGCCTGGTCGAGAGCGGCACATTGGTGTTCAACCTGAACCCACTGCTGCTCGCCTGGGTGCCGACTGCGCTGCTCGGGCTGGCCGCGCTGTTACTGCTCTGGCGCGTGCGCTAGACCTCGCCGTTCCGGGCGCGGCGCGCGACGCGCGCGGCGCTTCAATGCCAGCCTTTGTTGCGTGCCAGTGTCTCCGCTGCGCCGTCCAATGGCTCGCCGCTGAGGCGCTCATTGACCGCCTGCTGCAGCGCTACGGGCAGCGCCACACCGCCGGCGCGACGCGGCTGAGTACTCGCCGGGCCGCGGTTCGCATCATTCCCGACCAGGGCGGCGATACGCCACTGCGCCTGCTCCTTGCAGGCGAGTCCGGTCAATGCGTGACTACCTTCGAGCTCGAAGGTGCGGCAATAGGCGCCGGACCTGGAGCGGAAGCTCAAGCCGATGCGGGCGGCCCCCGCCGGCGGCGCGGCGCTCGAGAGCTCCTGGTTCAAGGCGCGCTCGAGCGCGCCGCGAGCGAGCAGCGCACCGTCGCGGTATTCAGTCGGCGCGCTGCCCGAGAACAGGTATTCGATCAGCAATCCGACGCACAGCCCAATGCCGAGGCTGGCCGCGATGGTGCCGCGGCGGGTAATCGG
>JBELAR010000122.1:0-6420 GCA_049508555.1 Steroidobacteraceae bacterium
ACCCCAGCCACCAGCCGTTCCATCTCGCGGCGGGTCGCGAGAATTTCCGGTGCGATGCCCAGTTCCCGTCCGGTCAGCTGTGTCAGTTCCGCGAGCTTGCGGACCGCTTCGTTCACCGCCGGGTCGGCTCGACGGCGCTGCGGCAACGCGGGCAATCGATCCGGCAGTTGCGCCGCATGGATCAGTTCCAGAATCTCTCGGCCGTATGCGCCGCGTGCCAGCTCGCTGAGCCCGGTGGCCAGCTCGAGCTCGCCCGTCGTGCGCGGCACGCGCAGCACGATCTCGCGCAATGCCGCGTCGGGCAGAATCCAGTTGCGGGGCCGGTCGGCGCTGATCGCGATGCGCTCGCGCCAGGCGGCGAGGCGATGCGCCAGATCCTGGCGCGCCGCATCGAGATCGGCCAGTCCCTTGAGCCGGCGCCAGGCCTGCTGGGGGTCGATCGCAAAGGGCCCGCTCGCATTGAGCTCGGCCATCTCCTCCTCGAACCAGGCCCAGCGGCCGAGCCGCTCGAGGCGCTCGCACAGCCGCTCGCGCAGCGGCAGCAGGTAGCGCACGTCGTCGAGCGCATAGGCGAGCTGGGCACTGGTGAGCGGGCGGCGCGTCCAGTCGGTACGAGTCTCGGCCTTGCGCAGATTCGTGGCCAGCAGGCGCTGCACCAGATCGCCATAGCCCACTTGTGCCGGCATGCCGACCAGCGCGGCTGCGACCTGGGTGTCGAACACACCGGCGACCGTGCCGATGGCCGGCTCGAGCACTTCGAGATCCTGGCGGGCCGCATGCACGATCTTGGGCGTCTGTGGCGCGGCCATGATCGTTCGCAAGGCAGCCAGATCGCGCAGCGCCAGCGTGTCGATGCAGACCGCCTGGTCCCGATAGCTGAGCTGCAGCAAGCACAGTTGCGCAAAATAAGTGCGCTCGCGCATGAATTCCGTATCGAGGCCGATGGCGCTCGCGGCATGCAGCGCCTCGCACAGCTGCACCAGGGCCGCACTGTCGCTGATAATCTCCGGCATGCCTGAACCATCCCCCGTTCATCCTTCGGCCCAACACTCCGCCGTGCGACGCCGCGGCGCTGCCCATGCTGGCCCCGCGCCCGCGCGCTAGCTCCGCCCTGGCCGCATTGGTGCGGCTCTTCTGCCAGATCGCGATCTGGCGGCAGGGGCCGCAGGACGTGCCGGCCGTCGGCATCTTACTGCCATTGACGATCTGCGCTTATGTTCTGCTCAGTGCGCTGCTCGGGAAGCTGCTGCCGCCGCAGCGCCCCGACTGGCTCTGGCAGCTCGGACTCGACGTCGTGTTCGTGGCACTCTGGTACTGGCTGCTGCTGCGCATCGCGCGCCGATCGGAACGCTATCTTCAGACCGCTGTGGCGCTCTTTGGCTTGCAAACGGTGCTGGCCATGCCCAGCATCGTGTCGGTGTGGCTGGTGCAGCGCTACGCCGCGGACCCTCTATGGCAGGCGCCGGTCTACATCGCTGCGGTCGCGGTCCTGATCTGGACCCTGCTCGCCGTCGGCCACATCCTGCATGCGACGCTCGAGCGCCCGCTCGGATTCTGTCTGATACTCGCCTTCGGACAGATGCTGACCGAGGAGCTGCTGTTCCTGGCCGTGTTCGAGACTTCTTAATCAGGCGCCGGCCCTGGCGCCGCAGCATCAGTAAGATACGCAAAGCGCATGCACGTTCATATACTCGGAATATGTGGCACCTTCATGGGCGGCATCGCCGCCCTGGCGCGTGCCGCCGGCCACCGCGTCACCGGTTCGGACCAGAGCGTCTATCCGCCGATGAGCACTCAGCTGGCCGCGCTCGGCATTGAACTCATCGAAGGCTACGGCGCACAGCAGCTCGAGCTCAAGCCCGATGTGATCCTCATCGGCAACGTCATGACGCGCGGCATGCCGGTGATCGAGGCAGTGCTCGATCGCGCGCTGCCCTACGCCTCGGGCCCGGAGTGGCTTGCAGCCGCGGTACTGCGCGAGCGCTGGGTGCTCGCGGTAGCCGGCACGCACGGCAAGACTTCGACCAGCGCCATGCTGGCGTGGATCCTGCAGGATGCCGGACTCGCCCCGGGCTTTCTGATCGGCGGCATGCCGCAGAATTTCGGCGTGAGTGCGCGGCTCGGCGCGGCGCCGTTCTTCGTGATCGAGGCGGATGAATACGACACGGCGTTCTTCGACAAGCGCGCCAAGTTCGTCCATTACCGGCCACGCACGCTCGTGCTCAATAATCTCGAATACGACCACGCCGATATCTATCCGGATCTGGCCGCAATCGAGCGGCAGTTCGAGCACCTGCTGCGCACTGTGCCGGGGGCGGGACGCGTGATCTGCAACGGCGCCGATGCCAATCTCGCGCGAGTGCTCTTGGCCGGGTGCTGGACACCGGTGGAGCGCTTCGCCCGCGGCGGCGGCGCGGTGCAATGGCGCGTCGAGGCTGCGCCGCAGTCCGATTTCTCGCGCTTTCAGGTACTGTTCGAGGGCCGTGAATGCGGCGAGCTCGCCTGGCAGGGAATCGGGGCGCATAACGCCGACAATGCGCTGGCGGCACTCGCCGCGGCACGGCATGCCGGCGTACCGGTCGCGCGCGGCATAGAGGCGCTGCAGCGCTTCGAGGGCGTCGCGCGCCGCATGCAACTGCGTGGCGTCGCCGCGGGTGTGAACGTCTACGACGATTTTGCGCACCATCCTACGGCGATCCGCACCACGCTCGATGGCTTGCGCCGGCGAGTGGGCCGCGAGCGCATCATCGCCATACTCGAGCCGCGCTCGCAGACCATGCGTCTGGGCGTGCACCAGAGCGCCCTCGCCGGCGCGCTGGAAGATGCCGATGAGGCGTGGCTGTATGCGCCAGCTAGCCTGCGCTGGGACGTGCGCGCGGCAGTGGCATCGCTGGGGGAGCGCGCCCACGTCATCGCCGATCTCGATGCGCTCGTGCAGGAACTCGTGCGCCGGCTCGAGCCCGGGGATCATGCGCTGATCATGAGCAACGGCGGCTTTGGCGGTTTGCACACGCGGCTGCTCGCGGCGCTGTCCGCGCGCCTGCGCACGGCGGGTCCGGTGGCCACGTGAGCGCGCCGGCGGCGCAGATCGCGCTGTTTCCGCTCAACGCCGTGCTGTTTCCGGGCGGCCTGCTGCCATTGCGGGTCTTCGAGCCGCGCTACGTCGATATGGTCGGACGCTGCATGCGCGCCGATGAGGTCTTCGGCGTGGTGCTCATCGACGGCGGCAGCGATACGAGTCAGGAGGTCGCAACCGCGCTGGTCGGCACCTCGGCACGAATCGTTGATTTTCAGACGTTGTCGGATGGGCTGCTGGGATTGCTGTGTCGCGGCGAGCGACGCTTTCGCATCAGTACGCGCAGCCGCCAGGACGATGGCCTCAATTGCGCGGTCGTGGAGTGGCTCGAGGAGGCGGTGCCGCTGCCGCTGGCGCCACGATTCCAGCCGCTCGTACCGCTGCTGCGCGAGGCGCTGTCGCGACTGCGCACCATCGGTCGCTTCATGGAGCCGCACTATGACGACGCCAGCTGGGTCAGTTGCCGACTGGCGGAGCTGTTGCCGCTCGATCAGCCGGCATTGCAGCGGCTGCTCGAACTGGACGATGCGGAGGCGCGCCTGCGCCTGCTGGCGCCGATGATCGACTCGCCGGCTTAAGAGCGCCTCAGCCGGAGCGGCTCGCGGTGCTCCCGAGTACGCCGGCGGCTGGCTCGATCCACACCACATCGGTGTCGATGGCGCCATCGGCATGCAAAGTCAGTCGCCGGTAGCCCGGGGGCCGCGCGTCGACCGCGAAGCCGTTCGATAAGGGTACAAACTGAATGCAGGTCGAGGGCGTTGCCAGCAGCCGCACGCCGCGCCGCCGGGCATCGAAGCATTGATGCACGTGACCCCAGCTGACCGCCCGCACTTGCGGATGCGAGTCGAGTACCTCGAAGAAGGCAGCGGAGTTTGCTATGCCGAGCGCATCGAGCCATTCGCTCGACATCTCGATCGGATGATGGTGCACGCATATCAGCGCGTAGCCTGGGCTGCCGCGCAGCGCCGTGTCCAGCGCGCGCAGCTCCGCCTCGCTGATGCGCCCGCCAGCCTGTCCGGGCACGCAGCTGTCGATGAGCACGATGCGCCATGCGCCCAGATCCACATGGCCGCCGACCTGAAAAACCGGCGCGCGCAGCGCCGAGCGCATCCGCGCCGGATCGTCATGATTGCCGGGCACGCAATAGACCGGTTTGCCGAAGGCGCCGAGCGCGCGCGCGAAGTGCGTGTAGCCCTCGGGTTCATCGTTGACGATGTCGCCGCTGCACAGCACGGCATCCACGTTGGGTTTGCGCGCGGCCGCGTGCGCGAGCACGCGCTGCAGAGACTCGAGGGTCTGCACGCCGCGCAGCTGACCCTGGGGATCGGCGAGCAGATGTGGGTCGGTCAGCTGCAGCAATCGGACGTCGAGGTTCATGCGCTCATGCTACACACTTGCATTGCGATGCCGAGTGACGCGTATCAAATGCTGATCAGGCGCCGCTCGCGTTGCCGGTGACGCAACGCTCAAATCGTCCACCGGCATGCAAGCAGATGTCAAACGCCGGCGCCGGCAGTGTGCGCCGCGCCGCGCCGCGTTGTCGGCCGGTGCCGACAACGCGCATCACGCGTACTGAACGCGGCCGAGCCCCGTGCGATGCGCGCTGCCTCGAGGCGGCGCCGCCATCGCTTCAGTAGCGGTAGTGATCGGCTTTGTAGGGGCCGGCTCGATCCACGCCGATATAGCGTGCCTGCTCGTCGCTCAATTGCGTGAGCTTGGCGTTGAGCTTGGCGAGCTGCAGGCGCGCGACCTTCTCATCGAGCAGCTTGGGCAGCACGTGCACGCCGATCGGATAGTGCGCATGGCGGGTCCAGAGCTCGATCTGCGCCATGACCTGGTTGGCGAAGGAGGATGACATCACATAGCTGGGATGTCCCGTGCCACAACCCAGGTTCACCAGACGGCCTTCCGCCAGCAGGATGATGCGCTTGCCGTCGGGGAAGATGATGTGATCGACCTGCGGCTTGATATTCTCCCAGCGATACTGCTTGAGCGCAGCCACTTCGACCTCGTTATCGAAATGCCCGATGTTGCACACGATCGCCTGATTCTTCATGCGCTTCATGTGCTCGTGCGTGATCACATGCAGGTTGCCGGTGGCGGAGACGAAGATATCGGCCTGCTCGCAGGCCTCATCCATGGTCACGACGCGATAGCCTTCCATCGCCGCCTGCAAGGCGCAGATCGGATCGATCTCGGTGACCCAAACTTGCGCCGAGAGCGCACGCAGCGCCTGCGCCGAGCCCTTGCCCACGTCCCCGTAGCCGCACACCAGGGCCACCTTGCCCGCGATCATGACGTCGGTGGCGCGCTTGATGCCGTCGACCAGCGACTCACGGCAGCCGTACAGATTGTCGAACTTCGACTTCGTGACCGAATCATTGACGTTGATGGCCGGAAATGCGAGCTGCGCATCGCGCGCCATCTGATAGAGCCGCTTGACGCCGGTCGTGGTCTCCTCCGAGACGCCGCGAATTGCGGCCAGTCGCGTCGAGTACCACCTCGGGTCGCGCTTGAGCGTGGCGCGGATGCTGTCGAACAGCGCGACTTCCTCCTCGCTGCGCGGGCCGGCGATCAAGCTCAGGTCCTGCTCAGCGCGCGCACCGAGGTGCAGCAGCAGCGTGGCGTCGCCGCCGTCATCGAGAATCAGATTGGCGTGCGCGCCCTGCGGCCATTCAAACAGGCGGTGCGTGAAATCCCAATACTCCACCAGCGATTCGCCTTTATAGGCGAATACGCTCGTGCCCTGCGCGGCGATTGCGGCCGCGGCATGATCCTGCGTCGAGAATATATTGCACGACACCCAGCGCACCTGGGCGCCGAGAGCCTGCAGCGTCTCGATCAGAACCGCGGTCTGAATGGTCATGTGCAGCGAGCCGGCGATGCGCGCGCCACGCAGTGGCTGAACCGGTGCGAATTCCTCGCGGATCGCAATGAGTCCGGGCATCTCGGTCTCGGCGATGGCGATTTCCTTGCGGCCCCAATCGGCGAGCTGCAGATCGGCGACGCGGAAATCCGCCGGCTGATTTGACAGGGAAACAGGACGGGCTGTGGCAGTCATGGTGGCTCCGTAATCCTCACGATCAAGGTTTGCGAGCGCCGTTGACTTGCATTCCGGCGGGCTGAGCCTGGCAGATCGCGGGCGAGCCCAGGGGGCGTCCCAACTGTCGCAGCGCTCCTCAGTCACCGGGCTGCCCAGCTTTCTAAGCTGGCAGCGTCAATTCAATGTTTCGCGGACTTCAGGCCGCGCGAGTTCGGCCGCGCCGGCGCGCATCCGCGGCCAACGACTCGGCCCTATCGGTGCGCTCCCAGGTGAACTCCGGCTCCTTGCGGCCGAAATGGCC
>JBELAR010000123.1:0-6343 GCA_049508555.1 Steroidobacteraceae bacterium
GCGGATTCTAAGCGCCGGAGGCGGGGCCGTCCAGCCGTGGCGCTCACTGACGTCCCTCAGTGACGCCGGCGCGCCGGCTGCTGCCACCGCGGCGCGGCGCGGCTCGAACCGGAGCTCACTGCCGTCAATTCTCACCCAAAGTGCTGCGATCGGTGCAACCATTGGGAAATGGAACATTACGATGTAGTGGTCGTCGGGACCGGACCGGCGGGCGAGGGCGCCGCGATGATGGCGGCGAAGAACCATCGGCGAGTCGCCGTGATCGAGCGCTACGCCTCAGTCGGCGGAGGCTGCACGCACTGGGGCACGATTCCGAGCAAGGCGCTGCGTCAGGCCGTGAAGAGTCTGCGTGAGGTGCAACGCAATCCGCTGCTGCAGGCGTTGCGCAGTAGCATGCACGTCGAATATCCCAACCTGCTCGCCAGCACCAAAGACGTGATCGAAGCCCAGGTCGCGAGCCGGCGCCGCTTCTACGACCGAAATCACGTTCCACTGATCGCCGGGTCGGCCTGGTTCCTCGACCCGCATACCATTGAAGTGCGCCCGGAGGCTGCGACGCATGGCCACACTGTGCGGCTCAGCGCCGATCATGTCGTCATCGCGACGGGCTCGCGTCCGTACCATCCGCCGGAGCTGGATTTTACGCATCCCCGGGTGCGCGATAGCGATAGCATCCTGCACTACGACCACAATCCCTTCGCCGTGACGATCTTCGGCGCCGGCGTGATCGGCTGCGAATACGCGTCCATTTTTCTGAGCCTCGGCTGCAAGGTGACGTTGATCAACACGCACGGACAGCTGCTGTCGTTCCTCGACGACGAGATAGCCGAGGCGCTGTCGTATCACCTGCACGAGCAAGGCTGCGTGATCCGCCACAACGAGCAGTTTGCCCGGCTCGAGGCGCGCGAGCAGGACGTCGTGCTCGAACTGCAATCAGGCCGGCGGATCCGCAGCGATCTATTGCTGTGGGCTAACGGGCGCACCGGAAATGCCGATGGGATGAATCTGCAGGCGATCGGCATCACGCCGGACTCGCGCGGTCAGATCCGGGTAAACGAGCACGGCCAGACGGTCCTCGCGCACATTTATGCAGCGGGCGATATCTGCGGTTCGCCGGCTCTGGCCAGCGCGGCTTACGTTCAGGGCTGCAGCGCCACGCGTCACATCCTCGATCCCACCATTGGGGCATTGCGCGCGGACCTGATCCCGAGCGGCATCTACACGTTGCCCGAGATTTCCTCGGTCGGTCTCACCGAGCGCCAGCTGCTCGAGCGCAAGATCCCGTATGAGGCCGGACGCGCGAGCTTCAAGAACCTGGCGCGCGCCCAGATGACCAACGAGAAGATCGGGCTGCTCAAGATCCTGTTCCACACGGAAAGCCTGCGGGTGCTGGGTGTGCATTGCTTCGGGGACGGCGCCGCGGAGATCATCCATATCGGGCAGACGGTGATGGCAAGTAGCGATATCAACAGCATCCGTTATTTCATCGACACCACCTTCAACTATCCGACCATGGCCGAGGCCTATCGCGTGGCGGCCTACAATGGCCTCAATCGCTTGACCTGAATCGCGGCTCTCTCAGAACGAATAGCCAGCCGATACGACCAGCGATTCGGGCTGAAAACTGATGTGTGTCGCGCGGATGACGCCGGCGGTGTCGGAGCTCAGGTCGGTCCTGACGCGGGAATACGAATAGGAGGCGTAAAGAGCCCAGTTGCTCGACAGCCGGTAGCTCAGGCCAGCCGTGGCGGCGGGTCCCAGCGAGCGGCTCAACGAGATTTGGGTCGGACCCCCGAAGGCGGCATCGGCGGCCGCAGTGGCTTGACGATCGAAGAAGCTCACGTAGTTGATTCCAACGCCGATGTAGGGCCTGAGCGCGTGCGTGTCATCGAGAAACTTGTAGTTCAGTAACAGGGTGGGGGCTGCCCATTTGGCGCTGGCTAATTCCTGTCCGGCATAGGGGACGGAGCCGAGGTAGGCGGGTCCCTTGCCGTAGATCTTGGTGTTGGGCGGATCACCGAACGCCATTTCCAGCACAAAATGTTCGGATAATGTGCGCACGTAGGCGAAGTAGGGCGTTTGAACGTTCTTGACCGTCCCGTTGAGACCGGCCGGCGTATAGGGCCCCGAGATATCCTGTGCGCTCGCGCTAAAAAAAATCGCGTACATCCCGACGCGGATCTCGTTGTCCGGGGTCGCCTCTGCAGCAGCCGCTGCGGCCTGGTTCAGCGATGCGGCCAGGCCGATGAGCGCGACGGCGAGCGTGCGCGTAGTACCTGTATTCATGGCCGATTCCCTTAAAATTGGCTGAAAAAGGAACGCGCCGCCAGCGCGCAGAATGGCAGTACGGCGGTGTGGTAGTTCGCCACGACCTGCGCCTGCGCTGCGCTTGGACTCAAGCCCCCGGCGATCGCCGCGGACAGCTGCGCTGCCTCGCTGGCTCGAAAACCGGTCTGAATGGCGGCGAACGGTCCCGAGGGCGACGCATTGACGTCAAACACGGTAATCAGGCCTGCAGGCAGTGCATGCCAGAACGCCGCCATGGTTTCCGTGTTGGGGGCGAAGAATACGGTCGGGTCCTGATCGCCGCCGCAAAGCAGGGTTGGGGCGTTCGGGGCCCAGCTGCCGTTGCGCAGGTCATTGGTGTAAACGGCGAGCCGGAAGGTCTGAATCGGGGCGGTGACGGCCAGTCCGGTTCCGGGCGTCGGCAGCTCAGTGCCATCCGGATTGCTCGCAGCGTCGAGTGCATAAGCCTCGCGAAAGGCGTTGTTGATCAGGTACGGCGAGCCGAAGCCCAGGTCAAACAGCGGCGTCTGCGGATTGTTCGCGTTGCTCGGTACGGACAGGGCTGCCGTGAGCTCGGTGGACAGCGTGGGATTGCCCGGCACCGTGACGATCGGCGTGGTGCTGTCGAACAGCGCGGTCTCCGGCAACAAGCCGTTGGCGATCAGCGTGTCGATCGGCGTCACGCTCGGCAGCAGCGTGTCGATGCCCGTCGCGTAGGTGGGGGAATACACCGTGGAGGTGGCGCTGTAGATATTGCCGTAGGCGTGTTGATAGCTCGTGGTGAGCAGCGGTGAGAAGACCGTCGAATCGAGATCCACGCTGCCAAAGAACACCGCGTCGACAAAGGCTTCGAGCGCGTACGGACCGGACATCGGCGCGGCGGCGGTGATGCTCTTGCCGGCAGCCTCCAGTGCGCGCTGCGTGGCCATCGCCACGTGGCCGCCCTCCGAATAGCCCGTGACGAACAGCTGGCCGCTGTCCTTGGTCGCGGCGGAGAAGGTCTCCGGCAGCGCCGTGCGGGCTGCGGTCAGCGCATCGATCATCTCGCCCGACTGTTGCACCGCGTTCAAGAATGGGTGGTAGCCCAGGGTCGAGATGTCATAGCCCGCATAGTTGGGTGCGACCACGATATAGCCCTGCGCGGCGAACATCGCTGCGATCAGGCCGCCCTCGGTGTTCGAGGGGTTGGTGATGTCGGCGATGTTGGCGCTCTTGTCAGTCTGGGTGGCGTGTGCATAGAGCACGACCGGGCGCGGCCCCGAGCAGGCCGGCGCGGCACCGGTTGGCACCATCATTGCGCCGGAGGACTCGGTGCTCTCACCCGCGCCGCCGACCGTCCAGAACTTGATGTAATAGAAATCGACGCCGCAGCTGGGCGCCCCGGCGACTCCCAGCAGTTCGGCCCCGGTCGTGGATCCCGCGAGCAGCGCCGCGAAGGCACTGGCATCCAATGAGGCAATCCGCAGCGGCGGGTTCTCGACCAGGGTACCGCGCGTGGTCGATGAGTCCACGCTCGAGGTGCTGCTGTCCGACCCACAAGCCGTCAATGCCAGGGCCGCGACTGCCGCGACTGCCGCGCCCAGGCGCACGCGAAATCTGGACATGCCTGCCTCCTCAACTACGGCTGGCGAACGACACCAACAGGAAAATGACCCCGGCGCCTGATCTTTAAAATTGCAGCGGCGCCTCGCCGCTCGAGCTTGCAATGATACGCCGCTCCAAAACCCAGGACAGGCTCTCAATCCCCTCTATTGGGGTAGGACAAACGTTCGCCTTGACCACCGCACTCAGGCGCGCGCGCCGCCGCGGCCTGCGCTATTCTCGCCGCCCGGACTAAACTGAAGCCTTGCAGCGGCACATATGAAGTACAAGGACTACTACGCGAGCCTTGGCCTCGAACGCGGCGCCAGTGACGAGGAGGTGAAAAAGGCCTATCGACGACTCGCGCGCAAGTACCATCCCGATGTATCCAAGGAATCCGATGCGGAGGCGAAGTTCAAGGAAATCGCCGAGGCCTACCAGACACTCAAGGATCCGGAAAAGCGCGCGGCCTACGATCAGCTGGGCAGCCACCCAAGCGGCGAGGAATTTCATCCGCCGCCCGGATGGCAGCAGCAATACAGTGATACCGGTTTCGCCAGCGAGGATCTGGATCTCTCTGACCTCTTTGCGCAACTGCGCGGCCGCGCGTCGCGCGGCGGTGCTCGCGGCGCGAGTCCGGGGCGCGATTATGAAGTGGCAGTGCCCATCACCATCGAGGACGCCTATCACGGCACGCAGATCGACCTGGATCTGAACATGCCGGAATACGATGAGCGCGGCCAGCTGCACCGTGTGCCGCGTGCCTTCAAGGCCCGGGTCCCAAAGGGCGCCACCGACGGTCAGAGGCTGCGCGTGCCTGGCAAGGGCGGCAAGGGCTTCAACGGCGGTCGCGACGGCGATCTGTATTTGAACATCACGCTGCAGCCTCATTCGCTCTACCGCGCCGCCGGTCACGACCTGTATTTGGATCTGCCGCTGGCGCCCTGGGAAGCTGTACTGGGAACCACCGTGGAAGTACCGACGCCAGGGGGCACCGTACGACTCAAGGTGCCGCCGGGCACGCAGGCCGGCCGGCAACTGCGCCTGCCCAAGCGTGGTTTGCCCAAACCCAAGGAAGGCCAGGGCGACCTGTATGCCATCGTCCAGATCGTCTTGCCCAGCGTCGTGACGGACTCGGAGCGTGCGCTCTACCAGCAGCTCGCAGCGGCCTCTGCATTCGATCCGCGCGGGCACTTCACCCGGGAGGCCGGTCATGCGAGTTGAGTTGACCGAAGTGATCTGGCTCGAGCAGCAGGTGCTATCGCTGCAGGAACTGGCGGAATTCGCGGGTCTGCCGCGCCCCGTGCTCGAAGAATTACTCGATAGCGGCGCCATCGAGCCCATCGAGCCGGCCGCGGCCGAACCGCGCTTCGGCGCACCGGCCCTCAGAGCCGCGCGGGTTGCCGCTCGCTTGCGGGCCGATCTGGAGCTCGAGACCCGTGCACTGGCCGTAGTTCTGGGATTACTGGAGCGGGTCGAGGAATTGCAGGCCCAGCTGCTGGCGCTGCGGGTTCGTCAACCGCATTCGATCCGATAGCAGCCGCACGCGCGCCGAGCGCGGCTGCGCCCCCCTGCAGGGACCGCCGATCAGCCGCTGGAGGCGACGGCACCGAGGGTCAAGGCGGTGTCGACTTCCATCTCTGCTGCCAGCCAATCGTCGGCTTCGCATCCGGCAGAGAAGCCTCGACGTTCCGCCCGGTAATAGGCCGCTTTCGCGATCAGTGCGCGGCGCAGATCCTGGTCTATCGGGGCGGCGGTGGCGGCGGCGGTGGTGGCGGCGCTCGGGGCGCGCTTGGGCCGCGCCGCTCGGGTGGCTGAGCGCGGGTTGCGGGAAGATTCAACTCCCATCAGTACTCTCCTGTTGCAGTGAATAATCTCCTGGTGAACTCAAGCGAAGCGCCATGAATTGTCGCTCGACTCAGCCCATCCGGGCAATACCCATGTCCAGCCGCTGCGCTGCATGGCGTGACCGGGGCCGCTGCGCGCGACCGCGCCGGTCAATGGCGTCGCTATAGTGAGGCTTAGGCTGCACGGATCAAGCTGTCGCGAGTCGACGTCAGTAGGGTCAGGCGGGCCGCACGATCTTGATGCGCCCGGCGATGAACTCGATCGCAAGCACATAGCCCTCAACACCAAGGCCTGTGATCACGCCTGTGCTCGCCGCGGCCAGTATGGACTGGCGTCGCCACGACTCCTCGCGCCGATACAGGTTGCTGATGTGCACCTCGACAATCGGACACTCGCAGGCGCGCAGCGCGTCCAGTATCGGCACCGAGTGATAACAGAAGGCCGCCGGATTGATCACGATGCCGGCAGCCCGGCGCGCCTGGTGCAGCCAGGCGATCATCTCGTGCTCGGCATTGGTCTGGTGGCAGATCAGCTCGATGCCGTGGCGTGCGGCGGCTGCCTGGCACAGGGATTCGACATCGGCAAGCGTGTCGCGTCCATAGATCAGCGGCTCACGCTCGCCGAGCAG
>JBELAR010000124.1:0-6263 GCA_049508555.1 Steroidobacteraceae bacterium
CGCAATCTGTACGGCAAGGTCGAACTGTATGCGGGGCGCTATCATCCGGCGTATCACGATAAGGGCCTGGATCTGACCGAGACCTTCGATAGCCCGCAGATCATGGCGACCTTCAAGGCCATACTCGAGGACTGGACGAACGAGGGCTTTGATCCGTTTGCGGCACCGGATGAGACGGGCAAGGATTGGCTGGGCAACAAGCACGGCAGTAATCGCGCTGCGATCGAGCGCGAGCGTCAGGCGTGCCGGCGCATGCCGGGATTGGCGGGGGACGCGCCACTGCGCAGCGATGCCAATGGCTATCCGGTCAATCGGGCGTTTGCGGATGTACCGCAGGATGAGCCCGAGATTCATGCCGAGCCGGGTTTTGAGAATGAGGTGCACGCGTTCAGTCTATTTGCCTATCTGTCGCGTTCGGACGTGACGTGGAATCCCTCGGTATCCTCGGTATGCGGGCGCAGCCTGTGCTGTCCCACGACGGAGGAGTACATCCTGCCGATCAAACACGGTAACGACCGCGTGGAATGGTTCGTGCAGTTGAGCGACGAGATTGAATGGGAAATTGAGGATAAGAACACAGGCGCACCGCGGGCCAAGGTGCGCATGAAAGCCGGGGACGTCGCGGCCATGCCGGCGGACATCCGGCATCAGGGCTATTCCCGCAAACGCTCGATGCTGCTGGTGTGGGAAAACGCAACGCCCGGGCTGCCGGAGATGTACGAGAGCGGGCAGCTGAAACCCTATCCGATCGAGTTCTGAAGGCATCCGACTGCCGGGCGCATCGCGCGTCGTCACGACAAGGGGTCCGGTACGGACCTGTTGAACGCAATGGGCTGGCAGGATCATTGTGATGCACCCAAGCCAGGTACGCTGCTTTGCCGGATCGATGCGGTGCCTGACGGCGCCTGCAAGGAGCTGACTTACGGTCAGGGCGATAGCGCTTTTCGGCTGCTCCTCTATCGCCGTGCTGAACGGGTCTGCGCGTTCGTGAACTGCTGCCCGCACTTTTCGCTGCCCCTGAACGCGCGTCCCGATGAGTTCCTGCTGCTGAGCGACAGCCGCATCATGTGCGCCCATCACAGCGCGGTGTTCCGGCTGGAAGATGGGCGCTGCCTGGACGGACCGGCGAGGGGACTGGACCTCGAAGCCGTGACGGTGTCGATCATGGACGGGCTCATCTACATGGGGCAGCGATGAACCCGGGGGTCGCCGACGATGTCCTGGGGCGAGCGTGAATCGGGCGCTGCACGGCGGGGCGGCCGAACCCTTGGACCCTTTGCTGGCGCTGCCCGACACCCGGCTTTCAGTACGCGAGACGTTCGGCATCGACTCCGATTGGCTCTGCCCCGCTTACAGTCGCCGCAGCGAGCATGTGCCGCAGCTCGATGAGTACTACCGCTTCGACCCCGCGACGACGCTCGCGATCGTTGCCGGCTTCATGCATAACCGTCGCGTGCTGGTACAGGGCTTTCATGGGACCGGCAAGTCGACGCACATCGAGCAGATCGCCGCCAGGCTGAACTGGCCCTGCGTGCGCATCAACCTCGACGGCCATGTCAGCCGTTATGATCTGATCGGCAAGGACGTGATCGGCCTGCGCTCTGGCGAGCAGGTGATCGAATTCCGCGAGGGCATTTTGCCCTGGGCGCTGCAGCGCGCAGTGGCCCTGGTGTTCGACGAATACGACGCCGGTCGACCGGATGTGATGTTCGTCCTGCAGCGCGTACTCGAGACGGATGGCAAGCTGTCGCTCCTGGATCAGAATCGGATATTGCAACCCCACCCGGCGTTTCGGCTATTCGCAACCGCCAACACCGTAGGTCTGGGCGACGCGAGCGGCATGTATCATGGCACGCAGCCGATCAATCAGGGTCAGATGGACCGCTGGCAGATCGTCACGACGTTGAACTACCTGCCGGCCGACACCGAATGCGCGATCGTGCTGGCGCGTGCCCCGGCCTTGGACACCGATGCCGGTCGCGAGCTCATCGCGCGCATGGTGGCTCTCGCCGAATTGACCCGTACGGCCTTCATGGCCGGTGAGCTCTCGACCGTCATGTCGCCGCGGACCGTGATTCACTGGGCGGAGAATCTGCTCGTGTTTGGCCACACCGAGCTGGCATTTCGACTCACGTTTCTGAACAAATGCGATGAAGTGGAACGCACGACCGTGGCCGAGTTGTATCAGCGCTGCTTCGGCATCGATATTCTGGCAGGCGGCTCGTGACACGGCGAGACCTCTCTGCTGCCTTCCGCGGCAGCCGCGACTCGCACCGGCTCCGCGCCGCCACGAGCGCGGTGTATCGCGCGCTGGCCAGCATTTCGGGACGGCGCCTCATCGCTGATCCGTCGGCCAATGATCCGGCGGCTTGGCGGCTGCTGCTCACGGAAGTTCCGCGGCACAGGCAGCCGATCGCGCTGGCACGCTGGCGTGGGCGCCTCGACGCGTTGGCACTGCGGGCACGCTACAGCGATGCGTCGCAGCCTGCGAGTCCTGAGCCGCTATCGCCTGCGGCGCAGACGCTGCTCTGGCTGCTGGAGCAGATACGCGTGGAGGCACTGGGCGCGCGCGCGTTTCCAGGCACAGCCGTGAATCTCGCCGCGCTGGCGGATGAGCGCTGGGTTCGCGCCCGCCCGGAAGGGGTCGTACGCGGTGGCAGTGCGGCCTGGATCGAGACTGTTGCGCTGCTGGCACGAGTGCCGCTCGGCGCGCCCCTGCCGCCATCGGCACAGGGCATGAGGCATTGGCGCAACTGGTTCACCCCATTGCAGGCGCGGCAGATCGAAGCGTTGAGCGACTGTGTCGAGGATCAGCAGGCCTATGCGCAGCAATCGTTGCGGGTCATTGCCGCCCTGTTGGACGATATCGCGCCGCCGACCGAGGCTGCGCCCGGATGGCAGCGAGCCGCGGGCGCGGTGGCTGGATCACGGGGGAAACCTGTGCAGCGGGTGGGGGATGCGGCACGGTGGGACGAAGTCGACATGGCGCCGTCTCGCGAGTCCATGAGCGCAGGCGCGGAAGCGAAGGCCGGCCGCGGCATGCACGGCGAAAGCGGCCATGACGCTCCGGCCTCACCCTATGCAGTCTTGACCACCGCGTTCGACCGCGTGGCGTCGGCGAGCGAGCTTGCGGACGCGGCGAGTCTCCGACGGCATCGCCGCGAGCTGGATCAACACGCCGGCCAATTCGGCGCCAGGGTCATGCGCTGCGCGCGGCAGCTGCAGCGTCATCTGCTGGCGATGCAGATGCGCTCCTGGGAATTCGATCGCGACCAGGGCGTGCTTGACGCCGCCCGGCTGACACGGGTGATCACGCATCCGCTCGAGCCGCTGGCGTACAAGCAGGAAGCGGAGCTCAGGTTTCCCGACACGATCGTGACGCTGCTACTCGACAATTCCGGTTCGATGCGCGGGCGGCCGATCGCCAACGCAGCGTTGTGCGCCGAGCTGCTGGGGCGGGCGCTGGAGCGCTGCGCAGTCAAGACGGAGATCCTGGGGTTCACGACCCGAAGCTGGGGCGGTGGCCGTGCTCGTGCACACTGGCTCGCCGCCGGCCGCCCCGTGGCTCCGGGTCGAATCTCGGAGCTGCTGCATGTTGTGTACAAGAGCGCCGATGAGCCCTGGCGCCGAGCCAGATCGCACCTGGGATTGATGCTCGATGAGACTGTGCTGAAGGAGAACCTGGACGGCGAGGCGTTGCTCTGGGCCCATCAGCGACTGCTGCGCCGGCCGGAGCGGCGGCGCATCCTGCTGGTGATCTCGGACGGCGCGCCGCGCGATGACGCAACGCTGGAGGCCAATGATGCCGGCTACCTCGAGCGACATCTGCATAGGGTGATCGAGGGCATCGAAGCTCGGGCCGCGGTGGAACTGGCCGCGATCGGCATCGGTCACGATGTGACGCGATATTATCGCCGCGCCATCACCGTGCCCGGTGTCGATGTGCTGGGCGAGGCCGTGGTGGCGCAGCTGGTGTCGCTGTTCGAAGCCGCGGCGCTGCCCGGTTCGCGGACTGCCCGCGGCGCCGCGTCCCCTCGCAGGCCATCGTGGTGGGCGCGCGGATGATTCGTCACATCGTCATCTGGCGACTCAATGCCGAGGCCAAGGCGGCAGGGGAGATCAAGGACATTGCCCGGATACAGCGCAGTGTCGCATCGCTGCGCAATGCCGTACCGGGACTGCTGCGTATGGAACTGGGCATCAATCAGTCACCGCTGGCCGATGCCGCTGATTTGCTGCTGTATTCGGAATTCGAAAGCTGGCAGGCCCTGCGCGGTTACGACGAGCATCCACTGCACGAGGAATTGCGCGCGCTGATCCGCCCGCTGCGTGCAGAGCGTCGAGTCATAGACCACGAGATCTAGCTGCGCCGCGCGGGGGCGATGCGCACAGAAAATTCGCAGCGACATCGGTGCTGCCGTGACCTCGATAGCGCGCCACGCGCGGATAGGGGCACAACGGCCGCGTGCGTATCGCCGCACCATCAACGACTCGAGCCGCCTCGAGCCGATCCGGAGCCTCGCCCCGTTCAACCCAGCGCTGCAGGGCCGCAAGCCCATCGAAGTGGTCAGTGCCCTCGCCGCCGCGGCAATGGGTCATTCCGGGCACCATGAACAGGCGGTCGAAGCCCTGGACGTCGCGCAATGCCTGCTCACGCCGCCTCATCGCGCCGAACCGGGCCAGCACGCTCTCGTAATACTCTATGCTGCTGTACGGGGAGATCAGAGGGTCGCTCCAGCCGTGGTACTGCAATAGCTTGCTCCCGCGCGCGCGGAACACCTGCAGGTCGGGATCGATGGAGTTCACGAGCGGGCCGACTGTCCGGTCCGCCATGGCAACGTCATGGTCGAAGTCCAGGCTGGAGAAATTCCAGCCGTTGTCCTGAAAGACGAATACCCGATAAAACGTCTGCGCAAATGCGACCTGGAGCCTGCTCATCAGCGGCCAGCCCAGTTCGCTGCCTGGGGCGAGCCCCGGGAAGATGCTGCGGCCGTCTGCCCCATGGGCGGCGCCATAGATCCTGCGCAGGGCCAATAGCTGTGGCGCCGTCAGGCAATCGGCGCGCTCGCTCGCTTTGCAGGCCAGTGCTCCCGGGTCGAAACGACAGGACAATGGGTCTTCGATGACACCATCGCGCACACCGTCGCGCGCGTCGCAGGCCTCGAGAGCCGCCCGGTGAATGAGTAGAAGTTTATCGATGGGCGCCTCGAGGTCGCTCGCCGGATCCAGGCGAGTGGCCTGTCCGTACCACAGCTGGCCGGCCATCAGATGGGTCCAATCGTTGGCCGGGGCACCGGCCAGTACCCCGTCGTAATCGCCTGGATAGCGTTGCGCCTCGCTCAGTGCCTGCGACCCGCCACTGGAGCAGCCGACGAAGTAGCTGTGGTCGGCGCGCCGGCCGTACACGGCGCTGACGATGGCCTGCGCTTGCACGCTCATTTCGTGGATGCCTCGATGCGCCCAGTTCTCGACGCTGATCGTGTCCAGCGTGTGCGCTGTCATGGCCCACGACGCATCCGTGGCGGCGCTCTGATGCCCGGTGTCGGTGCCGCCGACTGCATAGCCGTTGCGGAGCGCTTCGACCATCTGGGCATAGGGCAGCGCCCCCAGGAAGGCGCCGAGGCCGAGACCCTCGAAGCGCCCGTTCCAGTGCGCGAGCGGCAACCAGACCTCGAAATGGATGTCGGCGTCGATGACACCCACAACTCGACAGAACGCCTCCGTGACGAGCAAGGGTCCGGCCGCGCGGGGATCGCCTGTACTGGCGGTAGCGCCGGGTACTACGTATGGGGATTGCGCGCGAATGGGTTCAGCGGAAATGATGCGGGTATCCGGCAGGGACAGCTCAACCGCGGCAGTGCAAGCCTGCTCCAGATCCCGCGGCGCCTCGGCGCGCGCGCTCATCACGCCGAGCACCCAGAGCAGGGCGCCTGCAACAGTCGGCCAGGCGGGGTGGATGGTGCGCCTCAATCGCTGTCCGCGCTGGCGGGGCCATGCATGCCTTCGACCTCGCTCAGCGCCAGATCCCATTCCGGTTTGCCGGAGAAGCGCTTGCGGATGAAGTCCACGAACAGCTTGACCTTCACGGTACGGCGGTGAGTGGCCGGATAGATGGCGAGCAATTCCAGCGCCGGCAGCTCGTAGTCCGTCAACAGCGGCAGCAGCGCGCCGCTGGCCAGATCCTCGCTGCATACCAGCGTCGGCAGGCAGGTGATGCCGCCGCCGCTGAGCGCAAAATCGCGCAGCAGGTGCACAGAATTGCT
>JBELAR010000125.1:0-6208 GCA_049508555.1 Steroidobacteraceae bacterium
GCGCCCGTGGTCGTGGCGGACCTTCGCATCGATCCGGCTCTTTATGCCTTTGTGACTCGGGAGGCGATGCCGGGCACAGGGGTGCGCGAGGGCGAGTTCTGGCTCGGACTGGCCGATCTGTTCCGTGAGCTGGCGCCCGTGAACGCCGCCCTGCTGCAACGGCGCGACCAGTTGCAGGAGCGCATCGATGCCTGGTACCTCCAGCAGGGCCCGAGTGCTTTCGATCCGCAGCGCTACCGCGCACTGCTCAGCGAGATCGGCTATCTGGCCCCGGAGATCCCCGACTTCCAGGTGAGTCCCGAGCACGTCGATGCTGAGCTCTCGCGTATCGCCGGACCTCAGCTCGTCGTGCCGATCAACAATGCCCGCTATGCATTGAATGCGGCCAACGCGCGCTGGGGCAGTCTCTATGACGCGCTGTACGGCACGGATGCGATCGAGCCGCCCGTGAGCGCGAGCCACTACGACGCGGCGCGCGGCGCGCGCGTGATCGCCTTCGCCCGCGCCTTCCTCGATGAGTGCTTCCCTCTGAGCGTCGGCTCGCATCGCACGGCGCTGAGCTACCGGCTTGAGTCCGACGGCCTGCAGATCGAACTCCAGGACGGCAGCCGGGCGCGCCTGCGCGAGCCGCTCGCGCTGGCGGGCTACCAGGGTGAACGCGCGGCACCGAATGTGCTGCTGCTCGCGCACCACGGCCTGCACGTCGAATTGCATTTCGATCGCGGCCACAGGATCGGCCGCGAGGATGCCGCGGGCATCAGCGATGTCGTGCTCGAATCGGCCATCACGACCATCCAGGATTGCGAGGACTCGGTGGCCGCGGTGGACGCCGCGGACAAGATCCTGGTCTATCGCAACTGGCTCGAGCTCATGCGCGGCACGTTGCGGGCGCATTTCGAGAAGGGTGGCGCGCAGATCGAGCGCCGGCTCAATCCCGATCGCCACTACCGGACCCTGGCGGGCGGCGAGCGGACGCTGCCCGGTCGCAGCCTCATGCTCATACGCCACGTCGGCCATCACATGCTCTCGAGTGCGATCACGCTCGACGGCGCAGCAGTCCCCGAGACCTTCATCGATGCCGCGGTGACCACATTGATCGCGATGCATGATCTGCGTGCCGAGGGCGCACTGCGCAACTCGCGCTGCGGCTCGATCTACGTCGTCAAGCCCAAACTGCACGGCCCGGAGGAGGCGGCGCTGGCGAACCGGTTGTTTGCCGGGGTGGAGGATCTGCTGGATCTGCCGCGCTACACCTTGAAGGTCGGCATCATGGATGAGGAGCGGCGCACGAGCGTGAATCTCAAGGCCTGTATCGGCGCGGTGCGCGAGCGGCTCGTCTTCATCAATACCGGCTTTCTGGATCGCACCGGGGATGAGATCCACACCTCGATGGAGGCCGGCGCGGTGGCGCGCAAGGCCGATCTGAAGCTCGCGCCGTGGTACGAGGCCTACGAGCGGCGCAACGTCGACATCGGCCTGGCCTGCGGGCTGCGCGGCCGCGCACAGATCGGCAAGGGCATGTGGGCGATGCCCGATCGCATGGCGGATATGCTGCGCGCCAAGATCGCGCATCCGCGAGCCGGAGCCACGACCGCGTGGGTGCCCTCCCCGACCGCCGCGACGCTGCACGCGCTGCACTATCACCAGGTCGACGTGGATGCCGTGCAAGCCGAACTGTCGCACCGGCCCTGCACACCGCTGGACGACATCCTGATCCCGCCCGTGATCGCCGCCCCGAGCTGGAGTGCCGCGGAGGTCGGGGAGGAACTGAACAACAACGCGCAGAGCATCTTGGGCTATGTGGTGCGTTGGATCGAATTCGGCGTGGGCTGCTCGAAGGTGCCCGATTTCTTCAATCTCGGATTGATGGAGGACCGCGCGACGCTGCGCATCTCGAGCCAGCATCTGGCGAACTGGCTGCATCACGGCATCTGCACCCGCGCGCAGGTCATGAGCGCGCTGGAGGCGATGGCTCGCGTGGTGGACAGGCAGAACGCGCAATCAATCGGCTATGAGCCGATGGCCGCCGATTTCGCACGCAGCATCGCCTTCCAGGCCGCCTGCGAACTCGTGTTCTCCGGCCGCATGCAGCCCAATGGCTATACCGAGCAGATCCTGCACCAGTGCCGGCGACGGCTCAAGGCACTTTAGCGCACCGCCAGGCGGGTCTCTTCGGGCACGTTGAAATTCACGCGCGCGCGGATCAGACGCGATGACTCAGCGAGCAGGAGCGTGTAGCGTCCCGGCGCGATGACCCAACCGCGCTCGGTATCCCAACTCGCGAGCAGTCGCGGATCCACCGTGAGCCGCACGTGTGTCGAGGCGCCCGGTGCGAGCATGACCCGCTTCCAGCCAGCCAATCGCTTCGGCGCCTCGAAGGCTCCGGGGGGGCTCGCAACGTAGATCTGAGGGGTATCGCTCACGGCGCGCTGCGCCGCGCTGTGCACATCGAAACTCACGCTCAGTGCGCTGCCCACCAGCTCGGCCTTCAGTGCGCTGTAGCGCACGCGGCCATAGGACAAACCGAAACCGAAGGGGAACAGCGGCTCGAGAGCCTGCCGGTCATACCACTTGTAGCCGACCGCCGCGCCTTCCTCGTAGTGCACGTCAAAGGCTTGATAGCGCCCGAGCTGCAATCCATCGAGCTGCGGGCGCGGCAATTGCGATTCGGAACGGGGGAAACTCACGGGCAGGCGGCCGGCCGCGTCCACCTCACCGAACAGCACGCGCGCGATCGCCTCCCCACCGCGGCTGCCCGGGTACCAGGCCTCGAGCACGGCGCCCACCTGATCGAGCCAGGGCATGAGCACCGGGCCGCCGGTCTCGAGCACCACGACGACGTGCGGATTGGCTCGTGCCACCGCATCGATCAGCTCATCCTGCCCGTCGGTGAGGCTCAGGGAGGCGTCCTGCGACTCGGCCGTCCATTGCTGCGCGAAGAGCACGACCAGGTCACTCTGGGCCGCAAGCTGCGCGGCAGCGAGTGGATCGGCTCCGGAGGCGTAGCGCACGGTGCTCGAAGGCAGACGCATCGCGATCGCGGCCATCGGCGCCGAGGGGTCGTATACGATCGGACGCGGGAACTCACCCCCGCTCAGACCCGGCACCGCGGTACCGCCCACGGGATAGACCTGCGCGGAGCCACCGCCCGAGAGCACGCCGACATCCGCATGCGCACCGATCACCGCAATGCGCGCGTAGCGCGGGCCTAGCGGCAAGAGGCTGCCCTGATTGCGCAGCATCACGATCGAGGCTTCCGCGTCGGCCTGCGAGACGGCGGCATCAGCCGCGAAATCGATAGGGGCCTCCGCGACCGGATGATCCACCGCTCCGCTCGCAAACAGTGAGCGCAGAATCCGTCGCACCATGTCGTCGAGCCTGGCGGCACTGACCGCCCCGCTCGCGGTGGCCTCGCGCAGCGCTTCGCGAAAGTATTGCAGCCGGTCGAAGGGCAAGCCGGCGGATTCCTGATCCAAGCCGGCGTTGGCCGCCTCGACGGTGGAGTGCATCGCACCCCAGTCCGACATCACGTACCCCGGGTAGTGCCAGTCGCCTTTGAGCACTCCCGAAAGTAGCCAGGGGTTCTCGCAGGCATAGACAGTGTACACGCGGTTGTAGGCGCACATGATCGCGCCCGGCTCAGCGCGCTCGATGGCGATCTCGAAGGCCAGCAGGTCGGACTGACGGGCCTGGCCCTGCTCGATCTGCACGCTGAGCTGCGTGCGACCGGTTTCCTGATCGTTGAGCGCATAGTGCTTGATCGTCGAGACGATGTGATTGGACTGGATGCCGCGCACCTGCGCGGCGACGATGCTGGCGGCGAGCAGCGGATCCTCGCCCGCGTACTCGAAATTGCGCCCGTTGCGCGGCTCACGCAGCAGATTGACTCCCCCGGCCAGCATGACATTGAAGCCCGAGGCGCGCGCTTCCGAGCCGATCATGGCGCCGCCGCGGAAGGCCAGCTCGGTATCCCAGGTCGCGGCCGTGGCGAGACCCGAAGGCAGCACGGTGCGCTCCCGCACCGAGCCGGCATTGCGTTGCGAGGCCACGCCGATGCCGGCATCGGTCTGCCACTGGGGCGGGATGCCGAGCCGCTCGATCCCGGGCACGTAGCCCGCCGAGGCCGAACGCGCCGCAGACGGTGGCACATATCCGCTCGCGACTTGCGGGGCGCCGAAAAAGCCATCGAGCAGCGAGAACTTCTCATCCGCCGTCATCGCCCCGAGCGCGAGCTCGGCGCGCGTATCGGGGTCCAGGCCCGCGTCGAGCCAGCGCTCGGCCGCCGGCGCCCCCGAAGCCCCGGCGAGTGAGGCTCGCAGCAAAAGCGCGCAGCAGAGAAAAAGCGCTGGGCAGTGCAGTCTATGTGCGCTAGCGTACTGACGGCGCAGGCCGATCGGGCGCGCAATGCCCGCCGCTACATAAACGGAGAATGGCATGTACATCGGTGGCGGGCTCCTTGGAACCATCCTGATCGTTTTGCTCATCGTTTATCTCGTACGCCGAGTGTAATGGGATTCATCGGAACAGCCCGCAGCCCGGGGCGCGGTGCGGGGTACGGCCTGAGCATACCGCGACGCAACAGTTGTGTGCGCTGCGGGAGTGTGCGCGAGCAAATTTGATACGTGAGCGATACGTAATCGCTCGCTGGCCATCATCGGGCCGTTGGTGTAGAACATTAGACAACGCTCGCACGATGGCGAGAGTGTCACGCGCGAATCGACGCGCAAGCGGTGCCTGAGCACATCAAGCGTTTTATGCATGCCACCCCCGATCCGACGCGAAATCAATTGTTGGCCGTATTGTCCGAAGTAGAGCGCGCCCGGATATTTCCACATTTGCAGCTCATACCGTTGCCGCTCGGCAAGACGCTCTACGAAGCCGACGACACGATGCGGCACGTTTATTTTCCAATCGACTCAATCGTCTCGTTGCTGTACGTGCTGCAGGATGGCGCCTCAGCCGAGATCTCCGTGGTCGGCAACGAGGGCATCGTCGGCATCGCATTGTTCATGGGCGGGGAGAGCACGCCGAGCCGGGCCATCGTGCAGAGCGCGGGGACGGCCTTCAGGCTCACTGCCCAGCGTCTCAAAGAAGAGTTCAACCGCAGCAGCGAGCTGCGATTGCTGCTGCTGCGCTACACGCAGGCGTTGATCACGCAGATGGCTCAGACCGCCGTGTGCAATCGCCATCACTCCGTGGATCAGCAGTTGTGTCGCTGGCTGTTGCTGTCGCTGGACCGGCTCGACAGCAACGAGCTGAACATGACACAGGAGCTCATCGCCAACATGCTCGGCGTGCGCCGCGAGGGCGTCACGGAGGCGGCCGGCAAATTGCAGAGGCTCGGGGCGATCACCTACAACCGCGGGCACATCAACGTACTGGATCGGCCCCAGATCGAAAAACTCTCCTGCGAGTGCTATGCCGTGGTCCGCAAGGAAACCGACCGCCTGCTGCCGCCGCATATCGGTCCGGGGGCCGCGCACGTCACGCAGGCCTAGCTCCGAGCGAGCGAGCACTGATGGCGCTCATGCCTGAGCGGGGCCATCGCGCCAGTCCGCGCGCACTGGCCCGCGCGCTCTACTGGATCGGGCTCGGCGCGCTGAACACATGTTTCGCGGTGTCCACGCCAGACTGGCCGGACACACCGCTCACACGCCTGGAGGCTCTGGCGCTGATCCAGACGCTCAATGCCGAAATCCTGGCCAGCCGCAGTGCGACCTCAAGCCTGGAACAGTGGTGTCGGGCGCATCACCTGGCCGCCAAGCCCGTCATCGTGGCACGTCGAATCGACCCCCTGCCCGAACCGGCCAGCCCCGCGCAGCGCGCGGCGCTGGAGGTCGGTGCCCATGATCTGTTGCGCTATCGGCGGGTGGAACTCAGCTGCGGCGATCACGTGCTCTCGATTGCGGATAACTGGTATGTGCCCGGCCGGCTCACGGCCGGCATGAACCGGCAGCTCGAGGGCACGCAGACCCCCTTCGGGCTCGTGGTGCAGCCCCTGCACCCCCATCGCGAGACCCTGGAGGTCAAGCTGCTCTGGTCGCCATTGCCCGAGGGTTGGGAAAGCAACGGGGCCGGCGCCCTCGCGCCGCGCGGCGCTCGCCTGGACCTGCCGGCCGCGCTATTCGAGCACCGAGCCATCCTCTACACAGCGCAGCACCAACCGATCGCGGAGGTGCACGAGATCTATCAGCGCGACTTGCTGGCT
>JBELAR010000126.1:0-6117 GCA_049508555.1 Steroidobacteraceae bacterium
CGGCAGCACCTGTGCCCGACGGCTCATATCCGCTCCAGCAGCATTGCAATACCCTGGCCCACTCCGATGCACATGGTGGCAAGTCCGTAGCGACCGCCGCCGCGCTGGAGCTGGTTCACCAGCGTCGTGACCAGCCGCGCGCCGCTCGCGCCCAGCGGATGACCGATGGCGATCGCCCCGCCGTTGGGATTCACGCGTGGATCGTCGTCGGCCAGGCCCAGCTCGCGGGTGACCGCCAGCGCCTGGGCGGCGAAGGCCTCATTCAGCTCTATGCCATCGATCTGCCACAACTCGACCGCGGTGCGTTGCAGTAGTTTGCGCGTGGCAGGCAGCGGCCCGATGCCCATGATGCGCGGGGCCACACCGGCCGTGGCCGCGGCAATGATGCGAGCACGAGGTTCAAGTGCAAAGTGCTTCGCCATGGCCTCGGTGGCCAGCAGCAGGGCGCAGCTGCCATCGTTGATGGGCGAGGAGTTTCCGGCGGTCACGGTGCCCGAGGGTCGCACTATCGGCTTCAACCTCGCAAGGGCTTCCAGCGTCGTGCCGGGCCGCGGCGGCTCATCGGTATCAATGATCGTGGTTTCGCCGCGCGCGCTCACCGCCGTCAGCGGCGCCAGCTCGCCGGCAAAGAAACCGGCCTGATGTGCCTGTGCCCAGCGCTGCTGGCTCCGCAGTGCAAATTGGTCCTGGTCGGCTCGAGCCACGCCGAATTGCGCGGCGACGTTCTCGGCCGTCTCCGGCATCGAATCAGTGCCATAGCATTCACGCAGCCGCGGATTGACGAAGCGCCAGCCGAGAGTCGTGTCCTCGATTTTCGCTCCACGAGCGTAGGCGGCGTCGGATTTTCCCAGCACGAACGGTGCGCGCGTCATGCTCTCCACGCCCCCGGCGATCACGATTTGAGCCTCGCCGCTCGCGATCGTGCGCGCCCCGATCGCCACGGCGTCCAAGCCCGAGCCGCACAGCCGATTGATCGTCCCGCCCGGAACGCTCTCTGGCAGTTCGGCGAGCAGCAGCGCCATACGGGCGACATTGCGGTTGTCCTCACCGGCCTGATTGGCACAGCCGAGAAATACCTCATCGACCGCGCCTGGATCCAGCCGCGGCGCACGCGCCAGGAGCGCCCGGATGACGTGAGCCGCGAGGTCGTCCGGACGCTGCGCGGCCAGCGCCCCCCCGTAGCGTCCGAACGGAGTGCGCACGGCATCACAGACATATACGGCAGTGGAAGTATTCATTTCCCGCGTTGGAACCTTTGCGAGGGGCAGCAGCCCCTGCGCGCAGTGCGATCAATCGGATGCGTACGGCGGCGCTACGGGGCAGCCGGGCGCGCTAGCGCGGCTCATCCGCACGGCAGGGGGTTGGATCCCAGCCCCTGGCATCCGGCAGCTTGCGGAAATGACTGCTCGTCACAAAAGGCTGCGTCAGATACTGCGCGTCGTTGACCACCGTCGTGACTACCAGATACTCATCGCCGTTGGCTTCCTTGAAACTGTCGAAATACTCGAGCAACTGAGTATCGGCGCCATAGGGCACTCCATTGGTGCGCAGATAGCCCGGTCGCAACGCGGTAGTCGTGACCTGCAGATAACCCTCCTTCTTGCTCAGATCCACTCCGCGCCGCTGCGGAGTCAGGCCTTGCCAGTTGGCCACGGAGTATCCTTGCCACGTCGGCGCTTCGCTGGTCGCAGCGCGGCCACCGAAATGCAGCAGACGGGTTTGCGTTCCGGAATCGGTCTCGATCTTGAGTGTGTTGGCGTCCTGCCAACTGATATGCAGACGTCCTGGAATGCGCATGATCCCGCCGGCACCGAATGCACGGCAGGCCTCATCGCTGGCCGCTCGAGCCTGTTGCGGGTTCCAGGCGGCGGCTGCCCGGACGCCCTCCGGGTTGAGCGGAATGCTCTCTGTATCGCCCGGATCGGCGACCATCATGCGAAAGCGCCAATCCTCCGTCACCAGCGATACCCAGTAGCCGGTGAAGTCCAGCGGGGCCTGGCTGCGCGCATCGGGCACCGCGGTTGCGGTTTCGGCCGCCTGCGCGTGCTGGGGCACCAGCGATATGGCGCCAAGCAGTGCGACTAGCGCCGGCGGCATCGCGCGAGCGCGGATCATCTCGCTTCACCCTCCAGCGAGAGCCCCGAGCGCGCCTTCGGTTTCTGAGTCAGGCTCCGGTAGACCGCCGCAATGAACATGTCCGTCGTCCAGGGCCCGGAGGTCGAGCCATAGCGCGGATCGTATTCCAGCGTGGGTTTCGCAGCCTGCACCTGCTGTAGCGAGAGCCCTTTGCGGATCAGGTTCTGGATTCGGTCGCGAATGATAATGACCATCTCCTGGTAGAAGACGACATCGGAGAAGCTGCTCAGATAGCCATGATTGGGGATCACCAGTGTGCCGCCATCGTTCTGCGATGCGGGGATCATGAGCTCGTACACGAGCCTGTTCAGGCCGTCGATGACGCCCTGGATGCTACCACCACGGCCCAGATCGAATTGCGGATAACCGGTCGTTGAGTAGATGTTGCCGGCACTCACGGCATCGGAATGGCGGAAATAGACGATGCTGTCACCATCGCTGTGTGCCGAGCGCTGATGGATGATGCGGATCGATTCGCCATCGAACCACATGTCTTTCACCGGCAGGTCGTAGGTATCGTTCGGCCGCGCACCGCGAGGCTGCAGGTCCTTGCCTGCGGCCGCGCTCATCCGATCGAGAACCTCCTGCGCGGCGATGATGGTCGTGACACCGGCGCCGGTGCCGATGAGGTTGGTGACGTCTCCGCCGTTGACTGCCGCACCGGTAGCGGCCAGGGCCTCATTGCCCCCGGAGTCGTCGCCGTCGCCGTCGGTATTGATGATCGTTCGCAGTGGCGCGGCAGTGATGGAATGGATCGCCGCCAGCACCTTTGCGCTCATGGCAGCTTTACCGGTATTGACCAGCAGGACGCCATCGCTGCCGACCTGCAGCGTGATGTTACCGCCGGCGCCGACGAGCATGTAGATGCTGGGTTCCGGCACAGGATACAGATCGCCTTGACGGACGAGCTGCACATGCACCTCACCGTCGCCCTGCTCGAGCGCCTGATTGCGCTGCGCCGGCGCCGAGGTCCCCGGATAGGCACTGCTGCCGCTCACTTCCTGTGCGTCGCTGTGCGCCGGCAGCCCCAGCAGGGCGAACGCCGCGGTCGCGGCCAGGATGCCGGCTCCCGGCAAATCGAGCTGCAGCGAAGCCCTGGCGCACCCCGAACTAATACGGCTCATGTTTCTGCGTCGGACGCGGCAGGCGCTGCATCGTGGCCATCTGCTTGATGTACTCCGGATACATCGTGGCCGGCCCACCACGGGTCGCCTCCGGCGGGATACCAAAGCGCTGCGCCCATTCGTTGATGAAAGGATTGGTTCCCGGCAGGTAGCTCGGTACGGAGCCCGGCGCGTGATAGACCTCGAGTTGCGGATCACACGGGTACGGATCGATATGCTGCTGCGGATCGGCGACGTAATCGGTGGTGCGGATGAAGGGCTCGGCCAGGTACACGGGGTCATAGACGATAACTGCCACGGTCAGGTAGTCGCCGTGGCGCATGATGTGCGTGCTCACGGTGGCATAGTCGCTTCGATCGAGTCCGTTACGCCGCAGCCAGCCTTCTCTGAGGTGGTCGGTGATGACGTGCAGGTGATTGCCTTCCCAGGTGCCGGTGGAGAATCCCTGCCAGCTGTGCGGCGCATAGTCCGGCGGGTGGGGGCGCCCATCCATCCATATGGTCTGTTCCGGTTGCTGCCACTGGCCGTGCGTGTGGTAGGCGATGCGATTCTGCGTGTAGCGATCGATCTCGGCCCAGATCCGCATATTGAAGGGGCCACGCCAGGAATAATCGGCAGGGTGTGGTCGGCACTGGTTTTCCGTCAATTCCAGCAGCGAGGCGGTCCAGGCATCCGCTTTCGCGCGCCCCGCGGCGTTGATTGGAATTCCCAGATAGTCGGCGACATCCGGTCCGGGTATGCGCTCGCCGAAGTCCTCATGGTACAGGGCGTGCCACTCGCCGGACGGATCCTCCTGGGCGCGCAGCGTCCCGCAGAGCGGCAGACATGCCGCCAGCAACCACAACGTCCTGGCCGGATGCGAACTTCCCGCGACGCGACCCATTACCGCGACCCCCCCTGCCCCGCGCGGCGCGCGCAGACGCCCCGCAATCGATTTCTATGCGGTAAATCTATTCCAATTCGCCGCCATCCGCAAAATTCAAGCCACCGTGGCGCAGGGGAGCGCAAGGCCCGCAGGCAACGCGAATCGATTCAGCGCCGCTGATGCAGCGCGCTGCGCGAGGAGGTCTTGACTTCATGCGCAGCAGCGCCCAATCATCGCTGCCGTGGCCGGACCGGCGGGCCGCTTTCCGGTTCACCATGCACCATTGGCTGGACCACGAATCGTATAAACATATTGTGAGGGGATCATCGATGGCCAACAGGAATGACGAGCCCAGCAGCGCGCGGCGCGAATTCATGAAGTCGGCGCTGGCGATGTCCGGCGTGGCGGCCGCGGCGAGCTTCGCCAGCCCATCGCGCAGCTGGGGGGCCGTGCAGCAGGTCGCGCACAAGGCGCTCGATCCGGTGAATCCGGACATGCTCTACGGCACGACGAGTTCCATCTGGGGCGGAGAACAGGATCTGGCCTTCTGGATCAAGCGCATCGCAGCGCTAGGCCTGCAGGGGATCGAGCCCTATGCGAATGCGATTGAGCAGTATCGCCCCGATCCGCTCTCGCTCAAGCGCCTGTTCGATGATGCCGGCATCACGATGATCGATGTATCCAACGGCGCCAAGGGGCAGTCGACGAACTTCATCGATCCGGCCGAGATCCCGAAGACGATCGCCGATCATGTCGCGTTCGCGCGCGATTTCCTGACGGTGTTCGGCTGCGATCACTACAAGGTCAACATGGGCTCGCGCCCGCCAGGTGGCCCGAGCGACGAACAGCTCAAGCGGCTCGCCGATACGCTCAATGAGATCGGCCGTCAGACGATCGCGATGGGCATACGGCTTGCCCCGCATCCGCATATGTGGGGACCGATGGAGCGCGAGAAGGACATGCGCCGGGTCATGGAGCTGACGGATCCGAAGTACGTGTGGATGACCGCCGATCTCGCGCACCTGGAGCTCGGCGGCGCCGATGCGGTCCAGGTCGTCAAGGATTATTTCCCGCGCATCGCCGAGATCCACATGAAGGATACGTACGCGAAGTATCGCCGCAATCAGCAGGTTCTGACCCCGGAACAGCATCGCGAAGCGAGCCTCTATCACAACCTGGGCGGCGGCGGCGTGGACTTCCCGGCCATATTCCAGGTGCTACGTGACCGGCACTTCAAGGGCTGGGTGATATTTGATGTGGATAGTCCGCGCAAGGGCGATGACGGCTTCGACGCGATCGGCGGCAACCAGACGCTGGCAGTCGATGACTACGTGGCCCACAACATCAACTATCTGCGCGACGTGCTGGGCGTCAAACTGCCCCCGGCCGGCTGATCACTGCATTCCGCGTAGCGAGAGGGATGCCGGACACGTACGGGCCCCGTTGCGCAATCCAAACTACAAGGAGCATCTGCCATGCGTCTATCACCCTTGATTGCCCTCGGCTCGTTCAGCCTTTTGCTGGCGACCCCGCTGTTTTCGGAAACCCAGGACCAGCTGATGAGCGCCGGTCCGACCACGACGTCGATACCACTGCCCGATCCGACGCATATCCCGATCGTGTTCGGCAAGGACATCAAGTGGAAAGGGGACGCGGCGCACGAGCAACAGGCGCCGCTGTTCGGTGACCCGGATCAGCCTGGGATCTACGGCGTGCTGATCCGGTGGAGCCCCGGTGCCAACAGCACGCCGCATTTCCATTCAACCGTCCGTTATATCTATGTTATTTCGGGTACCTGGTGGGTCAGCTCAAGCACGACCTACGATAAGAGCAAGATGTATCCGATTCCGGCCGGCAGCATGGTCACCGATGTCGCCAATACCATCCATTGGGACGGAGCCAAAGCCGAGACCGGACCGTGCATGCTGCTACTGGTCGGAGTGGGGCCAATGAAAACCACCCGCTATACGCAGAAGGATCCCAACAGTCCGG
>JBELAR010000127.1:0-6097 GCA_049508555.1 Steroidobacteraceae bacterium
GAAGGGCGCGATGCCGCCCTCGATGACGACGATCCCTTTCACCAGTTGCGGGCGCGCGTCGGCCACCAGGTGCCCGAAGGGACCGCCGGCTGAATGCGTGATGATGATTGCGGGCCCGATCTTATCGAGCAGTTCCGCGCCGCGCTCGCGCCACACCGTGTGTGCGATCGCGGCCGCGGTGCTGCCCGGCGTGGGCGGCGTCCTGTTGGCGGGCTCAGTGCTTCCGGTCCGCAATGCATTGGGCCTGCGCATCGGCGCCGGCGCGCTGCCGGGCGGCGCGGCGACTTGCACGTAGGCACCGCCTTGCGAGGCCGCGAACTGATCGAGCTCGCTCGAGCCGATGTTGCCGCGCCCCGGCCATTGCGTGTGCTTGAGCTGGTAAGGATTAGGCTCGACGGTATTGGGTTGAGGCGGCGTGAAGGTGCCTTCGAGAAACTCCAGCGTCGGCGCCGGCGGAAACGGACCGTCCAGATCCGGGTGATACGGCGCGCGTCCATGGCCCGGCCTGTCGAGCACGTAGACCGCGAAGCCCTCCTGCAACAGAATCTGCATCCAGCCGGGGCGCCCATCGGGCGTTCCCATCCAGTCAGTCCCCTGCCCGCCGCCGCCGTGTACCAGCACGATCGGATAGGGGTGACGGCGCCGCGCCGGGATCTGGTATTCGACGTAGAGCTGCTGTCCGCCGACCACCGTGCCGCGCGCCAGCTCCGCACGTTTGATGCCGAGCCAGAAATAACTCCACTCTCGTAGCTCAATCGGTTCGTTGGAGCGGGGCTCGTTGGGGCGTGACGCTGTGTCACTCGCCACGCCGCTCGACGGCGCGCCGAGCAAAGCCGCCGCCGCGCCCGTCAAACCCGCGGCCGCGGTCTGCTGCATGAATGCACGCCGGCTCAGCGGTCCCGGCGCGTAGCTCTGCCAGAGCTCTGCCTGAGTGGCTGGTGCATTGGACGGATCGATAGTGCTCATGCGCCGCCCGAACCCCCCGAAATCCGATTGTTATATGTTCTGCTTCACCTATGCGGCGGCTCGCGGTGTGGCCGCAGCCACCCGGCCGCGCACAGGTGCACAGACGTGAGTGGAATGTTGGGCTGCACGAAGATCCATGGCAAGCGCCAACGACTGTTGGCAGACGATGTCAGTATTCGCGTCTTACGAATAATGCCGCGCCATCTGCAGACGCAACGCCCAGGCGCCGCGCGCGGTGCATCCTAAGGGAACAGCTCACTCACCAACGCGCGCACGAACGCTCGATCGATCGCCACCGAGAACGCCGGCTCGCAGAAACACCCGCCGCGCGACGCTGATCAGTCGCGGTTCGCTGACTTGCTTTTCTCGTGGCATGCATCGACTCCAGCATCGCCGCGTGCGCCGGTTTCGCTGGTCCAGCGTGCAGCAGCGAACTAAAATACCAGCATGTACTGCGCCAGTCGCCCCTGAGACGGTCATGCCAGCGCAGGCGGACCGCAGGCCAGCGCGACGCTGGCGGCTGCCGGTGCTATCCGTACTCATCGTCTGCGGGCTCGCGACGGCGCTGTATGTGCACTCGGCCCGGGCGCTGCGCGCACGCTTTTTGATGGCCGTTCCCGACAGCATCCCGGCCGATCCCGCGTTGAACGCTTACGCCATGGCGCGCGGCGCGCCCGCGTTCGCAACCCACTGCGCTTCCTGCCATGGAGCGCACGGGCAGGGCGATAGCGCGCGCGGGATACCTGACCTGCGCGACCATGACTGGCTGTATGGCAGCGGCCGCATCATCGAGCTCGAGCGCGTCGTGCTCTATGGCATCCGCTCGGCCAATTCAAAGGGCTGGAAACTGGCCAGCATGCCCGCGTACGCACGCACCGAACCCTACAAGCTCTACAGGCTCGAGCCGCTCTCGCCCGCTCAATTGCGCGACGTGACCGAGTACATCCTGTCGTTCCAAGGTCGAGCCACCGATGCACAGTCGATCGCGCGCGGCACCAAGGTCTTTCGCGGCGTCGAGCGAGGCCTGTGCTGGGATTGCCATGGTGATCGCGCCCAGGGCAACTCCGCGATCGGCGCGCCGAACCTCGCGGACGATATCTGGCTCTACGGCGACGGCTCGCGCGAGAGCATCTATCGCTCGATCGCCTACGGCCACGGCGGCAGCTGTCCCGCCTGGATATCGCGGCTATCCGCGGTGACGATCCGCGCCGTCGCCGTCTATGTGCACAGTCTCGCGCTCGCCGCGCCCGCGCCCGCGCCCGCGCCGGGCGGCCGACAGGCGCTGCATGACTGAGTCCGGGCCATCCGTGACTACCACGGCGCGAAGTTTCTGGGGTAGGCCTTCGGAGGTGAACGTCACACGGGCCATGGTGCTGTATGCCGCGGGCGCGCTGCTCGGGCTGGGCATTGCCGGCTACGGCCTGTTCACGGCGCAGGCAACGGCCACCAACGTGGTCCCGCCCGAGGATCTGGCCCTGATCAACCAGCGGCCAATTCTACGCAGCGACTTCATCACCCAGTTGGAGAGCGAAACCGGTCGCGACTTCGAGCAATCGAGCCGGGACGATCAGTTGCGTGTGCTGGACGAAATGGTCAGAGAGGAGCTCCTGGTGCAAAGGGGCCTGGAACTGGATTTCGCCGAGACCGATCAGGACACCCGCAATGCATTGGTCGCCGTGGTCAATGCGCAGGTGCTCGCCGAGGTCACGACCAGCCAGCCGGCTGAGGAGCAGCTGCTGGAGTACTTCAACCGGCATCGCGACCAGTACGCGACGCCCGGCACGCTCACGGCATGCAATCTCGTGCTGCCCGGCGCGGCCCTCATCAGCCAGGCACGCGCCGCGGTGACAGCCCTGCGCTCGCATCAGCCACTGGAGGGGGTGCTGCGGCAATTCGGGCTCAGCAACCGCAACGGCTGCGAGGAGGATTTTTATTTCGCCGCCAGGATTCACCTGGGTGACGCGCTGTTCGATGCAGCCAAGCTACTGCCTAGCGGCGCCGTCTCCGACCCGATCGCCGGCGCGGATGGCATACACATTCTCTCGATCGTACAGAACCTCGCGCCGCTGGAACTGAGCTTCCAGGCCGCCCAGGAGCAGGTTGCGGCGGATTTCAAGACCGACCGCGAAACGCGCATCACGGAGGCGACGCTGAAATTCCTGCGCCATCGCGCCCGCATCCTGATCGCTCCGGAATACGCTGCCGACTACCGTCCATGAGCGCGCGGTTCCTGATTCTGCTGGCGTTGCTGCTGATCGGCGCTCTGCATGCGCCTCTGGCCGGCGCTCATACGCTGAGCGAAAGCTATTCGTCCTGGCAGCTCAATGGAACTACCGTACGTGTGCAGTTCACCGTGCCGGATATCGAAGCTCGCCGGCTGTCGAGCTCGGGCAAGGAGCAGCCATCGAGCCAGCAGCTCGGGGACTATCTGGCGCAGCGAGTCGGCGCGAGCGCCGATGCTCGTCCGTGCACCGCGACGCAGGGGCCGCGCGCACTCGCGACCATCCCGGGCTTCCGCCGCTTCGAGTTCGTGTTCAGCTGCCCGGCGATGACTCACATCAAGCTGCACAGCGCGGCGTTCTACGATCGCGTCCCCTCGCACACCAATTTCGCGCGGATACTTGGCGAGGACGGCACCCTGGTCGAGCAGTTGCTGACTGTCGATCACCAGGAGATCGAAGCCTCGGGCAATGCGTCGCAGAACGTGCTCGAAAGCGCCGGTCTGCTCAAATTCATCGGCATGGGCATCATGCACATATTCACCGGCATCGATCACATGTCCTTCATGCTCGGGCTGGTGCTGATCTCGCGACGGGTGCGCGATCTGCTGTTCGTGATCACGGGCTTCACGCTCGGTCATAGCTTGACGCTCGGCCTGGCCGTGAGCGGGATCCTGCGTCCCAACGCACAGTATATCGACGCCCTGGTGGCGCTCACGATCGCCTTGATCGGCGCGGAGAACATCGGCGACAGCACCCACCGGCCGTTGCCGGTCGCGGTGAGCCTGTGCGCGTTGCTGTTATGTTTTGCCGCCGCGCGCCTGGCCGGTCTGGAGGTCAGCCTGCCGGCGGCGTTGCTGTTTGGAGCCGCCATCTTTACGTTGTGCTATCTGATGCTGACCGGTCAGATGCGCGATGCGGGCCGCGTCCGCCTGCTCATGACGCTGGTATTCGGGCTCATCCATGGCTTTGGGTTTGCCTCCAATCTGCTGGAGATGCAGTTGCCACGCGAGCGCCTGTTCGAGTTGCTGTTCGGCTTCAATCTCGGCGTCGAAGTCGGTCAGGTGACCGTGGTGCTGACGGCATTGCTGCTGGCGCGCGGGCTGATGCGATTGCGAATGGCGATGCCGCGGCCGCTGTTCACGGACCTGGCAGCCGCCTATCTGGTCGGCGAGGGGCTGTACTGGTTCCTCGGTCGCAGCATCATGCTGACTTAGTCGCGCGGCATCCGCCGCTTTGATCAGGTGGCGTGCGCTCTGCGGGTACGCTCATGCAGCTCGCGCAGTACCGTCAGTTCTGCCGCCGTGGGCGCCGGCGTCTCCGTCACCGCGTCGCTGTAGCACAACGGCCAGCCAGTACTCGCCTGCAGTCGCTCGCGGGTGACGCCGGGATGCATCGTCACGACACGCATCTCGCGCGTTTGCGGATCCGGCTCCATCACGCACAGGTCCGTGATCAGTTTCGTCGGCCCCTGGGTGGCGATCCCCAGTCGCCGCCGGTGATCACCGCCCTCACCGTGACCCAGTGAGGTGATGAAATCGAGCCTGGCGACAAAGGTGCGGATGCTTTGCGGCATGGTGATGAACACCTCGCCGCATTGGGTCGCGATCTCCGGTGCACCGCCGCCCCCTGGCAGTCGAACCTTGGGCCGCGCGTAGTCGCCGATTACTGTCGTGTTCAGATTGGCGAAGCGATCGACCTGCGCCCCGCCAAGGAAGCCGAGCGTGATCCGGCCGCCCTGCAGCCAGTAGCGAAACATCTCCGGTACCGAAACCGTCGTCAGCGCCGTATCGCACAGCTCGCCATCGCCGATCGAAAGCGGCAGCACGTCCGGCCGGGTGGCGATGGTGCCGGACTCATAGATCAACGTGATGTCCGGCGCATGCGTCAGACGGGCCAGATTGCAGGCGGCAGACGGTGCGCCAATGCCGACGAAGCACACATCCTCGCTACGCAGCGCGCGCGAGGCGACGATGGTCATGATCTCGTTGCCGGTGTAGGCGGCCTCGCTCATGCACTCACCGTGGTACCGCCACCGCGCAGAACATGGGTGTCCATCCACGCCAGGAAGCTGTCGCGCTCGCGGGCGATCGAGTCCCAGGCGATATAGAAGGCGTTGTCGCGCGCATAGTACCCATGGGCATAGGACGGATGAGCGCCGCGCGGAACCACGGCGATGGCCGTGAGGGTCCACGACGGCAGGATCACCGCGTTGGTCGAGCGAGGACCGAAATCCTCCACCACCTCCTCGACCGTGACCAGGCAGCGCTTGGAGGCGAGCGCGACCTGCTTCTGTACGCCGACGATACCCTCGAGCAGCACGTTACCGCCGGCATCGGCCCTCTGCGCGTGTATGACGCCGGCATCCGGACGGATCGCGGGCACGGCGGCCAGTTCGGTGCCGGTGAACGGGCAGGTCACGGTGCGCACCTGGCGATTGACCCGCGCCAGATCGGTCCCGCGATAGCCGTGCAGCATCGCAAATGGCAGATTGGCCGCGCCTGCATCGTAGGCGCTCGCCATCGCGGCGTGGGAGTGTTCAGTCAGCTCGAGCGGCGACGGCCAGCCGTTCTCAACCGCATCGCGCAGGCGGTGCAGACTGCCGACGCCGGGGTTTCCGCCCCAGGAAAACACCAGGCGATCCGCCGCACCCATGCCGATCAACTGGTCATAGATCAGATCCGGGGTCATGCGGTACAGCGTGAGGTGCTTGCGCCGCTGGCGAATGATTTCGTGCCCGCCGGCAAAGGGAATCAGATGCGTGAAGCCTTCCAGGGCTACGCTGTCACCATCGCGCACGCATTCTTCGATCGCCGCGCTCAGCGGCAGCACCTGTGCCCGATGGCTCATATCCGCTCCAGCAGCATTGCAATCCCCTGTCCCACACCGATGCACATGGTGGCAAGTCCGTA
>JBELAR010000128.1:0-6046 GCA_049508555.1 Steroidobacteraceae bacterium
ATGGCGGCCTCCTCACCGCTGTTCGCGCAAGCGACGGTCATGAAGCAGCCCGTCGACCCGATGGCGCCCCCGCCGGCGGCGCCGCCGAGCGGCAAGACGCTGCCCAATCGCATGGCCAAGACCACCAAGCTGTTCAAGGCGCCGGGTTTTTATCCCAACGGTCTGGCGGTCGCGCCCGAGGGCCTCTGGGTCGCACAGCAGTATCTGACTCCGGAAGTCTACAAGACCATTGGCCTGACCCGCCCGCCGGGAAAGGAAGCGCTCTGGCTCATGGACTGGAACGGCAAGCTGCTCAAGACGCTCTCGAGCGATGCGATCAACGTTTCCGGCCTCGCCTGCGGCGGTGGCTCACTCTGGCCGATGTCCAACACCTTCGATGCCACGACGGGAGTGCATCAGGTGGATCTGGCCAGCGGCAAGGAAGTCGCGCAGCGACAGATTCCGCTGAGCCCGAAATCCAACAGCGGCGGCATTCATGGGGCGCAGTGGCATGCGGGTAAATTGTGGATCGTCAATAACCGTATGCATTCGCTCGTCCGCGTCGATCCGGTCAGCTGGACCATAGAAACTCAGTTCCCCATCGGCGCGCCGTCGGGATTGGTGCGCTATCACGACATCACCTTCGACGCCGATGGCACGCTGTTGCAGGTCGTTGCGAACGAAAGCACGGGCTACGCCAACACCAAGGCCGTGTTGCTGCGCTACGATGCCAGCAGCGGCGAGCCGATCGAGACCATCACGCTGGTCGAGGGTTCCTGCGATCCGCACGGGCTCGAGTACCATGAGGGCAAGCTGATCGCCTGCGATGCGGGCTACCACCCCGGCTGGAAGAACCATGACAGTCCCTCCAGCGGCTGGATCTTCAGCATCGATCTGGTATGAACATGACCATCCGACATGAGTTGAAGGCGTTGCCGTCCGTGCTGGCGCTGGCCGGCGCCATGGCCGCGGTCCCCGCGCCGGGCTACGCCCAGACCAGCGGCATCACGGCGGCGCTGCAGCAGCAGACGGGCGTATACCATCGATCCAAGGCGGGCAAGACGCCGGACTTCTACGCCGATCCGACCTGGCCAGCGCTCTTGCCGCACGATTGGCTGCTGGGTCAGGTCGGCGGCCTATTTGTCGACAGCCACGATCACATCTGGGTCTATAACCGTCCGCGCACGCTGACCAACGATGAAACCGGACTCGAGCCGGCGGTGCCGGGTGCGAGCGATGCCAAGGGCCAGCCCGTGAACGGGCTCGGCTTCGTCCGCGCCAATGGTTTTGGCTCGGATTGCTGCAAGGCTGCGCCCTCGGTGCTGGAATTCGATGCGACCGGCAAGCTGCTGCGCTCATGGGGCGGCCCGGCCGATCCGGGCTTCCTGGGCGGCAAGTGCAAGGCCGAGGAGGGCTGCATCTGGCCCAACAGCGAGCACGGCATTTACATCGACAGTCACGACAACGTGTGGATCGCGGGCAATTCAGCCGCGCCCCGGCCCGGAGCCGCTCCGGATGTGGTGCCCTGGACCACCAACAGGCAGGGCGGTGATGGCTTCGTGCTGAAGTTCGACATGAACGGCAATTTCAAGATGCGTATCGGCGGCACGCCGCAGGGCCCCGACAGCAACAACAAGGACGGTGGCCTGCATGGTACGCCGACGCTGTATCTGCCGGCCGACATGGTGGTCGATCCCAGAACCAACCGCCTCTATGTCGCCGACGGTTACGGCAATCGCCGCGTCCTGATCGTGGACGCCGAAACCGGCCAGTACATCGGCCATTTCGGCGCCTATGGCAACAATCCCATCGACGATGCCGGCGCTGCGGCGCAAGGCGTGTGGTCGGACGATGCTCCAAAGGGGCACGTCAAGCCCGCCTTTTTCCGCAATCCCGTGCACTGCGTGAAGATCGCCGACGATGGCAAGATCTATGTCTGCGACCGCGGCAATGACCGCATCCAGGTGTTCAACGGCAGGGATCCCTCGCTGGGCAAACCCTGCAGCAACCCGAACGGCGAGGCGGGCAAGTGCGGCTTTTTGACCGAGCGCTGGGTCAGCGGCAAGAGCTACACCCTGCCGATCATGCCCGGGACGGCGGTGTCATTGAACTTCTCGCCCGACGCGGCGCAAAGCTGCCTGTACGTGGGGGACAACACCAACCAGACCATCTATATCCTCAATCGCAGCAATCTGCAGGAACTCGGCCGCCTCGGTCACGCCGGCCGCATGAGCGGAGACTTCCACTGGCTGCACCAGGTCAGCCTCGACAGTCAGGGCAATATCTACACGGCCGAGGTCGATACCGGCAAGCGCGTGCAGAAGTTCGTGCGCTATGGCTCGCAGGGCTGCAGCGGCACCGGATCGGATACCGTGGGCGGACCTCCTTGAGAGCGCCCTAGGGTCTCGCGGCCGTCACGGCGATCTCGACCTTGTAATCCGCTGTTGCGAGCCGCGGGCTCGTGACCGTGGCGCGCGCCGGCGTGGCGCCGGGCACGACCCATGCGTCCCAGACGCCATTCATCTCTGCAAACGTCCCCATGTCGGTGAGCCAGATCGTGGCGGTCAAGAGCCGGCGCTTGTCCGTGCCGGCCAGCGCCAGCAGCTCGTCAATGCGCGACAGAATATCTTTTGTCTGTTCGGTGACGCTCGCGCCGGGCGCTCCGGCAGCGACCTGACCGGCCAGATACACCGTGCCGTTGTGGATCACCGCCTGCGACATGCGCGGACCGGGTTGTAAACGCTCTATCTCCATGCTCAGTGCTCCTTGATACGACTCGTGCCCAGACTTATATCAGGGCGGCGAGGGACGTGGCATATTGAAGGCCCGAGTCCTGATACGCCGACCGGCGCGGCCGCGATGCACGCTGAATGAACACCGAGCCGTCGAGCGAAGGCGGCAGCTCGCAGGCGCCGATCAGCCACAGCGGCAATCGGCTGCATCGCAAGCTCTCCTGGCTCGGCGTACTGCTTCTGACTTTGTCGTGCCTTTCGCCGGTGTTCTCGATCTACGGCGTCGGTTCAGATGTGCTGTTGCACGCGGGCACCGGCGCTGCGGGCTTGTTCCTCGGCGGCATCTTCCTGGCTGTCGTGTGGGCGGCCGTCTATGCCGAGCTGGGCGCGGCTTACCCCTGTGCCGGCGGCGATTACGTGGGCGTCGGGGCGATTCTCGGACCGTGGGCGGGGTTTGCGAGCCTGACGGCGTGGGCGGTGAACCTCGCGCCCAGCAACGCCTTTCTTGCCAAGACGATCGCCACCTACGTCAGCGATCTGGCGCCCTCGGCGCCGCCGCTCGTGGTCACGTTTGTTGCGCTGGGCGCCGCGGTCGGGATCGCCTTGCTCGCGGTGCGCACTAGCGCGTTCGTCACCGGCGTTTTCCTTTCCATCGAGATGCTCGCCGTGCTGATACTCATCGTCGCCGGGCTCTCGCACCCCGTCCGCGGCCTGCGTGAGGTCCTGCTCCATCCGGTCACGCTCGGCAGCAACGGCCTCATGGTCCCGGTGGGTGTCAGCGCCATGGCTTTGGCGCTCGTCAGTGCGGCCTACGCGAGCGTGGGCGGCAACCAGGCGATCGCGTTCGGCGAGGAACTGGCCTCCCCGCACCGGCATATGGGCCGCGTGATCCTGCTGGCAGGCATCATCGGCGGCCTCGCGACCGCTGTCCCCTTGATTGCGGTCGTCCTCGGCGCGGGCGACCTGCCTTCACTGTTGCGCAGCCCCGCGCCCCTGAGCGCCTTTGTCGCCGCCGTGGCCGGTCCGGCCGCGGGACACGCTCTGAGCGCGGGCGTCGTGCTCGCGATCTTCAACGCCCTGATCGCGCAGATGATGTTCAGCGCGCGCCTGTACTTCAGTTTTGGTCGCGATGAGATATTTCATCCGGCTCTCAATACGATGCTGGCGCGCGTGCATCGCGCCTCAGGAGCGCCCCGGGCCGCGACCTGGGTCTGCGCATTCATGGCGGCGGCCTGTTGCCTGCTCAACACGCACCTGCTGGTCGTATTCATATCCGCCCTGATCGTGCCGACCCTCGCCTTGGTGAGCCTTGCCGTACTGGTCGGCCGATCGCGGCGCTTGACCGCCCGGCCCGGCTATTGGCGATCGCCTCTGTTTCCATTAGTGCCGGTTCTGGGACTGTTGCTCGCGATCGGATTTGCCGTTGCGGATTTATTCGATGTGGACACCGGCCGTCCGAGCCTGCTGTTGCTCGGTGCACTGATCGCGGCGGGCCTGTTGTGGTACCACTTCGTGCTGAGCCGGCGCCCCGGCGGCTGGACACCGCGAATCGAAGCGGAACTCACGCCGAGGAGCGATGTCGTGCGCTGACGGCCGATGAGCATTGTGCTAGATTGCAAGGCTCGTAGCGCGTCATCGATCCCTTAGAGAATTCAATTCGCGCAGTGAGCCGCACAGCGGCCGCGCGGCTAAACCATGACACGGCCGAATCGGAGAAAATCATGCATACCCGTCTGCTCCATCGCTTGCTGATACTCGGTGCACTGGGCCTATCGCTCGGCGCAGGCACAGCGCTGGCCGCGGACTACACGACGATCGTGCAGGAGATCGTCGTGAATCGGCCGGTCGATGTGGTCTGGAAGAAAATCGGCGGCTACTGCGACATCAGCGTCTGGCTCAAGGTCACTTGCGTGTACACGTCGGGCTCGGGCGACCTGGCCACGGTGCGTCGCTTGAACGATCGCACCGACGAGGTCATGGTGGCGAAGACGGCGCATTCCTACACCTATACGCAGCCCACGACGACCATCCTGTACCACGGCACGCTGGATGTGCAGGCGGACGGGCCGAAGCGATCGAAGATCATCTATAGCTTGTTCTATGACCAATCGCCGCTCGCCACGGCGGAGGCGCAGGCTGCAGATCGCGATCAGCGCACCAAGCGGTTCGGGGAGGCCCTCAATACGATGAAGAGCCTGGCCGAGGCTCCGTAGCGTGCGGATCCGTGCGCCGCTGCTCCTGGCCGCCTTGGCCTGGGCGGCCGGCGCGGTCTCGGCCGCGACACCCGGTCCGCTTCCTCCCGCGGCCGACCGGCAACTGGCGCGAGATATTCTGAAAGAACTCGTCGAGATCAACTCGACGCATGAGTTCGGCTCGACGGTCGCTGCTCACGCCATCGAGCATCGGCTGCTCGCCGCGGGATTTGCCGCGAGCGATGTGGTGTTTCTGGCGCCGCCGGAGCACCTCAGCAAAGGCAACCTCGTCGTGCGCTATCGAGGCAAGGGCGGAGCTGCGCCGGTGCTGTTTCTCGGCCACCTGGACGTCGTGGACGCTAAACCGGAGGACTGGTCGGTTGCGCCCTTCAAGTTGACGGAGCAGGAGAGCTGGTTCTACGGGCGCGGCTCGATTGATATGAAGGACGGCGATGCCGCTCTGGTGGAATCCCTGATCCGCCTCAAGCGCGAGGGATTCGTGCCCGAGCGCGACCTGATCTTCGCCTTCACCGCCGATGAGGAGGCGGGCGGCGATGCCAACGGCCCGGCCTTTCTGCTCAAGGATCATCGTGCACTCATCGATGCCGAATTCGCGATCAATTTCGATGGCGGCGGCGGCGACACCAAAGGCGGCGAGCGGCTGTACTTCGAAGTCGGCACCAGCGAGAAAACCTACCTGACCTTCACGCTCGAGACGACCAGTCCCGGCGGCCATGGTTCGCTGCCCGGTCCGGACAATGCGATCTATCGATTGGCCGACGGGCTGGGCCGATTGGAGTCCTATCGCTTCCCGGTGATGATCACGGCGACGACACGCGCCTACTTTGCGCAATTGGCCGCACTGGAATCGGGCGAGACCGCCGCGGACCTGCGCAAGGTGGCCGCCACGCCGCCGGATCTCGCGGCCGCCGAACGCCTCAGCCAGACGGTGCGCTTCAATGCGCTGCTGCGCACGACCTGTGTGGCGACTCTGATTTCCGGGGGGCACGCGGAGAACGCTCTGCCCCAGCGCGCCAGGGCGACCATCCAATGCCGCATGATGCCCGGGGACAGCGCGCAGAATGTCGAAGCCGCGCTGGTGCGAACTCTGGCGGATCCGAAGATCACTATCAAAATGGACGC
>JBELAR010000129.1:0-5973 GCA_049508555.1 Steroidobacteraceae bacterium
GATTCAGACGCCAACGGCGTCGTGCAGGCGCTGCAGAGCGCAGGCATCGATTACAAGCTCGATAACGGCAATGGCGCCATCATGGTGCCGGCTGAACGAGTACGCGACGCGCGCCTGCAGCTCGCCTCCCATGGCCTGCCGCAGGGAAAGAACAGCAGCTTCGAGCTCATCAGCAAGGATCCGGGCTTCGGTGTGAGCCAGTTCATGGAATCCGCGCGCTATCAATACGCACTCGAGGGCGAACTGGCGAGCACGATCTCCTCGCTCCAGGCGGTCGAGGCGGCGCGCGTGCACCTGGCCATACCGCCGCAATCGGCCTTCGTGCGCGACCGGCGGCCGGCCACCGCATCGGTGCTATTGCAACTGCGATCCGGTCATCGACTCGAGCCCGAGCAGGTCTCGGCCATCGTGCATCTGGTCGCATCGAGCATTCCTGAGCTCGACTCCGATCAGGTCACGGTCGTCGACCAGCAGGGCCGTCTGCTCTCATCGCCCAAGACCGGCGATGCGGCTTCTGCCTCCGAGCAATTCGATGCGGCGCACCGGGTCGAGGATACTTATATACAGCGCATCGAGCAGCTCATCGAACCTTTGGTCGGCGAAGGTCGCGTGCACGCTCAGGTCACGGTGGATCTTGACGCCGCCGCCAGCGAAGAGGCGCACGAGGAATACAAACCCGAGGGCGGCGTGGTGCGCAGCGAGCAGACGTCCGAGGAAACCAATCGCAACTCCAGCAACGGCGCCGGTGGCGTCCCCGGCGCGCTGAGCAATCAGCCGCCAGCGGGCGGAACGGCCGTGGCCGCGGTCAAGCCGCCGGCGGTGCCGCCCCCAGCCCCGGGTACACCTGCCGCCGCCGCCGCGGCAGCGAGCGCCGCGTCTGCCGCGGCCGCCGCCGCGGCTCTGGCAGCCACTCCCGACAGCGTTTCCAAGCAGAGCACCCGCAATTACGAAGTCGATCGCAAGCTCAGCTATTCGCGCCAGCCCGCCGGCCGCGTCAAACGTGTGACCGTCGCCGTGCTGGTCGACAATGTGCGCAAAACCGGTGACGACGGCAAGGTGACGCAGCAGCCGCTCACCGCCGCGCAGCTCACCGACATCACGAGCCTGGTCAAGAACGCGGTCGGGTTCGATGAATCGCGGGGCGACAGCGTCAATGTCGTCAATGCCTCATTTCTCGAGGTCGTCAGCGAGCCGCTCAAACCGGAAGTGACACCGATCTGGCAGCGTCCGATGGTGCGCGACATAGCCCGCATGGTGCTCGGCGCCCTGGTGCTGATCGCCCTGGCGCTCGGCGTGTTGCGCCCGCTGATCAAGAATCTCGCAAGCCACGCGCTCGTCCCCACGCCGACCGCGCTGCTCGGCACCGAAGGCCCTGCGTCCGGCCCCCGCACGGGCTCCCCACCCGCCAACTCCAGCCTGGCCTATGAGCAGCAGATCGTCCAGGCGCGCGGCCTGGTGACACAGGATCCCAAGCGCGTGGCGCAGGTCGTCAAGACCTGGGTAGGGGAGTCGTGAGCGAGCTGGCGGACGAGCGTTCGGGCGTCGATCGCGCCGCGATCCTCCTGCTCGCGCTCGGAGAGACGGATGCCGCGCAGGTACTGCGCCATCTCGGCGCCAAGGACGTGCAGCGTGTGGGCGGTGCCATGGCGCGGCTCAGCAGTGTCTCGCGCGAAGAGGTATCCACCGTACTGAACAATCTTTCCACCAGCGTCGAACAGCAGACCTCCTTTGGCGTCGGCACGGATGACTACATTCGCAAGGTGATGATCGAAGCCCTGGGCGCGGATAAGGCGGGCGGCGTAGTCGATCGCATCCTGGGCGGCCGCAGCAGCCGCGGACTGGAGGCTCTGAAGTGGATGGAGGCGCGCGCCATCGGCGACATGCTGCGCAACGAGCACCCGCAGATCATCGCCATCGTGCTGTCGTATCTGGATGCGGATCAAGCCGCTGAAGTTCTGACGCATTTGCCCGAGGGCATTCGCGCTGAAGTGCTCATGCGCATCGCAACGCTCGATGGCGTGCAACCGAGCGCGCTCAACGAGCTCGATCAGGTCCTGGAGAAGCAGTTCGCCGGCAATTCCGGCGTCAAGACCTCCGGTGGATTCGGCGGCCCGAAAGTCGCGGCGGAGATTCTGAACCTGGTGGGCGGCACGCAGGAAACCCTGATGACGCAGATCGCCAAGATCGACGAGGCCCTCAGCGCGAAACTCCTGGACTTGATGTTCGTATTCGAGGACCTCCTGACGATCGATGATCGCGGCATGCAGGAGCTGCTGCGCGAAGTGCCTGGCGACAAGCTCATCATCGCGCTCAAGGCCGCTGACGAGAAACTGAAGGAGAAATTCTTCAAGAACATGTCGGAGCGCGCCGCGCAGATGATGAAGGACGATCTGGAGGCGCGCGGTCCGGTGCGCCTCTCGGAGGTCGAGGCAGCCCAGAAGGAAATACTCGTGACCACGCGCAAGATGGCGGAGGAAGGGCGCGTTCAGCTCGGCGGCAAGGGCGGAGAGACTTATGTCTGAGCCCTCGCGCGCCTCGCTGTGGGAGCCGCCCCAGATCAATGGACCGGTGGTCGCGCGCAGCCGTCGCGGCGCCGACCTCGACAGTATCGAGCGCGAGGCCTGGGAGCAGGGCTGCACCGAGGGCAGGGAAGCGGGCATTGCGGCCGTGCGAGTCGAACAGCAGGCGCTGTCGCAGGAACTCGAGCGGCGAGTGCAGCGATTGGACGCCATTCTGGATTTCATGTCGAAGCCCATCGCGGCTCTCGACGTCAGTGTGCAACGCCAGCTGGTATCGCTGGCCGGCGCGATCGCGCGGCAGATCGTGCGGCGTGAGCTCAAGACCAACCCGGATGAGATCGTGGCGGTAGTGCGCGAGACCGTGGCGCTCCTGCCGTTGACGGCGCGTGACGTGCGCGTGCATTTGAACCCGGAGGATGCAAAGCTGGTGCGCTCGCGATTGGTCGAGGCGAGCAGCGATCGCGCCTGGAACATCGTTGAGGATCCCATCCTGACATGCGGCGGCTGCCGCGTGAGCAGCGAGAATTCGACGATCGATGCGCAGCTCGAGCAGCGGCTGGGTGCCGCGATCGCCAGCGCGCTCGGTGACAATCGCGGTGCCGTGGCGCCGGACGGGGCGCCTTGAGTACGCCTGCAAGCGCTGCGGCTGCGGTGGATGCCGCCGGGACGCCGCTCGCTGATTCCATACGCGCGGCAGCGGTGCAACGTTGGACGCTAGCACTGTCTGGCGCTGAGCGGCGGCTCGCCAGCGTGCCGCCGCCCATGGTCGCTGGCCGGCTGACCCGCATGGTTGGACTGACGCTTGAGGCGGCCGGCTGCCAGGCGGCGGTCGGGGATCGGTGTGAGATCGTGAGCTCCGGGGAGCGCAGTATCGACGCGGAAGTCGTCGGCTTTTCTGGCGAGCGCCTGTTTCTGATGCCGACCGGCGACATCCACGGGCTCAAGCCGAACGCGCTGGTGCGGCCGCGCACGCAGACTGGCACCGTCGGCGTGGGCGCCAAGCTGCTGGGCCGTATCGTCGACGGCGCCTGTAACCCGCTGGATGGCTTGGGACCGATCGAGGCGGAGACCTACGTGCGCCTGACCGGCACGCCGATGAATCCACTGCAGCGCCATCCCATCACGCAGACCCTGGATGTCGGTGTACGCGCTATCAACGGTCTGCTCACCGTGGGCCGCGGTCAGCGCATCGGGCTGTTCTCCGGCAGCGGCGTGGGCAAAAGCGTGTTGCTCGGCATGATGGCGCGCTACACCGCGGCCGATGTGATCGTGGTGGGCCTCATCGGCGAGCGCGGACGCGAAGTCAAGGAATTCATCGAGCGCATACTCGGCGCTACCGGACTTGCGCGCTCGGTCGTGGTGGCGACGCCGGCCGACCATCCACCCCTGATGCGCCTGCACGGCGCCTGGCTTGCCACAGCCATCGCCGAGCATTTTCGTGACCGCGGCCAAAACGTCCTGCTGATCATGGATTCGCTGACGCGTTTTGCACAGGCGCAGCGCGAGATCGCGCTGGCGATTGGCGAGGCGCCGGCGACCAAGGGTTATCCGCCGTCGGTATTCGCGCGCCTGCCGCAGCTGGTGGAGCGCGCCGGCAATGGTCTGGCCGCCGCCGGCTCCATCACGGCGTTCTACACGGTGCTGGCTGAAGGCGACGACCACAACGATCCGATCGTCGATGCGGCGCGGGCCATACTCGACGGGCACATCGTGCTCTCACGACGCATCGCCGAGAGCGGACGCTATCCGGCCATCGATGTCGAAGCCTCGGTGAGTCGCGTGATGCACGACATCGTGCCAGCGAGCCAGCTCGAGCTCACGCGACGATTGCGCCAGACCACGGCGCTTTACGAGAACAACCGCGATCTGATCACGATCGGAGCCTACCAGCGCGGTAGCGATCCGCGGATCGACAATGCCGTGGCACGCTGGCCGCAGATCGAAGCTTTCCTGCGCCAGGACATGCACGAGCGTGTGGACCTCGCGAGCAGCGTGACGCAGCTTGCGGCCACGATGGCGGAGCCGGCCCCCTCTACCGCCGATACCTCCAGAACCAAGGGAGCATGAATTGAAGCGATCGAAACGATTGAAGCCGGTCGAGCGCTTTAGCGATGAAGCTGAGCGCGATTGCGCCCAGCGCCTTGCCGGCGCGCAGCGGCGCCTGGCCGAGGCCGAACGCCGTTATCGCGAGTTGCGTGGCTATCTGGAGGAGTACCAGAACATGTATGCGCAGCGGGCCAGAGCGGGCATGGGCGTATCGGGGATGCGGGATTACCAGACATTCATTGCGCGCCTGACTGAAGGCGTGCAAGCGCAGCAGGGTACGGTTGAGCAGTTGAGCGCGGAGTGCGAGCGGGAGCGGGCCCGATGGTTAGAGGCGGCCGTTCGCAGGAACGCCGTAAGCAAGATCGTCGCGCAGGCGCTGAGCGAGGATCGAAAGGCGGAGGAGCGACAGGTGCAATATGAGATCGATGAGCGCGCGCAGCGTGTGCAGGGGGCGCAGTGAAGGGCGCCTCACCCGTTGATGCCGCAACGGGCCCTCCCCCCGGGCGCGGTGCGGTGTCCAACGCGCCCGTGACGGGCAGCACGGGACACTTCTCCGACTTTCTCACCGGGCACAGCGCCGCGCCGGGTTCAATATCGGCGCCGAAGGCGCCCGCTGCCAGTACTGCGAGAACCGACACTGCGGGCGCAGGCCATACGCCAGGTGCGCCCGCGGCCGCTGCGAGCGCGCGCACCTCCGCGAACGCAGGCACGAGCGCGACGGCGTCCGCTACCGGCCCGAAGGCGGCCGCTGGACAGCCTGCTGCCACGCCCGCCAACGCGGCGCAGCCCGCGGGCCAAGCCGCTGCTGCTGCGCCCACATCGACGCCGGCGCAACCCGCGGGCCCAGCCGCTGCTGCTGCGCCCACATCGACGCCGGCGCAGCCCGCGGGCCCAGCCGTTGCTGCTGCGCCCACATCGACTCCGGCGCAGCCCGTGCTCGCCGGCGCGACGCCAGGTGCCAGCGGGGCTGCGACGACTGTGCTGGCCGCCGGCATGGCGAAGTCCAGCAAAAGCGCCGTCGGTACCAATCAGAAGGGCGCGGGCAAGCGCTCCACATTGAGCGCGAACGTGGATTCGAGCACCGCAGCCTTATCAGCTGCGACGCCTATGATTGCCTCCGCTGCGCCGGCGCTCGATGACCTCTCGGACATCGATTCGGCGGGGACGGAATTCTCGGGACTCGACGCCCCCGCTGTTGCGATGCCGTACATGGCCGACAGCGGCCACGAGACGGACGGAAGTGTCGGGAACCCGGCCGACGCGCCGAGCAGTACGACATCTGCCTCGAGCCGCGCAGTGGCGCTTGCGGCCCCGTCCCTCTTGACGATGCCGAGCGGCTCGGATCAGGGAAACGATCCTCGCGCCGCCGGCAACACGGCGGTGCTCGACCCAGGTGCGACCGACTCGA
>JBELAR010000013.1:0-27687 GCA_049508555.1 Steroidobacteraceae bacterium
AGCGCCGAGCCATCGCGACCTTGGCGCAGTGGTTGCGTTTGGCGGTCAGTCGGCCGGAGGCCGAGCGCACCACCTGGGTGCCCATTCCGCCCTCCCGCTGCGGCGCGGATCCGGGTTTCGACGATCGGTTGTCGCGTACACTGGGTCTGGCATTTGAAGCCTACGACGTCGATGTGCGCAGCCTGCTGTATCAGCGGCAGAATACGGCAGCGGATCACGCCGCAGCGGTGCGGCTCAGCGCCGACGCCCTGCACGCGGTCCTATGCCTCGATATGGGCGCTCTGCTGGCACGGCCGGTGCGCGAGCGCATCGCGCTGTTCGATGACGTCCTGACCAGCGGCAAGCACTACAAGTGCTGCGAGCGCAGACTGCACGAAGCATTGCCTGCGACGCCGATCCACGGCGTGTTTCTTCTGCGACGGGTATTTCCGCGGCGGCGCTTCGGCGCCGGTTGATATCGCGCCGCCGGGCTACGTGCGACAACGCACTGACGAATCGGCCACGTGCGGCTAGTTTAGGGCCATCAGATCCGCGTCCTTGCCGCTAATCCCGGCGTTTGCCCGCATTCAGAGGTCAACATGAGCACTCGGCGAGAGTTCAACGCGCGTCCGCCCATCGAGAGGATCCCGGGTCAGACGCGCCATAAGCCCAGCTGCGGCGGCGGCAGAGACAGCGCCGGCAGCGGCCCGGCGGCCGGCGGCGTCGGCGAATCGCCGCCCTCAACCGGAGAGCAAGCGGAGGCGCCGAGACGAAATCTCGAGATCGGTCTGAGCGCGAGCACGCTGAACTCGGCGATGCGCGAATGGAAGTAGGGCTTAAAACGGATTCATAAGGAGTAGATCATGCGCAGTGGAACTCATCGCCCCGATGGCGCCGCGACAGGCCAAGGCGCGGGCGCCCGATCCACAGCGCGCGCAGCAGTCGATGCGGCTCTGGCGGGAATGTCGACGGATTTTCATCACTTCGTGGCGGATCTGGAGGATCTGGTGCAGGCCACCACGACGCTCAGCGGCGAGGATCTGGTGCGTGCCAAGGCCAAGCTGAGCGCCCGGGTGGCCGCGGCCAGGGAGTCGCTGGAACAGATCGGCGGAGCAGTCTCCGATCGTTCACGCAAGACCATCGATGCTGCCAATAGCTACGTGCACGATGAGCCCTGGACCGTCATAGCAATCAGCGCGGCGGCTGCCTTGCTGGTCGGCATTCTGCTCGGGCGTCGCGGACCCACTCAAACCTAGCAGCGCTCGGCGCCGCTAACGCAGCGCCTGCAGCACCGCGCTACCCGCCTCCTGGGTCGAGGCTGCCCGATGGTTCGGAGCGGCAATATCCGGCGTGCGCACGCCGTCGCCAATGGCGCGCTCCACGGCGAGCTCGACTGCACGCGCTTCCGGTTCGAGTTCGAGCGAGTGCCGCAGCAACAGTGCGACGCTGAGGATCGCGCCGTAGGGATTGGCGATGCCGCGGCCAGCGATATCCGGCGCCGAGCCATGGATGGGCTCATATAGTCCGCGCCTGCCATCGCCGAGCGAGGCGGAGGGCAGCAGACCCAAAGAACCGCAGAGCATCGAGGCCTCATCAGTCAGGATGTCGCCGAACATGTTTTCGGTGACTGCGACATCGAAGTCGCGCGGCCGTCGGATCAGGTGCATCGCGGCCGAATCCACCAGCATGTGCTCGAGGGCAATGTCGGGAAATTCGCTGCGCACCACGCGCTCGCACACTTCACGCCATAGGCGCGAGGTCTCAAGCACATTGGACTTGTCGATCGACAGCAGCCGTCGCCGGCGGCGCGTCTGCGCGATACGCGCCGCGACGCGCACGATGCGCTCGATCTCGGCGGCCGTATAGACGCACAGGTCCGTCGCCTGATGCGCATCGCGAGTCTTCGCGCCAAAATAAATCCCGCCGGTAAGCTCACGCACGAAGATCAGATCCACGCCATCGACGATCTCGGGCTTCAGGCTCGAGGCGTTGCGCAGCGCCGGGTGCACGATGACGGGGCGCAGATTGGCGTACACGCCGAGTTCCTTGCGCAACCGCAGCAGGCCGGATTCCGGTCGAATCAGGTTTTGCGGCGCCGACCATTTCGGGCCGCCGATCGCCCCCAGCAGCACGGCGTCGGAACTCAGACAGGTCTTGAGCGTAGCGGGGGGCAGCGGGTCGGCATGCTCATCGACGGCGATGCCACCGAAAGGTGCCTCCTGCAGCGAGAATTCGTGGCCATATCGCTGCGCGATGGTTTGCAGCACGCGCGCAGCCTCGGCAATGACCTCGGGGCCAATGCCGTCGCCGGCGAGGACGGCAATGCGCGCTTTCATGATTGCAGCCGCCGCTCGTAGGCGCCGATGTGCGACTCCTGGGCGAGTAGAAAGCCGAGTTCGTCCACACCATTGGCCAGGCGATAGCGCGCGAATGCTTCGATCGGAAATGTGAGCCTGGCGCCGTTCGGCAGCTGCACTGAGGCGTCCGGCAGATCGATGCTGACTTCGGCGCCGGGATTGTCCAGCAGCCACTGTCCCGTGGCCGCATCGACTACTACAGGCAACAAGCCATTTTTGAGCGAGTTGGTGGCAAAGATGTCGGCGATCTCGGTGCTGATCACGGCGCGAAAGCCATAATCGAGCAGCGCCCAGGGAGCGTGTTCGCGCGAGGACCCGCAGCCGAAATTGCGGCCCGCCACCAGGATAGAGCACCCGGCAGCATCCGGCCGATTGAGCGGGAATTGATCATTCAGCGTGCCGTCCGGGTTGGAGCGCCAATCGGCGAACAGATGCTGACCGAGCCCCTCGCGCGTGGTCGTGCGCAGGAAGCGCGCCGGGATGATCTGATCGGTGTCGATGTTCGTGTACGGCAGCACGGCCGTGCGGGAGCGGAATTGTCGTATCGGTTCCATGTGCGCACTCAGCCGTGAAGGATTTCGCGCGGATCGGTGACCCGCCCGCGCACGGCGCTGGCTGCCGCGGTCAGTGGGCTCGCGAGCAAGGTGCGTGCGCCGGGACCCTGGCGGCCCTCGAAGTTGCGATTGCTGGTGCTCACCGAGTACTCGCCCTGGCCAACCAGATCGCCATTCATCCCGAGACACATCGAACAACCCGATTCGCGCCATTCGGCGCCGGCATCAATGAACACGCGATCCAGACCCTCTGCCTCCGCGGCCTTCTTGATCTGTTGCGAGCCGGGCACGATGAGCGCGCGCACGCCCCGCGCGATCTTGTGGCCCCGCAACAGTTGTGCCGCGCTGCGCAGATCCGACAGACGGCCGTTGGTGCAGCTGCCAATGAATACGACGTTGACCGGCTGATTGCCGATCGGTTCTCCGGCCCGTAGACCCATGTAGGCAAGCGCCTTGTCAAACACCGGATCATCCTTGGTGTCGGGAATCGAGCCTGATACTGCCACGACCATGCCAGGGTTGGTGCCGTAGGTGACCATCGGCTCGATTGCGACGCCATCGAGCGTGATTTCACGGTCATAGCGCGCACCTGGATCGCTCGGCAGCATGCGCCAGCGCTCCATCGCCCGCTCCCAGGCGGCGCCGACGGGGGCGCGCCGCCGCCCCGAGAGGTAACGATAGGTCGTCTCGTCGGGCGCAATCATGCCCGCGCGCGCGCCGGCTTCGATCGACATGTTGCACACCGTCATGCGCTCTTCCATCGACATCGCCCGAATCACCGCGCCGCGATATTCGATCACATGGCCCGTGCCACCGGCGACGCCAATCTGTCCGATGATCGAGAGAATCAGGTCCTTGGCCGTAACACAACGGTCCAATGCGCCCTCAACGTTGAGCGCGAAGGTCGCGGGCCGGCGCTGCAGCAGGCACTGGGTCGCGAACACGTGGCCGACCTCCGTCGAACCGATGCCGAAGGCGAGGGCGCCGAAGGCCCCGTGCGTGCTGGTATGGCTGTCGCCGCAGACCAACGTGTTGCCGGGCTGCGTGAGGCCAAGTTCCGGTCCTACAATATGCACGATGCCGCGCTGGTCGCTCTTGAGTCCAAAGAGCTCGACGCCGAATTCAGCGCAGTTGCGCTCCAGCTGCCGGATCTGCAGTGCCGCCGATTCAATCGTGATGGGCGCTCCGCCGAAGATCTGCTCGGTGCGCGTCGGGCTCGAATGATCGATGGTTGCCAGTGTGAGATCCGGCCGGCGCAGGCGCAGGCCGCGCTCGCGCAGCACCGAGAAAGCCTGAGGTGAGGTCACCTCGTGGATCAGGTGCGTATCGACATAGAGCACGGCCGGGGTCTGCGCGGTCTCGGCAACGACCTCGTGTGACTCCCAGATCTTCTGGAACATCGTCTTCATGTGGGAGCGGTACCGGTGCGTGGGTGGCGGCGGCTCAAAGCGCGGCGGCTGCGGCGCCCGCCAGGCCGCGTTTGCCGACGTCCATGTCCACGTAGTCGAGCCAGTTCCACGAGTCCGGGGTGGCGCCGGTGAACAGGCCGAAGAATGCACGCTGCAGCCGCTCGGTGACCGGACCGCGGCGGCCGGCGCCAATGCCGATGCGGTCGACCGAACGAATCGGCGTGATTTCGGCTGCCGTGCCGGTGAAGAACAGCTCATCGGCGAGGTAGAGCAACTCGCGCGGGATGGAACTCTCACGCACCTCGAGGCTCAGTTCGCGGGCGAGCTTGATGACGGTATCGCGCGTGAGTCCGCTGAGCACCGAATGCGCCAGATTAGGTGTCAGGAGCACACCGTCCTTGACGATGAAGATGTTCTCCCCTGCGCCCTCGCTCACAGTGCCGTCGGGTGCGAGTCCGATGCCCTCGGCGAAGCCGAGCCGCTTGGCTTCCTGGCTGATGAGCTGGCTTGATAGATAATTGCCGCCGGCCTTGGCCATCGCCGGCAGTGTGTTCGGGGCGACGCGCTGCCAGGACGATACACAGACGTCGACGCCGGCTTCCTCGCTTTCATGTCCCAGGTACTTGCCCCATTCCCAGGCCGCGACCGCCACGTCGACAGGTGGGTCGATCTTCGGCGCCACGCCGATCTCGCCATAGCCGCGGAAGGCTATGGGCCGAATGTAGGCCCCGTGCGAGAGGCCGTTGACGGCGATGACCTGGCGGCAACCCTCGTTGATCTGATCCTGCGTGTAGGGCAGCTGTATACGGTAGATCTTGGCCGAATCGAACAGCCGCCGCGTGTGATCGCGCAGGCGGAAGATGGCAACGCCGCGCGGCGTCTCGTAGGCCCGCACTCCTTCGAATACGGAAGATCCGTAGTGCAGTGCATGCGCGAGCACATGGACCGTGGCCTTCTCCCACGCCACGAGCTTGCCGTTGAACCAGATGAAAGATGTCGCAGGAATGGGCATCGCGCGCTCTCCTAGACGGCCGTGTTCGCGATTCGGGTATTCTCATCGACGCGCTCCGCGTCCACACGCGTCGCGTTTCGGGGCGAGAGTTCGATGCGATTGATGACTTCCAGCAAGGCGCGACTGGCCGCCTCGATGATGTTCGTGCTGATGCTAGAGCCGCGATAACTGCGGCCCCCCGCCTCGACGTACAGGATGGCCTCACCCTGGGCGTCCTCGCCGATGGTCACAGCGTGTACTTCAAATTTGCATACGGTCACTTTCACGCCCGTGGCCAGCACAATTGCCTTGTAGGCGGCGTCGACCGGTCCGTCACCGGAGGCCTCGCGCTCCAGTGTGCGGCCGTCGGTGTGTCGCAACCGCACCTTGGCGAGCGCCTGGGCGCCGCTGTGCACGCCAATGTCGAGATGTTCGAGCGTCCACGGACCGGGCGCCTGACCCTCGGCGCGCAGCACCAGGGCCTCGATGTCGCCATCGAACAGCTCCTTTTTGCGATCGGCCAGCGCCTTGAACTCCTCGAACACCCGATTGAGCTCGAGCTCCTCGAGTTCGAAACCGAGCAGCTTCACGCGCTCGCGAAATGCATGGCGTCCGCTGTGCTTGCCGAGTACGAGGCTGCTGCGCGGCAGTCCGACATCCTCGGGCCGCATGATCTCGTAGGTCGTACGGTTTTTGAGCATGCCGTGCTGGTGGATCCCCGATTCGTGCGCGAACGCGTTCTCACCGACGACGGCCTTATTGCGCGGGATCGACACGCCCGTGATGCTCGCAACCAGACGGCTGGTCGGATACAGGCGCGCGGTCTGCACTCCGGTGCCGAGGTTGAAGAAGGCCGAGCGCGTTGCCAGCGCCATGACCACTTCCTCCAGCGAGCAGTTCCCGGCGCGCTCACCGATACCGTTTATCGTGCATTCGATCTGCCGCGCGCCGGCCACGACCGCAGTGAGGCTGTTGGCCACGGCCATGCCCAGATCGTCATGACAATGCACCGAAAGGGTGACTTTATCGATGCCGCGGACCTGCTTGCGAAGATAGCGGAACAGCTCACCGAACTCGTCCGGAACCGTGTAGCCCACGGTGTCCGGGATGTTGATGGTCGTAGCGCCGGCTTCGATCGCGGCCTCGACCACCTGTGCCAGGAAATCCAGCTCGGTGCGTGAGGCGTCTTCCGGTGAAAACTCGACGTCGTCGCAGTACTCGCGCGCGATCTTAACGGCCTCGACCGCCCGGCGCAGGATCTCCTCTTGCGCCATATTGAGTTTGTACTGGCGATGAATCGCGCTCGTGGCCAGAAACACGTGCAGCCGATGGCGCGGTGCATCCCGCAGCGCCTGCGCGGCCAGCTCGATGTCCTGGCGCATGCAGCGCGCGAGGCCGGCGATGATCGGGCCCTCCACTTCCCGGGCCACTGCATTGACCGCCTCCCAATCGCCGCGGGAGGCTGCCGGAAAGCCCGCCTCGATGACGTCCACACCGAGTTCAGCCAGCGCGCGCGCCACGCGCAGCTTCTCCGGTTGCGTCATGCTGCAGCCCGGCGACTGTTCGCCATCGCGCAGCGTGGTGTCGAAAATCAGTACCCGTTCAGATGTCGGTGTCATGGCACTCTCCGTTCAGCGGGCGCCCTTGAGCCAGGGCATGCGTTCGCGCAGTTTCGCGCCTACCTGTTCGATCGGATGGCGCAGATCAGCCTTGAGCAGCCGGCGGAAATTCTTCAGCCCGCCCTGACTCTCGCTGATCCACTGTCGCGCAAACTTACCGGTCTGGATCTCCTTGAGGATCTTGCGCATTTCCTTCTTGGTGCGCTCGTTCACCACACGCGGGCCGCGCGTGAGATCACCGTACTTGGCGGTGTCGCTGACGAACTGGTGCATTTTCGAGAGCCCCCCCTCATGCAGCAGGTCCACGATCAGTTTGAGCTCGTGCAGGCACTCATAGTAGGCGACCTCAGGCTGATAACCGGCTTCCACCAGGGTCTCGTAGCCCTGGACGACAAGTTCGGTGGCCCCGCCGCAGAGCACCGCCTGCTCGCCGAACAGATCGGTCTCGGTTTCCTCGGCAAAGGTCGTATCGAGCACGCCTCCCCGGGTGCCGCCGATTCCGTCAGCGTAGGCGAGGGCGCGTGCATGCGCGGTGCCGGTGGCATCCTGCGCCACGGCTATCAGGCATGGAACGCCGCGACCCTGCTGGTACTGTCGCCGCACCAGATCGCCCGGACCCTTCGGCGCAATCAGTACGACATCCAGGTCCTTGCGCGGCTTGATCTGCTTGAAGTGCACGTTGAAGCCATGGGCGAACAGCAGGGTTGCTCCGGGCTTGAGTCTTGGCTTGATCGCCGTATAGAGTTCGGCCTGTGCCATATCGGGCACCAGCATCGCCACCAGATCGGCGCCGGCTACCGCCGCGGCCGGCTCGGCCACCTCCAGCCCTTCCCGTTTGGCTTTGCGCCAGCTCGCGCCGCTCTTGCGTACGCCGACGACGACATTGAAACCGCTATCCTTCAGGTTCAAGGCATGAGCGCGACCCTGGCTCCCATAGCCCAGCACCGCGATCCGAGCGCCCTTGAGCGCCTTCTTGTCGACGTCCTTCCTGCCGTACAAATGCATCATTCAACACTCCATATAAGTCAAAAAAAACCCCGCATCGGCAGCCGGTGCGGGGTTTCGGTGTTTGTCCGTTTCTTCGTGTCAGAAACGCCGGCAGCACCCGCCCCGACCGCTCTTAACGAGCAGCAGTTCCAGCGATAGTACGAGCGAACCGGCGGTCTGCATGATGGCTTTCATGAGTGATAAGCCGCTGATATCAGCACAACGATCAAGTACTTGTCAATCGGCGGCAGCGATTCGCTAAGCTCTGTAGATGCAGACATTCGTGGCAGCGCCGGAAGGCGCAGGTGTGCCGGTCTGGTTGGCGACCGACAGCGACTGCGCGGCCGTGCTGCAATCCCTGCCATCGGCCCAGGCAGTGTGGGCGCGCGCCCAAGGCTTTGCCGCGGAGCGCCATCGCTTGCAATTGCTCCCCGACGACACCGGCGCGGTGGCCGGGGCTGTGCTCGGTCTGGGCCCCGCGGCGAGCGCCGATGAGCTTTCGCTCTGGGACGCGGCCTTGTTGGCTGAGCGGCTGCCAGCCGGCACCTATCGGGTGGCGACAGCGCTGTCGGCGCAGGCGGCGACGCAGTTTGTGCTCGGATGGCTGCTCGGTGGCTATCGCGTCACGCGCTACCGCACTGCCGCGGCCAAGGCCGCTGCGGCGAGTGGACTGGTGGCGCCGATCGGCGCCGACCTTTCATACGCCCAGGCCGCCGCGCAGGCGATGGCCTGGGCACGCGATCTGATCAACGCGCCGGCCAATCGCCTCGGACCCGAGGAACTCGCCGAGGCCGCGATCGAATTGGCGAACCGCCACTCGGGGGAGTGCGTCGTGCACAGCGGCGAGGTGTTGGCACGTGAATATCCACTCATCGCGATGGTCGGTGCGGCCAGCTCGCGCGCGCCGCGGCTGATCGACTGCCGCTGGCGCCGGCCCGGCATGCCGCGCGTGACCCTCGTGGGCAAGGGAGTCTGCTTCGACAGCGGCGGCCTGGACCTCAAACCCGCCGCAGCGATGCTGCTGATGAAAAAAGACATGGGCGGTGCGGCTTGCGCACTGGCACTCGCGCGATTGTTGCTGGAACTCAATGCACCGATAGAGCTGCGAGTGCTCATTCCCGCAGTAGACAACAGTGTCGGTTCACGCGCCTTTCGTCCCGGGGATGTGTGTCAGTCGCGCAAGGGACTCACGGTCGAGATCGGCAACACCGATGCCGAAGGCCGGCTCGTACTGGCCGATGCGCTGTGTGAGGCGGACAGCGAGCGACCCTCGCTGCTGATTGATCTGGCTACGTTGACCGGGGCCGCGCGGACTGCTCTGGGTCCGGATCTGCCGGCCGTGTTTGCGTCCGAGGAAAGCCTCGCGCAGGAGCTGGCCGATATCGGCCGTTCGCACGCCGATCCGCTCTGGCCCCTGCCGTTGTGGCTCGGTTACGACGATGAGCTCGGCAGCCGCATTGCAGATCTCAATAATGTCTCGGCCTCGCCCTTCGCCGGCGCGATCATCGCCGCACTGTTTCTGCGACGGTTCGTGACCGCGACGCCGCATTGGCTGCACCTCGATCTGTACGCCTGGAACCCGAAGGACCGGCCGGGACGGCCGCAGGGCGCCGAGGCACAATGCGTGCGCGCGCTCTATCAGCTCATCAGGCGGCGATACGGCTGAGGCGGGGGCCGTGCCGCCACGGCGAGGATTCGACGTGAGACGACGTCAACCAAGCACCCAAAGGGGCGAAAATGTCGGACGACAAAGCGCGTAAAGCGAACCAGACCAGCAGATCGACGGTAAATATCCGACGCTACTCGAGTCTGGTTGTTGACGGCCTCAAGCAGGCGCCCTCCCGCTCGATGTTGCGAGCGGTTGGATTCGAGGACGAGGATTTTAACAAGCCGCAGATTGGCATCGCCTCGACCTGGGCCAATCTCACGCCCTGCAACATGCACATCGCCGAGCTGGCGCGCGAGGCGGCCAATGGCGCCGACGCGGCCGGCGGCAAGAGCGTGCTGTTCAATACGATCACTGTCTCGGATGGCATCTCGATGGGATCGCCGGGCATGCGCTACTCACTGGTGTCGCGTGAAGTGATTGCCGATTCGATCGAGACCGTGGCGGGCGCTGAGGGCTTCGATGGGCTCGTGGCGCTGGGCGGCTGCGACAAAAACATGCCCGGCTGTGCGATGGCGATCGCGCGCCTGAATCGCCCTGCGGTATTCGTCTATGGCGGCACGATACGTCCCGGCGCGCATCATCGCGATATCATCTCGGTGTTCGAGGCGGTCGGTGCAGCCGCGGCAGGCAAAATAAGCGCGGCCGAGCTGCTTGACGTGGAACGCACAGCCATTCCCGGCGCAGGCAGCTGCGGCGGCATGTATACCGCCAACACGATGGCCTCGGCGATCGAGGCGCTTGGCCTGAGCCTGCCGGGCAGTTCGGCGCAGGAGGCTGTCGGTACGGACAAGCGGGAGGACTGCCGGCGCGCCGGGGCTGCGGTGGTGGCGTTGCTGCGCCAGGGCTTACGCCCGAGTGACATGCTGACGCGCCGCGCTTTCGAGAATGCCATCACCGTCGTCATTGCGCTCGGTGGTTCGACCAACGCGGTGCTGCATCTGCTGGCGATCGCACATGCCGCGCGCGTGCGTCTCAAGCTGGATGATTTCACGCGCATCGGCCGGCGCGTGCCGGTGCTGGCGGACCTGCGCCCGAGTGGCCGCTACCTGATGTCTGAGTTGATTGCCGTGGGTGGGATCCAACCCCTGATGAAGCGACTGCTGGATGCCGGCCTGCTGCACGGCGATTGTCTGACCGTCACCGGCAAGACGGTGGCTGCGAACCTGGCCGCCGTGCGTGACTACCCCGAGCCGCAGGACATCGTTCGACCTTTTTCAAATCCGATGAAGAAAGATAGCCATCTTGTTGTACTTTATGGAAATGTGGCTCCAGACGGTGCCGTGGCCAAGATCAGCGGCAAAGAGGGTCTGAGTTTCACCGGGCCGGCCCGCGTGTTCGATGGCGAGGAAGCGGCGACGGCGGCGATCCTGGGCGACAAGGTACGCTCCGGGGACGTGGTGGTGATCCGATATGAAGGACCCAAGGGCGGTCCGGGCATGCGCGAGATGCTCAGTCCAACGGGCGCGATCGTCGGGCGCGGACTATCGAACCAGGTCGCGCTGATCACCGATGGACGCTTCTCCGGCGGCACACACGGGTTCGTGGTTGGACATATTTCGCCCGAGGCGGCCCTGGGCGGGGCCATCGCGTTGCTGCGAAATGGGGATCAACTGACGATTGATGCACAACAACGGCGCATCGACGCGGACGTGTCGGCCGCGGAATTCAAGCGCCGCCGCCGCGATTGGCGGCCCAAACGACCTTATGCCGAGCGCGGCGTGCTGGCGAAATACTCCCGAGTCGTCAGCAGCGCTTCCCTGGGCGCGGTGACGGATCTCGAACACGAGCATTGATTGCCGCGCAGGAGCGAGGCGCACAGGCTGTTGAACGGACGCATTATGATTGCCGATCGTTAAGGGTTGTAAGGATTGCAGCGAGCAGTTACAGTTCCTTTACTGGTGTCGATCCGCGAGTCCTGAACAGTGTAGTGTGACGCCGCGAGCGTAGGCTCGTTCGAGTGCGCGGGTCAGCACACCGGGGGGGATATTCCGGTGTGTGCGTGGCGGCATGCCGGCTTGGTACAAATGCTGCAAGACGATCAGGCGCGCGTCGCGGTAGACGACGTGCGCGGCGATGATGCCCCGGCGGATGAGTGGCTCATCGCGAGTTGCGCTGCATGACGGGGTCCGGGGACGATATGGCGCTGAAGCGCGGATCGGGCGATCATCGAGCCGGCCGCCGTGGTGGCGTATCAATCGCTGTAGAGATTTGGGGACACACTAAAGACATATGAGTGCCTATTACCCGCAGCAAGAAGCCAGCCTGCTTTCCAAGCGCGCGCTGGTATTTCTGGTCATCCTGGTCATCCACGCAATCGTGATCTATGCATTCGCGAGCGGACTGGCAAAAAGCGGCCAACGCTATCTGCAGAGCATCCTTCAGACCAATATCATCCAGACTGAGAAGCAGAAGGATTTGCCGCCGCCGCCGCCGCCGGTGGACTTGAAAGAGAAGCCACCGGTGCAGGTCATCGCGCCGGACATCAACATCAGCGTGCCGGTGGATTTACCCCCGCCCATCACGAACGTCGTCAAAGCCGCACCGCCGCCGCCGCCGCCGGCCGTGGTGCGTCCACCACCGCCCGGAACGCCGGTGCAAGTGACCTACCGGCCCGACATCTCCAATTACTACCCGGAATCGGCGCGGCGCGAGGGACAGGAAGGCCGCGTCATCGTGAAGATCTGCGTGAACGCTGCAGGTAAGATCGACAGCGTCGATGTCGCCACCGGTTCGGGATTCGAGGATCTGGATCAAGCCGCACTGAAAGTCGCCAAGGCCTATCGCTTCAAGGCCGCGACATCCGAAGGCAAGCCGATCAGCGTCTGTCCCACGCTGCCGGTCAAGTTCGAACTTCACGCCGGCGCCGGTTAAGCGACCGAACGTCAATTGATCGTAATCATTTCGACTGACATGGCCATAGGGTCCGCCGGGTTCGCCGCGCGGAGATGATGTAATAGAGGAAAATCAATGGATACAGCAGCCACCACCGCCGCCGCCGCCGCAGCCGTCGCCCCCGCCTCCAACCCATATGGATTGATTCCACTATGGGTCAATGGAAACGTCGTGAGCCGTTCGACTCTGGTCATACTCGTTCTGATGTCTCTCGGGTCCTGGTTCATAATCTTGACCAAGCTGTGGGATCAGCGGTCGCTGCGCAAAGCAGGCAAGATTGTCGAGAAGCAATTCTGGACCGCGCCCTCGCTCAAGGAAGGTGTGGATCGTCTCGGTAAGGCCGACGACTACCGTTACATTGCCGAGAGCGGCCTGCGCGCGGCCTCGCACCACGAAGGCAGGCTCACGGATCGCATCGATCTGCACGAGTGGATCACGATGGCGCTCCAGCGCGCCGTTGACGGCGTCAACAGCAAGATCGGCAGCGGCCTATCGTTCCTGGCCTCCGTCGGTTCGGTCGCGCCTTTCGTCGGTCTGTTTGGCACGGTCATGGGAATTCTGAACGCGCTGATTGACATCGGTATCGCCGGTCAGGCGAGCATCGATCGCGTCGCCGGTCCGGTCGGTGAAGCGCTGATCATGACCGCGATCGGTCTGTTCGTCGCAGTGCCCGCGGTGCTGGGGTACAACTGGCTGCTGCGCCGGAACAAGGTCATCCAGGATAACGTGAGGAACTTTGCCTCCGATCTGCATGCCTATCTGGTAAGCGGTGCACGTGTCAGGACGGATTGATCGGCGCCTACCAGCTTTAGCGGAGCAGTTCACATGGCTATGAAGATATCGGATGACGGTGAGGAACGCGGCACGATGTCGGAGATCAACACGACGCCGCTGGTCGACGTCATGCTGGTGCTGCTGATCATCTTCCTGATCACCATTCCGGTCATTACCAAGAACGTTCCGGTGACGGTGCCCAAGGCCGTCAACATCCCGACCCAGACCAAGCCGGAGAACATTACGATTTCCGTGACCACGGACGGCGATGTGTTCTGGGGTCAAAACAAGATGGCCACCATGCACGAGCTGGTCACGCGAGTGGAGGGCGAGGCGGTCAAGATCCCGCAGCCTGAGATCCATATCCGCGCCGACGCGAATACGGATTACAAGAACGTCGGCAAAGTCATTGCGGCGATCAACCGGGGTGGGGTGGTGAAAGTCGGTTTCATCACTGAGCCGGACCATGGCGTGCGCGGCACGCGCTGAACGGGAACCAATACCATGTCAATGAGTGTCGGAGGAGGAAGCGGCGAAGGCGCACCGATGTGCGATATCAACACGACGCCGCTGATCGACGTCATGTTGGTGCTGCTGGTGACGCTGATCGTGACGTTGCCGATCATGACCCATGCGGTCAAGCTCGACATGCCCCCGCCGAACGTGAATCAGCCACCGCCGCCGACACCGCCAGTCATCATCAATCTCGATATTTACTACGACGGTGCGATCTCCTGGAATGGCGAGGCGGTCACCTCCATGGCGGATCTCGAACAGCAGTTCAAGGACGCGGCAGCGCAGGATCCGCAGCCCGAGCTGCATCTAGCCCCGGACAGTCACGTCAAATACGACGTCGTCGCTAAAGTTCTTGCCGCAGCGCAGCGAAACAATATGAGCAAGATCGGATTCGTCAACACCAGCCAGTTTGTCGAGGACTAGTCAAAGCCTATGCACTTGAGGAATCGCTCAATCATTGCTGTCCCATTCCTGCGGACCCTCCGGGTAGCGGTCATTGCTTTGATCGGCCTGTCATGGTCCGGTCACGTGCTGCTGGCGGCCGATGCAGCCGGTCCAACCGTCTCCAAGGCGCTCGCCAAGCCGCTGAAGGCCGCGCAGGATGCGTTGCAGGCAAAGAATTACACGGACGCCATCGCCAAAATCAAGGAAGCGCAGGCGCTGCCTGGCGAGAAGACCGCATACGATAACTATGCGATGAACATCATGCTGTTTCAGGCGTACTCGAATAATCACGATACGGGCAACGCATTCCAGATCCTGGCTCTGGCTGCACAGTCCCAATATGCGACTCCCGAGCAGCGCAAATCATGGCTGAAGAACATCGCCTTCTATCAGTTCCAGGAGAAGGACTACACCAAGGCGCTTGACACGGCGAACGATGCGGTCAAGAACGGCGCCAACGATTCCGAGACGGAAAATCTGATCGCCAAGGCTCAATACCTCACGGGGAAGTACAAGGATGCTGCAACCACGATGCAGAGCATCGTGTCCAAGATGGAAAAACCCGATGAGGATTCCCTGAAACTGCTCTGGCAGTTCGATATCAAGGCCGATGACAAGTCCGGCGCGGCAAAGGCCGTCGAGAAGCTGGTTGCCTACTATCCCAAGCCAGAGTACTGGGCCAATGCGTTGGCCTCGCTGGCCAACGCGGATACCAAGGATGCTCATTTGGAGCTGAATATCTTCCGTCTCATGAGCGATGTCGGCGTGCTCAAGCGGGCCACCGATTACGCCGACATGGCCGAACTGGCCCTGGATCAGGGCTATCCGGGCGAGACGCAGGCCGTACTGCAGAAAGCCTTTGCAGAGAACGTGTTCACCGACCAGCGTGATAAGGATCGTTATCAGCATCTGCTCGACGGCGCCAAGCAGCGCTCGACGAATGATCAAGCCTCGTTGGCCAGCAATGAGAAGAAGGCACACGATGCTCCGAGTGGCGACAGCCTGGTTCAGGTCGGCGCCGCCTATATGAGCTATGGGCAGAACGATAAGGCGATTGCCGATCTGACCCAGGGCATCGCCAAAGGCACTCTCAAGTACCCCGAGGAGGCGAATCTGCTGCTCGGGATCGCGCAGTTTCGTGCGCACGACGCGGCTGCCGCGCAGAAATCCTTCGAGAAAGTGGCCGGCTCGAGCAATGAGGGCTATGCGCGGCTTGGCAAACTCTGGGCCTTGCACGCCGGCGCGCACAGCGTCTGAGTGATTCGAGCATGACAATCAAGGTCGGTGAGCGTATGCCGGCTGGTGTATTCAAGACCATGTCGGACAAGGGGCCGCGGGACTTGAGCACGGCCGAGCTTTTCGACGGCAAGCGCGTCGTACTGTTCTCGGTGCCCGGCGCCTTCACACCCACCTGTGACGCGAAGCATCTGCCGGGTTTTCTGGAGCTCGCGGCGCAATTTCACGGCAAGGGCGTCGACACCATCGCCTGCATGGCCGTCAACGACGTGTTTGTCATGAACGCCTGGGGCAAGGCCTCCAACGTCGGAAATCGCGTGCTGATGCTGGCCGATGGCAACGGAGAGTACGCCCGTGCGCTCGGTCTGGAACTCGATGCGAAGGGGTTCGGCATGGGCCTGCGCGGCCAGCGCTTCGCGATCGTAGTCGACCACGGCGTAGCCACTCACGTCAGTGTCGAAGCGCCGGGACAGTTCAAAGTCTCCGCGGCCGAAGCCGTACTCGCGCTGCTCTAGCCCAGCGATCCGTGAGCTGACTGGCGTGCGCCGGGCGCCGGCTCGCGGTAGTCTTGGCTCGTATATGAGCAGCGAATCCCACGTCAAACCCAGTGAGTCCCTGAAGAACGTCCGCTATGAGATCCGCGGCCGGCTGGCCCGCCGCGCCCATGAACTGGAGCGGCAGGGCTACGAAATCACTTCGCTGAACATTGGCAATCCGGGATTGTTTGGCTTCCGCACACCCGAGACCATGCGCCTGGCGATGATCGAGAACCTCTCGGACAGCGAGGGCTACTGCCACCAGAAAGGGATCTTTCCCGCGCGGGAAGCCGTGGTCATGCAGCAGCAGGCGCGCGGTGTGAGCGGGGTGAGCGCCGAAGAGGTGTTCATCGGCAACGGCGTCAGCGAGCTCATTGATATGGTGCTGCGGGCGCTGCTCAATGCGGGTGATGAGGTGCTGGTGCCAAGCCCGGACTATCCACTGTGGACGGCCGGGGTGAATCTCAACGGCGGCAGGGCAGTACACTATCCGTGCCGGCCGGAGAATGATTTCCTGCCCGATGCGGCGCAGATCGAGACCCTCATCACACGGCGCACGCGTGCGATCGTCGTGATCAACCCGAACAATCCGACTGGGGCGACCTACCCGCGAGCGGTGCTCACCGCGCTGGCGCGCCTCGCCGAGCGCCACAAGCTGGTCGTATTCAGCGACGAGATCTACGATCAGATGGTCTACGACGGCGCGGAATCAATTCCGCTCGCGACCATCGTGCAAGACACGCTGTGCGCCACGCTCTCGGGGCTGTCCAAGATCTATCGCGCTTGCGGCTATCGCGTCGGCTGGGCGGTCTTTTCCGGCAAACTGCGCGGCGCCGCTGAGTACCTCTCGGCGCTCGAGCTGCTCTCCTCGTTGCGCCTGTGCAGCAATGTTCCGGCCCAATGGGCGGTTCAGACCGCACTGGGCGGATATCAGAGCGTACGCGAACTGGTCAGCCCCGGTGGACGGCTCTACGAATCGCGCCGCGCGATCATCGACTCGGTATCCCACAGCCGCTATCTGCGCCTCACGCCGCCGACTGGCGCGATGTATGCGTTCCTGGGAGTCGATACGACGGCGTTACCCGACTTCGACGATCAGCAGTTCGCCCTCGATCTGCTCGAACAGAAGCACGTGCTCGTAGCCCCAGGCGTGAGTTTCAATGTGCCCTACCGCACGCATTTTCGCGTCACGACGCTGCCCGATCCGGCGACGCTGCACAGAGTGCTCACACGCATTGAGGAGTTACTCGATACCTATGCCGAGGGCTCGCGGCAGCGGGACCCCGCGCGCGTGGTCGATGCGCAGACTAGATTTAAATAACATTATGAAAAATTTATAACGCATTGATTTGCTGCAAATTAGCCCTGAGATTTTTGATTTTCTGAACCTGGGCGGCACGCTGATCGTGCCGACTCGACAGCGTGCGGCCGCGGTGCGCTTGGCCCACACCGGGGCGCAACTGCGCAGCGGTCGGCGGGTCTGGAGCAGCCCCGAAGTACTGCCTTGGACAGCCTGGCTGCAGCGTGGCCTGGACCAGGCACGCGCGAGCGGCGTGGAGGTGCCGCGGCGCCTGTCGGCGGCGGAGGAATGGCTGCTTTGGCGCGAGGCGGTGCGCGAGGCCTGCGCTGCTTTACCCGTGCTGTGGCCCGACGCGCTGATCGACGACGTGCGCCGCGGCGCGGAGCTGCTCGAGGACTACGGACTTGAGCCGCGCGTGGCGGATACCGCGGAGACGGCGGTGCTGTTGCAGGCGTGTACGCACGTGCGGCGCCGCTGCAGGGAACTCGCAGTGCTGCGCAGCAGCTCCTGGCGCGACTGTGAGCCCTATCTCCTGGCCACGTCCCCGACGCGCATGGCCGGCTTCTCCGCTCTGGGCCCGGCGCGCCGTAGGTGGTTGGAGCGCTGTGGGATCCCTATCCTTCTGGGCAACGTGGCACCTGAGGAGCCTGCGGCAGTGCTCGAGTCGGTGCGCAGCTTCGAGGATCCGGAGCGCGAGGCCGAAGCCGCAGCGCAGTGGTGTGCCGCGCAACTGGCACGTGATCCACAGGCGCGGCTTTTGCTGGTCGTCGCGCGGCTGGCCGAGCAGCGGCATCGCTGGGTGCGCGCACTCTCGCAGCGGCTCGATTACCGATCGATCCTCGAGCCTGAGGCCGTAGCGCTTGATGGCGCCTACGCCATCGAAGGCGGACGGCCGCTGAATGACTACGCGTTGATTGTCTGCGCCCTGCGGCTGATTGCGCTCTATTGCGGGGAGGCGGACTTCCCGGCCCTGAGCACCGTACTGCGCTCACCCTTCATCGGTGATGCGGGCCGTGAGTGGCGCCTTCGAATCGATGTGTGGCTGCGCGAGCAGAACTTTGGCGCGGGCGAGCGCGTGGCGCTGCGATCCCTGCTGGCCCCGGCCCGCAGTGCGCTGGGACCCGAGGCGGGTGCGACCCTGGATGCGCTCGACGCAGCGCTGGCGGCAGATGAGACTGACGAGCAGCCCGGCAGTCGCGCGACAGCGCGGCTGTGGGCACAGCGCTTCGCCGCGCTACTGGCGCGCTGCGGATGGCCCGGCAGGGCGCAGGGCAGCTCCGAGCAGCAGGTGCGCATGCGCTTTGATGAGTTGCTCGGCGAGTTCGCTGCGCTCTCACTGACACCCATGCCCATGGAGAGCACAGAGGCGCTCGAACTGCTGCAAGGGCTCGCGGGTCGGATCGCGTTTGAGCCGGCCAGCGATGATGTGCCCGTAACCCTGACCGCCGCGCTCGAGGATCCAATCGTGCAGTACGATGGTATCTGGGTCGCAGGCCTCTCGGCCGAAGCGTGGCCGCCGGCTGCGCGGCCTGATCCGCTCGTTCCAGTGCAGCTGCAACACGCCGCGGGCGTGCCGACGGCGAGCCCGGGCGGACAGCTGCGTTTGGCCGAGAATGTGCTGGAACGCTGGCGGCGGGCCACACCCCTATTGAACTTGAGTTGGTCGCGCAGCGATGGGGATCTGCGGCGTGATCCGAGCCCGCTATTGCCGGCAATCCGGGCCGCCGCGCAAGATGACGCGCGGTCCGATGTTCGCAACGCGCCGCCGTGGGAGCTGCAGTCCTGGCTCGCAGCGCAGGCGCCGCCGCTGGAGTCCTGGAGCGATGTCCATGGTCCGCGCTGGTCTGCCCGGCGGCTGCTTCCGGGGGGGACACGTCTACTCGAGCGGCAGTCGCAATGTCCTTTCCGTGGCTTTGCGCAATTCAGGCTGCGAGCCGAGCCGTTGCCCGAGCCCACGCCCGGCATCGACGCTCGGCTGCGTGGTCAGATATTGCATCGCGCCCTGGAGCTGTTCTGGCGCGCCACGGGCGATTTCGAGACGCTGCGTGCGCGCAGCGTCGATGCCACGCTCGCGCAGACCCGTGCGGCCGTCGCGAGCGCTCTGGCCGAGGCCGAGGTTCACGTCGCGGGTTCCCTGGCGCCGACGATGCTGCAGCGGGAGGGCGAGCGCGCGCGGCTGCTGCTGCAGCATCTGATCGACTGGGAGCTCGGGCGCGAACCTTTCCAGATCCTGCATCTGGAGTGGCAGCAGCGCTGCGCGATCGACGATGCCACGCTGCGGCTGCGGCTCGATCGGGTTGATCAGCTCGCCGACGGACGACTGCTCGTAATCGATTACAAGAGCGGCCCGGCGCGCTCCTTCGACGCTACGGCCGCGCGGCCCGAACAACCACAGCTGCTTGTCTATGCGCTGGCCGCAGGCGAGGAAACCGCTGCGGTGCTGGCGCTTTATCTGGCTCGCGAAGGCCTCAAATTTCGCGGTATCGCTGATCGTGCCGGTCGGGTGCCGGGGCTGCGTGGGGCCGTTGAGAATCCCTCGGCGTGGCCGGGCATGCTGCGGGACTGGCGCGCGCAGCTGCAGCAGCTGGTGCGGGAATTCCTTGCCGGATACGCAGCGGTTGAACCTCAGCCCAGGGCCTGCGAGAGCTGTCATCTGCAGGCTTTCTGCCGTGTCGACCCGGCGCGGCTGACCCATTCATGAATACGCCCATGGCGTTTGAGATGGACCTCCGGGCGCGCCGTGAGGCGCTCCATGTCGATCGTTCCCTCCTGTTGCAAGCCCCGGCGGGTTCGGGCAAAACCACCGTGCTCACGGCGCGCTTTCTGGCACTGCTCGGCGCGGTGGATGCGCCCGAGCAGATCCTCGCGATCACCTTCACGCGCAAGGCCGCGGCCGAGATGCGTCACCGCATACTCACGGCGCTGCAGGCGGCCGAGGCCGGGGAGCCTATAGCGGGTATTGACGCCTCGGTGCTCGAGGCCGCGCTGCTGCGCGATCGCGCGCGGGGCTGGCAGTTACTGCGTAACCCCGCGCGCCTTCGGGTCGAGACGATCGATGCTCTCAATCACACCCTTGCCGCCGCGCTGCCCGTTGCCGCCGGTTCCGGCACGGCGCTGCGAATCAACCCCGCGCCGATGCCCTTGTATCGGCGCGCCGCTCGCCGTGCGCTCTACGGTGCGCTGCAGGATTCACAAGCCACTGCCTCGGCGCAGGGTTTATTTGCGCGGCTGGACAACAACTGGTCCAGGCTCGAGCAGCTGCTGGCCGAGATGCTGCAGGGGCGCTCGCACTGGCTGCCGCGCATGCTCGATTCGCCGGCCGGCGAGCTCGCCGAGCGCGTCGATCAAAGCCTGTCCTCCGCGCTGCGCGCGCAGCTGGCCCGCGTCGTGGCGCTGCTGCCGGCGCCACTGCTGCGCGAAGCCGAAGCGCTCCTGGCGCACAGCGAGCGTGTTCGCGGCATCGCCGTGCTCCCATCAGAGCCCGCGGCTGCGGGCTCCCAGCCCGCGCTGCTCTCGAGCGAGCCCACGAACATCCCGCGTTGGCGCGCCCTGTGCGAACTGGCGCTCACGGGCCAGGGCTCGTGGCGCCGGCGCCTGACCGTGCGCGAGGGCTTCGGGCCCGCAGATAAGGCGATGAAGCAGCGGGCCGTGGATTGGATCGAGGCCCTCGCGGCGCAGCCGGGCGCCGAGGCCATGCTGGCCCAGGTGCGCGCGCTGCCCGATGCGGCCCTCAGCGGCGCGGATCGCGCAGCACTCGCAGACCTCGCGCTGCTGCTCTCACGGGCGGCCGCCGAGCTGCAACTGGTGTTCGCCGAGACCGGTACAGTCGATTACGCCTACGTCGCGGCGGCGGCGCGTCAGGCCCTCAGTGAACAGGGGGAGCCCAGCGAACTCGCGCTCAAGGCGAGCGATGCAGTGCGGCACCTGCTGGTCGATGAATTTCAGGACACATCCCTCGAGCAATTCGAATTACTGCGCGCACTCACGGCGGGCTGGGAGCCGGGCGATGGACGCACGGTATTCCTGGTCGGGGACCCGATGCAGTCGATCTACCAGTTTCGCGAGGCTGAGGTGGGCTTATTCCTGCGGGCGCGCGATCATGGCGTGGGGGAAGTCAAACTCGAGCCGCTGCAACTGCGGCGCAATTTTCGCTCCACCGCACCGCTCATCGCCTGGTTCAATGGCTGCTTCGAGCAGCTCTTTCCCGCCGAAGATGATGCCCGCCTGGCGGCCGTGCGCTATCTGCCCTCGGCCCCGGCTGCGGATGACGCTGGGGGCCAGAACGATGCGCCGGTGACCTTGCACCGCCTGGAGCCGGGTGATGTGGCTGGCGAGGCCGAGCGCGTGGTGGCGATCGTGCGCGAGGCTCGCGCGCGCCGGCCCGAGGCATCGATCGCAGTGCTGGTGGCGAGCCGCCAGCACGCTGCGGCGATCGTGGGGCAACTGCAGACCTCCGGTTTTGCTCTGCGAGGTGTGGATCTCGAGCTCCTGCAGGATCGCGCGGTGATCCGCGATGTCTCCTCGCTCGCCCGTGCGTTGCAGCATGGCGCGGATCGGACGGCGTGGCTGGCGGTGTTGCGAGCGCCGTGGTGTGGTCTGCGCCTGAGCGAACTCGAGGCGTGGCTTAGCCCGAGTGGTGGCGATGTCCTTGCCGAGCTCAGGACGCGGCTGCGGGCCGACGGCGCGGCCGAGGAGGCCGAGGCGACGGGAACGCGGCAGCGCATCGAGCGCGTCTGCGCCGCGCTCGAGCCGGCCATCTCTGGAGCCGAGTGCGCCCTGCCGCTCTGGGAGCGGGTCGAGCGCTGCTGGCTGCGTCTGGGCGGTCCGGTCATACACAGCAGTGAGATCGAGCGGCTCGACGCGCGGCGTTTCATGGACGCGCTGGCGCTGCACGATGCGCCCGACATTCTGGTTGGCGAGGCCATGAGCGCCAGCACCGAACGGCTGTACTCCAGCGCGCCACCGCAGCCCGGCGCTATCGAGATCATGACGATGCATGCGGCAAAAGGTCTGGAGTGGGATGTTGTGATCCTGCCGAGTCTGGGACGGCGCAGCGCCAGCGACACCGATCCGCTGTTGCATTGGATCGAATTGCCGCGCGCCAGTCAGGGCACCGATCTGCTGCTCGCGCCCATTCGGGCTACCGATGAGGATCCCGAATGCTCCCTGTCCGCCTATATCAAGGACCTGCGGCGCGAGCGCGCGCTGCTCGAGCGGGTCCGTCAACTGTATGTGGCTGCCACGCGCGCGCGCACGGCACTGCATCTGCTGGGTGCGCTGGAATCGCCGGGCGCGGATGACTCGGCCGCTCCTGCGCGCGGCTCGCTGCTCTCTGTGCTCTGGCCGGCGATCGGCACGCAGTTCGCGGCGCTCTCGAGCGCTCCGGCCGCCCGACACTCGGCGGGCACAGGTGCGAGCGCGCCACCGCTGCGGCGGTTGCCCCCGGCCTGGGCGCTGCCGGTACCGCCGCAGCCGCCCGCGTTCGCCCGTCTGCCGATCTCGCTCAGAGATGCGGTCGAGACGCCCGAATACAGCTGGGTCGGAGTCACGGCGCGCGCCCTGGGGACCATCGTGCATGCCGAGTTGCAGCGAATCGCGGCGGCCGCGGTACTACCCGAGCCGTCGGTGCTTGAGGACAAGACGCACCATTACGATGGCTGGCTCGCCGAGCTGGGAGTGCCGCAGCGCGAGCACGCGGCGGCGCGAGACCTGATCCGCGAGGCGCTGCAACGGACCCTGAACGATCCACGCGGGCGCTGGTTGCTCTCCAACGCTCATGTGCAAGCCCACAGCGAATGGCGCTTGAGCGGATTGCACGAGGGCCGTGTGGTCAACGTCGTGTTCGACCGTATGCTGCTGGAGGCGACGGGCCAACGCTGGATCGTGGACTTCAAGACCAGCCGGCACGAAGGCGGCGGCCTGTCGCAGTTTCTCGACAGCGAGCTCGAGCGCTACCGGGGGCAGCTCGAGCGCTATGCGGCACTGGCGGCGCAGCTCGGACCCGAAGCGGTGCACGTGGCACTGTACTTTCCGCTGCTCGGTGCGTTTCGCGAGCTGCGTCCTCAGACCGTACCGGCCAAAGACAGTGGGTAGCGGCCCTGCGCGTCGGGTGGCCCTAGCAGTTGCAGCGCCTGGCGCAGCTCAGGGCTCGCGCCGCCTCGTGGGGCCAGTGTGCCGGAGAGCTCATAGGCGCCCTGGCTCGAGAGACGCAATTCGCCCTGGACGGACAGGGGTCCGTCGATATCGCGCAGTTGACCCACGATCGGCGTGGACGGGCCCGAGGCAGCCGCGGCCGGCGCCGGGACGTCGAGCTCATAGCTGCCGAAGTCCTCCGGCGACTGCTCACTGCGAAGCTGCCTGAGAATGACGCGTCCCTGCAGCGCGCTCAGCTGACCGCTCCTGAGACTCGCGCGCTCGACGTGCAGCTCGAGTATGCCGGACCAACCCGAGGGAAGCAGCGACCAACCGCCTTGCAGCGGCACTCTTGCATCGAGCCGTTCGAGTTCGAGCAGTCCATTCAGATGCAGCGTTGCGCGGGTACGGCCGGCGGCGCGCGGATCTGCGCTGACCAGATCAGCGCTCAGCTGCGCGCGCAGCAACGCTGCGGGGTGCAGCGTCCAATGCACGTCCGCGAGCTCCCATTCGCCGCCGCGCAGCTCAGTGCACTCGCCCTCCCAGAGCGTGCCTGAGGGCGCGTCGCAGCGCAGCGTCGCGGGCAGCAGCCATGGCAGCACGGCTGCAGGCAATTGCGACAGCACGGTGATTGCGAAGATCGCGATGGCGAGGCTGATCGCGCTCTTGAGCGGCATCAGCGTGCGCGCAGCACGAGACTCGCATTGACGCTGCCGGCACTGTTCCCCGCATCGACCACGGCCGAGTCAACCCTGATGCCGTAGTTGTCGCGCAGTTGCGCCAGCCATGCCACCAGAGCATCGAAGGAGGCCTGCTCCAGACGCACATTCAAGCCGCCATTGCCGCTGGGCTGACTGCCGGCCAGGGCGTGCTCGAGACCGGACTGGCGCGCCGTGCGATCGATAAGCACGACCAGCGATTCGTGTAATTGGGGCGTTGCGCTCGCGCGCAGTCCGGAGAGCTGCGGCGCCATGGAGCGCAGCCAGAGCAGATCATCGCGCTTGCGCTCCACGCGCTGCTCGAGCGCGCCGACGCTGCGCTGTAGCGGCAAGAGGATAGCAAGGATGAGCAGCAGCGCGGCGGCCACGGCGCCGAGCAGCGCAATGCGTTGCTCACGGCGGCTCAGCTTCAGAAAATACTGCCGCAACGGCTCGAACATGGCGGCATTATTCCCCATCACGGCGCAGCGTGCTTCGTCGCCGCCGCGCCGCGCATTTGAATTCGGCCTTCATAGCCCGAGGCAGCGGCACTGCCCGAAGTCAGCTCCGCCTGCCAACCATTGTTGCGCAGAGTCTGATCGATGCGCTCGAGGCTCGCCGCATCGTTCGCCTTGAGCTTCAGATCCAGACCCCCCTCGCGGAAGCTCAAAGCCTGCAGGCTGGCGCCGCCGGTTCCGCTCAGGGCTTGCGCCAATGCGGCAAGCGCGGGCATGAAGCCGCCGCTGGCGGCATCGACCTGGGCCGCGAGCAGCCGCTGCTCGACGCGTGCGCGCACCGCCCCCTGACCCGATTCGCCGGGCACGGCGCTGCGAGCGAACTCGCCGATCGCTGCATCCAGCGCGCGCTCGCTACGATGTTGCTGGAGCAGCTCGAGTGCCAGACCGCCCACGTGCACCGCGAATAGTGCCGCCGCAAGAATGGCTGCGAGCCGCCAGCGTTGCCAGCCGCCGCGTTGCTGGGTTTTCGGCGCAAACTCCTCGCACAGCAGGTTGATGTACTCACCCGCTGCGAGTCGCGGCGCGAGCAGCGGTAAGGCTCCGGAATTGAGCAACTGCACCTTGAGGCTGGCGCAGCGGCTGCGCTGCGCCTCGACTTCCCTGGCGCGTCGCTGCCAGTCCTGCGGGGAGGCGTAGACGATCAGATTCTCGGCCGCCAGGTCAGCGCCGAGCAGAGCATCCAGCGCCGCGCCGATGTCGTCCGAGGACAGCGCCTGTGCATACTGGCCGGCGCGACGCAGCGACAGTATGTCGCCCTCGAGCATGACCACGGTGTGGCCGGGATTATCCGGCAGCAGCGAAGACTCGCCACACAGCACCGCGGCGTCGATGTCGGCTGCGGCGAGCTCTTGCAGCCATCGGCTCATGAGCGATCGCGTCACCACCGCCACCACGGTGCGCCCCGTGGTCGGGTTGCGTGTACCGACGGCAAAGTGCAGCGTCTCGATGTCGGCGGCGAGCTGCTCCTCGAGCGCGTAGGCGACGATCTGCTGTGCGCGTACGTTGCTCTTGGGCGGGAGCTCCACCTCGGTCAGCAGCACATCGACGCTCGAGACAATCACGCCCACGCGCCTGCCGCCCGCCTGAGATGCGGCCTGCGCCAGCGTGCCGGATTCCGGCGCGCCCAGTGCCTGACCCTGGGCTCCGGCGAGCATCCAGGTGCAGGGTCCGTCGGTGCCGTGCGGCAGCTGCAGTACGAGCCATTCCGCCATGATCATTCCGTGCCAAAGGTTCTAAGTATGACGTGTATCTGCGTGGCGCCGTCGCGCTGCAACAGACTGTACAAGCTGAATCGAGCAGTGCCAATAGTGATGAACGAGCGCAGCCGAAAGTACGAGGTGGTTTGACCCAGGCGTCCCGTCGCGAGCGCCTGTTGCTGCGCGTTGAGACTGGCCAGGTAGACCTGCAGCGTAGGAAAACAGCCATCGCTCTGCCGGCGCGAGAGCAATTGCTGCGGGTCCGTACTGTATTCGGTCTTGCCGCTGATGGCGTCGAGCAGAACACCTGAGGCCGTGCAGACGTTGATCGTCGTTCCCGAAGGTAAGGCGCTGACGTAGGGCGCGAGCCGATTGTAGCGGTCACGGCCGAATCCCGGCAGCGCCAGCAGCTCCGAGATGCTCGTGATGGGCAGATTGGCGGTGCGATACTGTGGCGATTGCGCCAGATAGACGCTGTCCTCGGCGCCGTCGGGGAAATTCGGCTGATCATCGCTATCGATCCAGTCCGCGATCAATCCGGCCCATCTGGGCTCGATTCCGAGCAGGCTCAACAACTGCTGGAATTGTGTGACGGAGGTGGGATCCGTCGCACCGCCGTCCGCGAGGTTGTTGAGGTTGAATTTGCCCTGCTGGTCCTCGAGCTGTGCGAACTCCAGCAGTACGCCGGGCAGCAGCTCGAACGGACCGTAACTCTGCGCCCAGGGTTGATCGAGCGAGTCCTGCGGGCTCGAGGCGCCCCCGCCGCTGCTCGCCGTGCCGCTCGTGCTCTGGCTCGATGCGCCATGCGTGGCTGTCGTGGCGCCCGTGCCGGTGGTGCTGGTCGTGCCGGTCGAGCCCGTGGGACTCGTGCTGCCGGATTGCTTGAGGACGTAGGCCGCCATGGCCTCCGCACCCTCGGCGGCAAGCAGGCTTTGATCGGCGCCGAACACAGTACTCGCGCGCCGCGCCGACATCGCACTGGAAAAGCCGATCGCCGTGGCGACCACGGCTGCAACGGCCACGAGTACGATCGCCGTGATCAGCGCGATGCCGCGTTGCGATCCTCGCCGCGCCAACGGGCTCATCCCGGCACCTCGATGTGCCGCATCAGTATGCCCCAGTCCTCCAGCTCGATCGTGACTTCGACCGCGATCGGGCGCTGGCGCAGCGTCAGGCTATCCTGCGCGCCTCCTTGGGTGAGCGGCGGCCACTGTGTCTGCCAGTTGTGGCCGGCATCCATGAATCGCAGCGTGAAGCCGCGCACGTGATCAATGAGTTGCCGCTTGATGGGCACATCTGCCAGCGTTGCATCCAGTTCTGATGTGTAAGAGCGAATCAGAGCGCCGTTCTCGATCGAATAGCTCACGCGCTCGAGCTCCGAGCGCGGCAGCCCGGCCGGATTGGTCCAGCCGCCGCGCGTGAAGGTCACGAGGGGCAAGGGCGCGCCGTTGAGACTGTTGTTACCGAGCGTCGTGCTCGAATTGTTCAGCGCGCCAGTGGAACTGCCGCCCGTGGCACTCGCGGCACCGACCGTCGGGCTCGGACTGCTCATCGTGACACTGGCGCCGCCGAAGCTGCTGCTCGAATTATTGGGAGTGCTGCTCAACCCGCCGGCGCTCGGCGAGGACTGGACCGCCGGCAGGTAGCCGTCACCGAGAAGATTGCGAACCGGCCGCGGCTGCAGCAGCTCGAAATCCTGCTCCATCGTGCGCAGCGCCTGCTGCACGGCGATCAGCCGTGCCGACTGTTCTTCGAGTTCCTTGCGGCTGCGGAAGGCCTGGTCCAATGCTCGATAGCCGATCGCAAACATGATCGCCGTAATGAACAAGGCGACCAGCAGCTCGATGAGAGTGAAACCCGCGCGGCGCTGCACGTTCAGT
>JBELAR010000130.1:0-5923 GCA_049508555.1 Steroidobacteraceae bacterium
TACTTTCTCGATACTTTGAATCTCGTTGTGCACCAGATAGACCTGGCCGCCGCGCCGCAGCTCGCGCAATACCGCCTCGCGCAATGTCGGCGCGTGCCATTCGCTGATGAAGGTCTTGATCGCCAGGCGCGCGGCCGGCGGCGTGGCGATCAACGAGAGCTCGCGCAGACCGCCCAATGCCATGTTCAGCGTGCGCGGTATCGGCGTCGCGGTCAGTGTCAGCACGTGCACTTCGGCGCGCAGCGCCTTGAGCCGCTCCTTGTCGCGCACGCCGAAGCGATGCTCTTCGTCGACCACGACGAGCCCGAGCTTGCGGAAACGCGCATGGGCGTGCAGCAGCCGGTGGGTTGCGATCACGATATCGACCGTGCCGCGCTCGAGTCCCTCGAGCACCGCCGCGGCCTCGCCGCTGGAGCGAAAGCGCGAGAGCGCCTCGATGCGCACGGGCCAATCGGCGAAACGGTCGCGAAAGCTCTGCAGGTGCTGCTGCGCGAGCAACGTGGTTGGCACCAGCACCGCGACCTGGGTGCCGCCCTGCACCGCGACGAAGGCCGCGCGCATCGCCACCTCGGTCTTGCCGAAGCCCACGTCCCCGCATACCAGCCGATCCATCGGCTTGACCGACTGCATGTCCTCGAGCACCTGGCGGATCGCCTCGGCCTGATCAGCGGTCTCCTCAAACGGAAAACCGCTGGCGAAGGTCTGGTACTCGAGCTCGCGCGCCAGCAACGGCGTGGCCTGATGGGCCGCGCGTCGCGCATGCAGATCGAGCAATTCGGCAGCCACATCCCGCACCGCCTCGGCAGCGCGCCGGCGCGCGCGCGCCCACTGATCGGTGCCGAGCTTGTGCAATGGTGCGCTCTCGGGCGCCCCTCCCGTATAGCGGTTGACCAGGTGCAGCGCATGCACCGGCACATAGACGCGATCGCCATCGCGGTATTCGAGCACCAGGAATTCATTACTCTGCTCGCCGATGTCCATGCGCTGCAGTCCGACGTAGCGGCCCACGCCGTAGGTCTCGTGCACGACCGGTGCGCCGGGCTCGAGGCTCTGCAGATCCCGCAGGATCGCGGCCGGGTCAGCCACGGCACTGCGGCGGCGGCGCTCCTGGCGTGCGCGCGCCCCGAACAGCTGCGATTCACCCAGCAGCAGCAGCGGCGGGGTGTGCAAAGCAAGGGCGCCGATGTCTTCAGCGACCTGGATCGCGAGGCGCGCATCGCCATTCGCGAACTGCTCCCAGCTGTGCAGCGCGCGCGGTCGCCGGCCGTGCGCCGCAAGCATCTGGCTGATCACCTCGCGCCGGCCCGGCGAGTCCGCCGCCAGCAACACGCGCCCGGCGTAGCTGTCGAGGAAGCTCGTCAACGGTGCGAGGGGCTGGGCCGCGCGCACGTCGAGGCGAAACTGCGGCGGGGCGGTGGTGCCGAAATCGTGGCTTGCAATCGCGCCGGCGTACTCGGGCGCGCTATCGGCGAAGCGCTCGATGAAAACGCTCGCATGGGACTGCAGCGGCGCGCGCAGATCGAGCGGCTCGACGAACGCTTCGGCTGGCGGCAGCAGCGGTCGCTCGATATCGTGGCGCCGGTCCTCATAGCGCGTGCCGATCGCCTCCCAGGCGCGCGCGAGCGCGGCCTCGATCGCGAGGTCACTGGCGATGATCGCGCCAGGGGGCAGGTAGTCGGTGATGTTCGCGGTCGCATCGAAGAACAGTGGCAAATAGAATTCGATGCCTGGCGGTGCGATGCCTTCGCTGACGCCGCGATAGACGCTCATGCGGGTGATGTCGCCGTCGAAGCGTTCGCGAAAGCGGCGGCGAAAGCCGCGCACGGCCTCCAGATCGAGCGGCAGTTCGCGCGCCGGCAGCAGACGCAGCTGTTCGACTTTATCGAGCGAGCGCTGCGACTCCGGATCGAAACGGCGGATCGTGTCGATGTGCTCATCGAGCAGATCGACCCGCACCGGCGCGGCGCTACCCATCGGAAACACGTCGAACAGCGAGCCGCGCAGGGCAAATTCGCCCGGTCCGCTCACCTGGCTGACGCTGAGGTAACCGGATTGCGCGAGCCGCAGGCGCAGCGGCTCGATCGCGAGCGGCTCGCCGCGCTTGAGCTCGAAGCTGCGCGCCTGCACGTAAGAGACCGGCGGCAGTCGAGTCAGCAGGCTGTCGATAGCCAGCAGCAGGATGCCGCGCCGCAGGGCCGGCAAGCGCGACAAGGTGCGCAAGCGCTCGGAGACGATATCCGGATGCGGCGAGAAGATATCGTAGGGCAGTACCTCCCAGTCCGGCAGCGTCAGGATCTCGAGCGCATCGCCGGCGAAGAAATGCAATTCGGCTGCGAGCTGCTCGAGCTCGCGCGTGTCGGCGGCGATGAACACCCAGGGGCGGCTGTCCGCATCGACCGCTTCAGCCAGTGCGAGCGCCCGCGCGCTGCCATGCAGGCCGCGCCAGCGCCATTGGCGCGCGGCAGTGGTGGGCAGCGGTGGGTTCAGTAGTCTGATCATCGGGACGCGCAGCGGCGCGGCGTGCGCGCCGCGGAGCGCGCGAGCTTAAACCGCCGCGCCGCGAATACAAGCGCCAGGCAGTGCGCAATTGTGCCCCGGGCGGCGCTGCTGCACACTGCGCGGCATTCCCGCCGTGCCGTCATTGGGAGCGACGCTTGCCATGAGTCGACTGTTCGAGTCATTGAAAATCGGCAGTGTTGCGCTGTCGAACCGCATCATCATCGCGCCGATGTGCCAGTACTCGGCCGAGGAGGGATCGGCCGCGGATTGGCACCTGATCCATCTGGGGCACCTGGCGCTCTCGGGCGCCGGCCTGTTGATTACCGAGGCCACCGCGGTGGCCGCTGAAGCGCGCATCTCGGCGCAGGATCTGGGCCTCTACAGCGATCGCAACGAAGCCGCGCTCGGGCGCGTGTTCTCTGCCATCCGGCTGCATTCCCCCATTCCGATTGCCGTGCAGCTCGCGCATGCGGGACGCAAGGGCTCCAGTCGCGCGCCCTGGGACGGCGGACGGCAGGTCGCGCCCTCGCAGCCCGGGGGCTGGCAGACGCTCGCGCCCTCATCGCTGGCCTACGCTGCCGGCGAGCACGCGCCGCAGGCCCTCGAACGCCACGGCATGGATCGCATCCGCGAGCAGTTCGTGCAGGCGGCCGAGCGCGCCGCCCGCATCGGCGCCGATGGCGTGGAGGTTCATGCGGCGCATGGCTATCTGCTGCACGAGTTCCTCTCCCCACTGTCCAATCGGCGCACCGATGAGTATGGCGGCAGCCTGGAAAATCGCCTGCGCTTCCCGCTCGAGGTGTTCGAGGCGGTACGCGCCGCATTTCCCCCCGAGCGCCCCGTGTGGATGCGCGTCTCGGCAACGGATTGGGTCGCGGCGGGCTGGGACATCGAAGGCACCGTGGCTCTGGGTCGAGCGCTGCGCGCGCGCGGCTGTGCGGCGATACACGTCTCCAGTGGCGGCTTATCGAGCGCCCAGTCCATCCATCCGGGTCCGGGATATCAGGTGCCGTTTGCCCGGCGCGTCAAGGCCGAGGTCGGCCTGCCCACGATCGCGGTGGGATTGATTACCGAGCCGGAGCAGGCCGAGAGCATCATTGCCGCGCAGGATGCCGACGCGATCTCCCTCGCGCGGGCCATGTTGTACGACCCGCGCTGGCCCTGGCATGCGGCCGCGAGGCTCGGCGCCCAGGTCGCGGCGCCGCATCAGTACTGGCGCTGCCAGCCGCCGTCGCAGCCGAATCTGTTCCTGGGTGCGCGATTCGGACAGCGCTAGCGCCGGCAATCGTCCGGCGTTAGCGAGAGGAGTCGTCGAAAAGGCTTAACTTGCCGGGTTGACGACCGCGTCGATGACGTGCTCGTACTCGAAGAATACCGTGAAGGCCGGATAATCCCAGCGCGTGATGGGGGGCTTGCCCACGGCGGCGTGGCGCTGCGCCGGGGCGCCGAACTTCGCCTCCACAGCCTTCATGCTCATACCGCGCCCGGGCCGCTCCAGGTTGGACTCGCGCACGCTGAGCTGGTCGTCGAGCACGATCGTCTCGGCGCGCACGGCGCCCCCGAGCAGGGCCAGCGCCAGGGCCAGCGGCAGCGCTATCCGGGCCGATCGGCGAGCCGGGGTCCGAGCTTTGACAGGGCCTGTCATGACGCACCTTGAGTCGTTGCAGTCCACGGGCGCCGACTATAGCACTGGGCGGAAAAACCGCCGCATCGGGGCGCTCGGCGCGGCGCTGTTTCTGTGATCCAGGTCCAGTTTCGAGGTGGCCTGTGCTTTAATGCGCTCCGGATGTTCCAGCCGCTGCCAGTGTTTGTCGGCCTGCGCTATGTGCGCTCGCGGCAGCAGAAATTCTTCGTCTCCCTGATCACCTGGGTCTCACTGGCCGGGGTGGCGCTCGGCGTGGCGGCATTGATCGTGATCCTCTCGGTCATGAATGGTTTCGAGGGCGAGTTGCGCGATCGTCTGCTGGCCCTGGGGGCTCAGGCGCACGTGGTGGATCAGGGCGTGCCAGCCAGTGACGGCGAGCGCGCTCTGCGTGAACGCTTGGCGCGGCTGCCCGGTGTCGTGGGCGTCTCGCCGTACATGGAGCTGACCGCCCTTGCGGTGCATTGGCCAGAGATGCTCCCGGTGCAGTTGCGCGGCATCGATCCGGCCGCCGAAGAGCGCGTCTCGGACGTGAGGCCGCTGCTGGTCGAGGGCGCGCTCTCGAGCCTGCAACCGGGCAGCAATGCCGTGATTCTCGGTCGCGACATCGCCGATCAGCTGGGCTTGCGGGTGGGCGATCGCGTGACGCTGCTGGTACCCATGGCCGGCGCCTCGGGGCTGCCCGAGCCGCGGCTGCGAGAGTTCACGGTCGGCGGCGTGTTTCAGGCCGGGCTCGAGGATCTGGACAATACGCTGATCCTCGCGCAGCTCGATGACGTGCGCGCCTTCGCGCCGCGCTCGCTCGGCACGAGCGGCGTGCGACTGCGCTTCAACGACGCGCTGCAGGTCGCGCAGTTCATGCCCGCGGTGCGCAGCGCCGTGGGTCCGGGCTACCTCAGCAGTGACTGGACCGAGGACAACGCCAACTATTTTCGTGCGATCCGCATCGAGAAGACCATGATGGCGCTGATCCTGCTGCTCATCGTGGCCGTCGCAGCCTTCAATACCGTCGCGATGCTGGTCATGGTGGTCAATGACAAGCGTACCGACATTGCGATTCTGCGTACATTTGGCGCCTCGCCGCGCAGTATTCTGCAGACCTTCATGGTCCAGGGGCTTGCCATCGGCTGGTTCGGTGTCGCCGGCGGCCTCGCGCTCGGCGTGCTCCTGGCCCGTCACGTCAGCGGCATCGTGCCGGTGCTCGAGCGGCTGTTCGGCTTTCATTTTCTCGACGCGCAGGTCTACTACATCACGACGATTCCATCCGAGCTGCATCGGCACGATGTGCTGTGGATCGCGGCGGCGGCCTTCAGCCTCACATTGCTGTCAACGATATATCCGGCGATCCGCGCGGCACACACGCCGCCCGCCGACGCGCTGCGCTACGAATAGCATGGCCTGGTCCTATGAGTGGATACTGGGAACCCGATATCTGCGCGCCACCCGCGGCCGGGGATTCCTGTCCTTCATTTCGGTGGTCTCGGTGCTCGGACTGGCCATTGGCGTCGCGGTACTGATCGTCGTGCTGTCGGTCATGAACGGCTTCGAGCGTGAACTCAAGACACGCATCCTGAGCGTGACCTCGCATGCCACGCTCATGGGCCTCGACGGCAGTCTCAAGGACTGGCGTGCCGACCAGGCGCGGGCCATGAAGATGCCGGGGGTCCTGGCCGCGGCGCCGTATATCGAGGCGCAGGCGCTGCTCATGCACGGCGCGCACACGGCCGGAACCAGCGTACGCGGCGTACTGGCCGAGCAGGAGCGCCGTGCCGTGGGCCTGGC
>JBELAR010000131.1:0-5887 GCA_049508555.1 Steroidobacteraceae bacterium
GCGATCGTGGCCACGGCGCTGGTCCCTGGAGTGCCGGGCTGCGCCGCGGAGACATTGGCGCGTTGATGGGCCGGCCCCGCGGAATCTGACGCCGCGGGGCTCGCATCCGCCGCGGTAGGACTGAGCCGATGCAATTCCTGCCAAGCATTGTCCAGCGTATCCGCGACGGCCGCGCGCGAGCGTCCGAGGGTACCGCTCGTGTCCGCTGCCGGTGCTGAAAGCAATGCCACGGCCGCGGCGCTCGCGGCCAGCAGCGGCAGGCCCAGCCCCGCGGCGCGTCGCCAAGCCCGTGTTTTGGGCACATTGTTTCCGAGCTCGGCCAGAGACGGCAGCGCGCGCACCGCGGCAGCCAAACCGAGCTGCGAGAGCCAGGTGTCGATGCCCATGGTCCGCTCTTCGCGGCTCCAGGCCAAGCCTTGGCGCAGCGCGCGCCATTGGGCCGAACTGATGTCCCGCGGCCGGCGTGGGCGCAAGGCGCGTGCGCGCGCTTCGATCGCCGAGAGATGATCGAAGGGGTGTTTGCCGGTCAGCAGCAGATAGGCGATACAGGCCAGCGCGTAAATATCGTCGCGCGGATCGGCGCGATGGCGCTCGAGCTGCTCGCAGCTCGCATAGGTCGGGGTCGCGGGGCGGTAGGCCTCGCTGGGGTCCGGCTCGGCGAACCAGGGCTCGCGCAGGGAGAGGAACTGGCCACCGAAATCCAGTACCCGCACCTGGCCATCCTGCGTGATGATCACGTTGCTGGGCTTGAGATCCCCGTGCACGACGCCGCGAGTGTGCGCGTGCGTGATGGCGGCACCGATGTCGCGGATGATCGCGAGCGCGTAGGGCCGTAGCAGGGGCGCGCCAGCGGGATTCTCCAGGACCTGGCCGAGACGCACGCCACTGAGCAATTCCATGGTGTAGAACGTCGCATCACCGTCGCGATCTATCTCATAGACGTTGACGACGTTGGGGTGCGAAAGCCGTTGTGCGTTGTGAAACTCGCGGCCCAGCGCCGTGCTGGGCGCGGGGCGCGAGGCTTCGGTCACCACGACTTTCACGGCCAGCAGGCATTCCTCCAGCCCGAGGCTCAAGCGATAGCGATCGACCGCCTGGTAGACCGAGGCCATGCCGCCGCGGCCGAGCAGGCGCTGCAATTCGTAGCGCTCCCGCAGCACATATCCCACTTGGATGTCCGGCCTGTGGGTCTGCGCGCCGGGCGCGGCCTCGTCCGCCATGCCCACCGGGATCGCATCGCTCGGCACCGGGCGAGCGGGCGCCGGCGGGGGCGCCGCTGCGAGTCTGGGCTCGACACCTGCCTGAGCCTTGCGTGGGGGGCTGGCTGCCCGAAGCAGCACCCGGGGCTCTGTCCCCAGATCACGGGTCCTGTCGTCCCGATCTTGGCGCTCGACGCGCGCGGGAGCGCTGCGCTGCCTGGGCGCGCCGGGCGGCGCAGCAGTGACTCTCGTGCCCTGGGCTGTCGCGCGGCGCGCGGGAGCCTGCGTGGTAGCGACGGGCGGTTCGCGGCGTTCGGCTCCGCCGCGCCCAAGGTTGCTCGCTCTGAGAGCGATCCGCGGCTGGGACGCCAGATCGCGGGTCAGATCTTCGCGGCGAGGAGTCGGCGCCTCGGGCGCCTCGCCCAGGGCGTGCTCGATGCAGGTCCTGACGGCCTGATATTGCCTGGCCGGCATCTGCCCCAGGCGCAGGTAGCGATCGATACAGGTCAGCAAGGTGCGGGCCGCTTGTGGCCTGGCACGACAGAGGGCGGTTATGTCGCGCCAGCAGTTCGCCCCGTCACGGCCACCGAGTATTGCACTGAGGAGCGATCGTATTTCGTCATCAGCTTCCGGCAGCGGGTCGCTTTGATTATCGTTTGAGCCTGCCATGATTTGAGTGTATCGCTCTGCATCGCTCAGGCGTTGACAGGAGAGACCGGCGCAGCAATCTCTGGAGCATCCGCTAGAACTCAAAATATAAACACGCGCATCCGGCCAGGGTAAATAGGATTGGCTCCTATACGAGATCGATACTCGCAGGATGGCCCCAATCACTGGAACAACTGATATGTTTAAAAATCAATGCCGTTAGGATGTAATTCAGAAGGCGAATATCATGTAATCAGGCTGGCGTTGGCTTGGGGACTTAGCGTAGCGCTCGCGCTGGGGAGTGCGTCCACGCTGGCACAGACCCGAGACGATTATTGCGGTCGCAGTCCGCCGCCGGGCGCTGACGCTGTGCCGGCGGCCATGCGCACGGGACATTATGTCAACAGCATTTACGGCTACTCACTGACGATACCCGCCGGACTCACCGCTTACGGCGACGGGCGCGCACCGGAGCGTGGCTTCGTGATCCTGTTGGCGCAGTCGCCTCGCGCCACCCTTCGCGTGGATGCCGCCTATGATGTTTTCTATGACATCACCGCCGAGGGCGTGCATCGGCGCGATATCAATACGATCCGCCTGCACGACACGTTGATCAGCGATCAGAGTGCGGCCGGGGCGCTCGGGCAGGCCGCCGGCGGGCGCTATGTGCTGCAGTTGCAGTGCCATGGGGATTCTGCTGCCGCCGTGCACGAGGAGGTTATCGTCCTGCGCAACCGGGAGATCTACCGGGTGGATCTGCAGAGCTCCCCGGAGCGCTACGCCGCGGATCTGGGCCGGCTCAACGCTTTGCTCAGCTCCTGGCGCTGGGAGGTGCCGCCGCCGCATTGAGCGAGCTAGCGAGCCTGTATCTTGCCATCGGGCGCGAGTTCACCCGCTGACGGGGCCGCCGGCTTGGTTGCGGGCTCAACGCTCGAGCGGCCGTAGCTATCGAGCGACATCGTCGGCGGTGCGGCAGGCTGCTGTGCGCCCGAGCTGTGGGGCGGCCCAGGCTCATTGGCGTTGAAGGCCCTGGGGTCGATGAACATCACGCTGCAGCCGGCGCATTCGTAAAAGCTGGTCAGATAATGACTGCCGCCCGTGCGCGGGATGACCACGGGCCGGAAGAACCCGCTGCCGCACAACGGACAGCGAAATGCGCGCTGGCTCATGGCGCAAAGGGTGCCGGATCCAGTACTGTATGTCTATACAGTACTGGATTCCCCCGATCCTCAGGGCAGCGGACCCTCTCCGGCGCGGCCGGAGCCGCGAGCGTGCGGCTGCGGCCGGTAGCCCGCGCGCTCATAGTGTTCGTAGACCGCGATTTCCTGTTCGAGGTCCAGCTGCTTGGAGGCATCGTACGGCGGCGCGTCTTTGACGGCTTGCTGCGTCAGGTTGACCGACACGGTCGCATCCGGCCAGCTCACTTTACGGATCCGCCGCGGCGCGATGAGCACCTGATGACCCAGCCACCAGTTGCTCGTGTCCACGACGAGATAGCGAATGGCCCAGCTGTCCTCATCGATGAGCAGGCTCTCCACGTGGCCGATGCCGCCGTCGCTCGCTTCGATGTGATAGCGCATCACGTCTTTGGCACTGCGCAGGTGCCGATCGTCGCCATCATGCTGGCTTGGATCACTCTCGTTCGATTGCCCCTGCGCTTCTTCGTCGGGATACTCTGCGGCCGAGCGGCTGGAGCCTGGACCTGTGAACAAGATACCGGGGTAGGCGCCTTCTCCCCACAGACCCGCACCTCCCCAGTAGTAGGGATAGCCGTAATAGCCCAGATATTGCATCTCATGCTGTCGCGACACCGGCCTATCGGTGTCGATATCCGGGCTGTTGCGCACTTGCTCCTTGGTGATGCTCACGGGCAGTACTCTCGCAGACCAGTCCGGATGACCGATGGCGATGGGGGAGATCAGCACTTTGCGGCTCTCCAGCCAGCCGCCGGTTTCGACGATCAGATACCGCGCGACCCACGACTGATCATCGAAGTAGAAATCCCTGACGTGGCCGATGTCACCGTCCGTTGCCCGTACCGTGTAATCCAATAAATCTTTAGTGCTGCGTAGCATGACTGTTACTCCTGGCCGCGATGGATCCTCGCAGGCTAGGCGCCGGGCTCAACAGTGTCGGTGCGTTGCCGTACTCATTGCGCGTCGCTGCCGCCGGCCGTGCGGCCCGCGTTGAGGCTCCAGCATCAGGCCGCGCTCAGCGCAGCATCGACGATCCCCTGGGCTTCGTGCAGGATCGCGCGCAGGTGCTCCGGCCCGCGGAAACTCTCGCCGTAGATCTTGTAGATGTTCTCGGTACCGGAGGGACGCGCCGCGAACCAGCCGTTGGCCGCGATAACTTTGATGCCGCCGATCGCAGCACCGTTGCCCGGAGCGCGATCGAGCACGCGCTCGATCTTCTCACCCGCCAGCTGCGTGGTGTGCAATTGCTCAGGGGCGAGCTTCGCGAGTTTCTTCTTCTGCTCCGGCGTGGCCGGAGCCTCGACCCGGTCCGACGCCGGCTCGCCGAACTGCTGCGCCAGTTCGGCATAGCGCTTGCCTGGATCCCGGCCGCTGCGCGCGGTGATCTCGGCAGACAGCAGCGCCGGCACGATCCCGTCCTTGTCCGTGGTCCAGGCACTGCCGTCGAGTCGATTGAAGGTTGCCCCGGCGCTCTCCTCGCCGCCGAAGCCGAGGGCACCATCGAGCAGTCCATCGACGAACCACTTGAAGCCCACCGGCACTTCATACAGCTTGCGACCCAGCCCGGCGGTCACGCGATCGATCATCGCGCTGCTCACGACCGTCTTGCCCACGCCTGCCTGCGGACCCCAGCCCTTGCGTTCGCGGAACAGGTAATCGATCGCCACGCTGAGGTAATGGTTGGTCGGCAGTAGACCAGCACCCGGCGTGACGATGCCATGGCGGTCGTGATCCGTGTCGCAGGCGAAGGCGATGTCGTAGCGATCCTTCAATCCGATCAGGCGCTGCATCGCATAGACCGAGGAGGGATCCATGCGGATGCGAGCATCCCAGTCGAGCGTCATGAAGCCGAACTGCGGGTCTACCTGCTCGCTGACCACGTCGAGCTCGAGCCGATAGCGCTCTGCGATCCGCGCCCAGTAATGCACGCCCGCGCCGCCGAGCGGATCGACCCCCATGCGAATGCCCGAACCGCGGATCGTATCCAGATCGAGCACCCGGTCCAGATCAGCGACATAGCTGCCGAGATAATCGTGTTCGCGGGTCGTCGCCGCATGCAACGCCTGCGCGAACGGCACGCGCGCCACGCCCTTCAGGCCGGCAGCCAGCAGCTCATTCGCGCGCACCTCGATCCAACCGGTGATAGTCGTATCGGCGGGACCGCCGTTGGGCGGGTTGTATTTGAAGCCGCCGTCCGCCGGTGGATTATGCGAAGGCGTCACGACGATGCCGTCGGCGTAGTGGCTGGTGCGGCCGCGATTCCACACCAGGATGGCGTGCGAGACCGCCGGCGTCGGCGTGTATTCGCCACCGGCCGCGATCATGGTCGACACACCATTGGCGGCCAGGACTTCCAGCGCCGACTGGAACGCGGGCACCGACACGGCGTGCGTGTCGATGCCGATGAATAATGGCCCATCGATGCCCTGCCGGGCGCGGTATTCGCAGATCGCCTGGCTGATCGCGAGCACATGCCATTCATTGAAACTGCGTTCGAGTGCGCAGCCGCGGTGACCCGAGGTGCCGAAGGCAACCCGCTGCGCTGGCACGCTGGCGTCGGGCCGCAGCCCGGCGTAGGCGGCGAGCAGGGCGGAAACGTCGATGAGCATCGAGGCCGCGGGTGTGTGGCCAGCGAGCGGGCTGATCGTGGTGCTCAACGTGGACTCTCCTGCGGCCGCGGCTCGAGGCGGGGCGGGCCTGGACTGTCAGAGTGACTGCATCGCATGGGGCGGCGTAGTGTATATGAGCCCGGATGCCGACAGCGCGCTTGTGTGCTTGGGATACGCTCCGATGACGTGCAGCCACGGCTGCAGTGGGTGGGTCTCGGCCCCTGTGCCGAGACCC
>JBELAR010000132.1:0-5886 GCA_049508555.1 Steroidobacteraceae bacterium
GGTCACAGGAACGTTCAATTCGGTATAGACCGCCTGCGACTGTCGACTCCCGGTAATGAACTGGGGCGCGTAATAGGTCGTGGCATTCAGCGTCGCTGCCAGCGGTGTGGTAGCGAAATGATCCTGCTCGACTCGAGCGTCGATGCCCACGGCAATCGCTGCTGCACGGCCGGCGCCAAAGGCATCGCCCAGTTCGTGACTGGCGTGACCGCCCAGGTCATAAAGCGACAGCGTCCCGGTCCCGAGATCGCCGTTGTCATATGAGCTGTTGATCAGAGCCTGTCCGGCCGCAGATTGCGGACCAAATGGGTTGACCAGGTTGCTGACTGTGCCGCCGGGGGCAAGGATATCGGCATTGGGCTCGCCGCCCAGGACCTGGAACGTGGTGCTGTTCACGCTGTAGTTGAAACCGGCCGAGTAGTCCCAACCAGCGTTCTTACCCGCGAACGTCAGCAGAACCCTCTGTTGCGTGTTCACATCGCCAAAGTAGCGATTGTTACCCGGGTCGGTCCAACCCGCTTGAACGGTGGTGGACAGATCAGGTGGGCCCGAGCAGGTCCCGAAACAGGTCGACTCGGCTGCCGTCGGGAAATAGGGGCTGGTCGGGGACATGTTGAAGGTGTATTCGCTGGGTCCGATCCACTGGACGGTATCGGTGCGGGTATAAAAGTACTGGAGACTGATCGTGTTATCGCCCGGAAGTGCCTTGCTGAACGAGGCTAATCCAGAGGCGATATTCGACTTCGGAATCAGGTCCACCGCTTCCGAGTACAGGTATTCGCAATCGCCTATATACGTGCTGGGATGCGGATTGCCCTTGCAGGCCGGAAAGCCGATCTGCCAGTCGTTGCCGTTCGCGTCCAGATAACTGCCCGGCGTGGTTCCGGTCGGGCCATTGATGTTGTCGAGTCCCAGCGCCGGATTGAAGCCGGTGGCCCAGGAGCGCTGTGATGCGGTCATTTCCTGGGTATTGGTGTAACTCCCCGAGACCATGAAGTTATAACCATCAGCCTTGAGATTCCCCATGCCGAAGGAGCCATCTGCGTTGTAGCCACCGCCGCCGTCTTCCTGCGGTTTGGTCCAGTTGATGTTCACTGTACCGCCCTGGTAATCCTTCTTCGTAATGAAGTTGATGACGCCCGCAATGGCGTCGGTACCGTACTCGGATGAGGCGCCTTCCCTGAGTACCTCGATGTGGTCGATGGCCTGGAACGGGATGATGCTCAGATCAACCGCGTTGCCCTCGGTCACGTTCTCCGCAAGCCGCTCGCCATCCAGCAGCACCAGGGTGTGGGATCGACCCAAGCCGCGCAGGTCGGCGAAGGAGGCGCCACCCGTGAAGGTCGAGACGGAGGACTGAGCCGAATAATCGCCGGATATATTCGAAGTGATTTGCTGCAGTGCCTGCTCTACGGTCGTTATGCCCTGCTCTTTAAGGCTCTCCGTACTGATGATCGTGACGGCTTCTGCGGTTTCGGCATTGGGCCTCGCGATGAGGGAGCCGGTGACGACGACCTCTTGGAGCTCCTCGTTTTGACTGGCATCGGCCGCTGCAACCTGCTGGGCGCTGACCGCGAAACTGGTCAAAGCGAGCGACGCGGCCGCGCCGGTGAGCAGTGCGCAGCGAACCACTCGTGCGGCGGCCGCTGTGACTGGACGCTTGCAATCGCGGCGTCGGGTGTGCCGCTTCCCGGATGAATCGTACATGCAATATCTCCCTAACCGACCGGGCCGACGCTCCTCGCTCTTGGACGGCAAGGGCTGGCGCGATCTTTGCGTTTAGTAACTGTGCAACCGTCGGACCTGTGCCTACTCGAGACGAACCATTCGGCGTCGAGTCCTGCGGGTTGCTCCCCAGAGTGGGCGCTAGCATAGCTATAAATAAATTTGACACAACTCCTGTTGCATTGGTGCAACAGTCGTCGCCGATGCGCGATTATCGTGCGGCCGCTTGCGCGATCTTCGAAGTTAGGCTTAACTGCGTAGTTGCCGGGCGCCCGGGCGCCGTTAAATCGGGCTCACATAGCGGTGGTTTCAGCCCCATCCGCCGTCAGCCGGACCCCGGTCGGGCTCTGTGCCATGCGCCATTCAGGTGCGAGCACCCCCTCGCAGACCTTTTGTTTTTAATTCACAACATCCGTGGCCGAGCAAAATAATTGGGCTCATCGCCCGGCTTCGATTTCGTCCGGGGCACTGCGTTGCGGCCACGCCAAGCGGCCACGCCAATCAGTTACGCACCGGCCCGATCGGCGCGCTGCCAAAAAGCGGGTGCAGAACCCGATCGCCGACATGGATGCCGTGCTTGGCGCTCAAACCCCCGGCGAGTTCGAGCACCGCCTTGACCGGCGCTGGTGTGGAGATCAGCGCTTCGGACTGCGGCGTCGTGTTTTCGCGGATGTAGATGATGCGTCCCTGGGCGTCTATGAACAGCATGTCGAGCGGGATCAGCGTGTTCTTCATCCACATGGTCATGACCCGAGGTTCGGCCTGCGGGAACAGCATGCCGCGGTCGACCGGCAGCCAGCGCTGGTACATGAGGCCCTGCTGCTCGCGCGCGGAGGTGTCGGCGATCCAGACGCTGAACCACTCCGTTCCGTCTCGAGTGCGTATGCTCAACGGCGCGCTCGGGAATTGATCGATGCTCTCGATCGCGTAGGCCGTGCCTGCGCCCAGCACGGCGAGCAGGAGCAGCACGGCGCGAAGGAAAGCCACTGTGGGGTCAGGGGTATGCCGTTGGGCTTCAGCTGGACGGCGTGGTGGCGTCATGGGCGTCGCTCTGGGAGGAATCACCCTCATATAATACCGATCCCGCAAAATCAAAACGGCTCAGCAACAACCCCATGCCGCCGTCCGCCGCCGCGGCCGGCGCCACGCAGAAGCCGCGACCCGTGACTCGCAGCCGACGGCCGGGTACCGGGGCGCGGATAAGCGCCACGCTCAGCTCATCGATCGTGCATTTGTCCTCACCGCGCGTGGAATAGAGCCTCGGCTCGCCCTCGAAGATCACGGTCACGTTGGCGGGCAGGTGCTGCGCCTCGCCGGCTGCGGGTACGCCGGCGATGCCGAACAGAAATCTCAGACGATGTCCCCCGGGCAGCGACGGTCCGGCGAACGTCAGACGTATGCCGCGCCCATCGGGACGCGGACCGCCGTCGCATTGCAGCTCGCCGTCCTGCCAATCGATATCGAGGCTCTCCGCCCCGCGCAGCCGCGCGCGCAGGTAGCCGTCGTGCGTCGAGAGGCAGCCGTTGGCCGCTGTTTCGGCGAACCCTCGCATCGCCGTGGCGGGGGACTGTGCGCGATAGAGCGTATGCAGGCCGCTTACGGCCAGAGCGGTCAAAGCAAGCAGCCCGATCAGTCCGATCGCCGATAGCGCACACGGCATTCGGGCCGCTGACTGAGGGGTGCTCACGATCCTTGAGGTCTGCGGGCGCTCGAGCTGGTCTTTGAGGGCTGTGCGAGTATAGCCTCCGGATCCGCTTGCGGAAGAGCGACATGCGGCAGCGCGGCACGAACCCGCGCGACCGCGACTTTGCGCACAGGTTGCCTCGACGCGAGCTGCTAGGATTTTCGCCCATCATGGATCGCAGACAATTTCGGACCCGAGCCAGATTGGCGAAGCAACTCATAGAGGTCTATCCGTTACTGCCCGGCCCCCTGGCAAGGCTGACGGAGCTGGCGAACAACATGTTCTTCAGCTGGCACCGGCCCACACGCGCGTTGTTCGAGGATCTCGATCCCGAGGTCTGGAAGCAAGCCAACGGCAATCCGCGGCTGGTACTGCGCTGTGTCAACCAGGAAAACCTGGATCGCGCGGCCGCCGATCCGCTCTATCTGGAGCGTTACCAGCAGGTGCTGAGCAGCTTCGACGCTTATCTGTCGGCCCCGCCGCCCCGCGCGGACGAGCCGCTGGTGGCCTATTTCTGCGCCGAGTACGGCTTTCACGAGAGCTTCCCGATCTATTCCGGGGGTCTCGGAATATTGGCCGGAGATCATTGCAAGGCGGCGAGCGACGAGCGGCTGAATTTCATCGCGGTCGGATTGCTCTATACCGAGGGCTACTTCATCCAGTCGGTCGATAGTGACGGCGTGCAGCACGCCAATTACACCGACACGGATCCGCGCGATCTGCCGGTCGAGGCTGTGCGCGATGCCCGTGGCAACTGGCTGGCAGTGCAGGTGCCGATCGCCGGGCAGGCGGTACACGCGCGCCTCTGGCGAGCCAAGGTCGGGCGCGTGTCGGTCTATCTGCTCGACACCAACTGTCCGGACAACACGCCGGAGGATCGGGAGATCACGCATCGACTGTACGGCGGCGATGTCTCGGTGCGCATCCGCCAGGAGATGATCCTCGGTCTGGGTGGGCTGCTCGCGCTGCGCGCGCTCGGGCTCACGCCGGCGACCTTTCACATGAACGAAGGCCACGCCGCGTTCCTGATTCTCGAACTGGTACGGGAGGGGATCGCGAGCGGTCTGGAGTTCGACGCCGCCCTGGAGGCGGCTGCCACGCATTGCGTCTTCACGACCCACACCCCCGTGGCGGCCGGTCACGACGCGTTCGACGTCGGCCTGTTTGCGCACTGTTTCCAGGGCATCGTGGCCGGTCTGGGCGTGTCGATGGAGCGGGTACTGAATCTGGGAAGGACCCACAGTGCCCCGCACGCCTTCAATATGACGCAGCTCGCGCTGAATGGTGCGCGGCGCATCAACGGCGTGAGCCGCCTGCACGGCGTCGTGTCCGCGCGACTGTGCGCCGAACACTGGCCGGAATTACCGCCGTCGGAAAACCCGGTGGGCTATGTCACCAATGGCGTACATGTGCCGACGTTTCTGGCCCAGACCTGGTGCCGCTTCTTCGACGCCAAGCTCGGGCCGCAATGGCGCGAGCGGCTCTCGGACAGCGAGTTCTGGCGCGGGCTCGGCCAGGTGCCCGATGACGAGTACTGGCTGACGGCGCAGCGAGTCAAAGGCGCGATGCTGGCGGGCGTGCGGGAGCGGCTGCGGCGTGAATACAGCAGCAAGGGCCTGAGCCAGGCACAATTGCGCCACATCACCCGCCTGCTCGATCCCGAGCGCCCCAACACGCTCACGCTCGGTTTCGCGCGCCGCTTTGCCACGTACAAGCGCGCAGCCTTGCTGCTGCGCGATCGCGCGCGCCTCGCACGGCTCGTCAACGACCCGGAGCGGCCGGTACTGTTCCTGTTCGCCGGCAAGGCTCATCCCGCCGATCAACCCGGGCAGCAGGTATTGCGCGAGATCAAGCAGCTGATGCTGACCCCGGAGTTCGCCGGCAGCGTGGTGTTCCTGGAGGACTACGACCTGCAGCTCGCGCGCTGGCTGGTGACCGGCGTCGATGTATGGCTCAACAATCCGGTCGCGCCGCTGGAGGCCAGCGGAACTTCCGGCATCAAGGCCGCCGTCAACGGCCGGCTCAATCTCAGCATCCTCGATGGCTGGTGGGCAGAGGGCTTCGATAAGGACAACGGCTGGGGCATACCCCCAGCGGACGTGCAGGACAGCGAGCGGCGCGATGCGCTCGACTCCGGCGAGATGCTCGACGCGCTGGAGGAGGAGGTCGTGCCGTTGTACTACGCCCGCGGCGAGGAGGGCTATTCGGCGGAATGGGTGCGGCGCTGCAAACGCGCCATGATGACGGTCATTCCACAGTTCAACATGGGCCGCGTCGTGCAGGACTATGCGCGCGGACTTTACTACCCGGCGGCGTCGCAATATCAGCGTCTGATGCAGGAGGGGCCGGCTGCTGCCACGGCACTGGCGGCCTGGAAGCAACGCGTGCGCGAGCTGTGGCCCGGCGTGCGCCTGGTGCGCAGCTCCGAGCCGCCACGGGAACTGCCGCGCGCGGGCGTGCTGAACCTGCAGATCGCC
>JBELAR010000133.1:0-5677 GCA_049508555.1 Steroidobacteraceae bacterium
GATCTGCGCCCGGGCGGAGGCCATGGCGAGCGCCTGCAGGGCGACCTGACCACTCAGACTCAGCGCGGCGGCCTCCACTTCGTGTTGCTCATGCTCGGCATTGGCGCGCTGCTGCTCGATCGTTCGCCGCACGACGCCGGAGACGTCGAACGCATAGCTCACCGATGCGCCGATGGAATAGAAACTGAACGGCGGCAGCCGTTCGGGTCCTAAGAATGCGGCGCCGTATTTCTGGCGGCCGGCACTCGCGTCCAGATCGAGCAATGGATAGCGCGCCGCATCGGCCACGGCCAGGAACTCCTGAGCCTGCCCGAGCGTCGCGCGCGCCGCGTCCAGATCGTGATTGCGCGCGAGCGCCTCGCGAATCGTCGCATCCAGCCGCGCTGAGTTCAGCGACGTCCACCAGGGCGCCTCCACTGGCCCGGGAGTGGCCGATGGCGCCGCGGCGAGCTCGGGCTCGAAGTCGCTCGGCAGATTCACCAGCGGCGCACTCGTGTAGCGCGCCGGCCCGTTGACCTTCGGGGGGACGAAGTTGGGTCCCGCCACACAACCGCTCAACGCCGCCGAGAGCGCCAGCAGCGCTGCGGCGAGGCGCGCGGCCTTCCCTGCCCTACTCGAGCACGACATCTTTGGCCCGCCCGCTCGCAGCCGGGGGTTTGCGCACCAGAAAGAGCAAGGGCATCGCCAGCACCGTGAGCAGCAGCATGAAATAGAAGTCATCCAGGTACGCGATCATGCTCGCCTGCGCGGTCACCTCAGCGTTGAGCGCCGCCATCGCCGCGGCGCCGGGGAAGCGCCCAAAGGCGTGCTGGGCCAGCAGCAATGGGCTCAAGTGCTGCGCGAGCCCGGCGTGCACGACCTGCGTATTGCGTACCAGCAAGCCCTGAACCGTGGAGATGCCGACACTGCTGCCGATGTTGCGGATCAGGTTGAAGAGCGCGGTGCCCTCATTGCGCAGCACCGATGGCAGTGTGGCGAATGTGAGCGCTGCCATGGGCACATAGACGATGCCGGTGCCGAGCCCCTGGATCGCGCCCGACCAGACGATCGAGGCCATGGGCAATTGCATCGAGAAATGCGACATCTGCCAGAGCGAGAGCGCGGTCAGGGCGAGCCCGGTGCCGATGATGAGCCTCGCATCGATGCGGCCCACCGCACGGCCCACCAGGATCATGGCCAGGAGCGTGCCGGCGCCGCGCGGCGCGGTGACCAGACCGGACTGAAACACGGAATAGCCCAGCAGACCCTGCAGGAGCGGAGAGAGCAGCGCGAGGGTCGCAAACAACGTGACGCCGACCACGAAGATCAGGATGTTGCCGGTCAGGAAATTCCGGTCCCGGTACAGAGCCAGGCGGATGAAGGGCTGGCGCGCGGTGAGCGTGTGCGCGACGAACATATAGAATGCCAGCGCACACAGTGCCGCCTCGAGCCGGATCTCCCCGGAGCTGAACCAATCCTTGATCGGTCCACGATCCAGAAATAACTGCAGCGTGCCGACCGCGATACTGAGGGTGGCGAAGCCGAAGAAATCAAAGCTCTTGCGCGCGTGCTTGGTATCGGGGAAATAGGCCAGGACGCCGAGCACGGCGAGTATCCCGAACGGCACGTTGATGTAGAACACCCAGCGCCAGCTGTAGTTGTCCGTGAGCCAGCCGCCGAGCATGGGCCCGAGCGTGGGTCCGAGCACGACGCCGATTCCCCAGAGCGCCATCGCCCGGCCGTGCTGCGAGGGCGGATACACATCGAACAGCACCGCCTGCGACATCGGAATCAGCGCCGCGCCGAACAGGCCCTGCAATACACGGAACAGGACGATCTGATCGAGCGACTGCGCCATGCCGCACAGGGCCGAGGCCAGGGTGAAGCCGATGATGGAAACCAGGAACAGGGGCTTGCGGCCGAAGCGATCGGCCAGCCAGCCCGTCAAGGGCGTCATGATGGCCGCGGCCACGATGTAGGAGGTCAGGACCCAGGTCATCTGGTCCTGCGTGGCCGAGAGGCTCCCCTGCATGCGGGGCAATGCCACGTTGGCGATGGTGTTGTCGAGCGCCTGCAGAATCGAGGCGACCATGACCGTGCCGGTGATCATGCCCCGATGCAGCGGCACGCCGGCAGCCTCGGCGGACACATTCGAGGCCATCAGCGTCGGGCGACCTGCGCCGCCTCGTGAGCGAACAGATGCCGGTGGTGCTCGGTATCGACCGTGACATCGACGCTCAGTCCCGCGTGCAAGGGGATGCCGTCGATTTCATCGGGCTCGAACTGCAGCCGTACCGGCACGCGCTGCACCACCTTGACCCAGTTGCCGGTCGCATTCTCCGGCGGCAGCAGCGAGAACTGCGCCCCGGTACCCGGACTCATACTCACCACGCGGGCGCGAAAGCGCCGGCCCGGATAGGCATCGATGCTGACCTCGGCGGACTGACCCGCGCGCATGTAGGTCAGCTCGTCCTCCTTGAAATTCGCCTCGACCCACACGTCGCTGCTCGAGATCAGCGTGAACACGGGCGTCGCGGCGTTGATGTAGTCGCCGACCTGCAATTGCTCGACCTTGGCCACCACACCCGCCTCGGGCGCGCGGATCTCGGTATAGGAGAGATCCAGCGCCGCGCGATCGAGCGCTGCCTGCGCCTCCTCAACCAGCGGATGCTGATCGATGGGGCGCGCCGGATCCCCGCCGAGCAGCGCGAGCACGCTGCCGACCTGCTGTTGCGCGGCGGTGAGCTGCGAGCGCGCCAGATCGGTGGCGTGCTGCGCCTGCTCGAACTGCACGCGCGAGCTGATGCCGGACTGCAGCAGATGCTGCTGTCGCTCGAACTCGTGCTGCTGGTAGGCGAGCGTGTCGCGCGCGGCGGCCACCGTGGCGAGCTGCTGGCGGTAGGTCGCCTTGGCGGCCGCTATCTGCATCTGCGCCGCGGCGAACTTGGCCCGCGCATCCTCGAGCGCGATTCGATATGAGCGATCATCGAGGCGGAACAACACCTCGCCACGCTGCACGCTCTGGTTGTCGTGCACGTCCAATTCGACGACGCGTCCGGGTATGTTGGTGCTGATGGCCGTCTGCGCGGCCTGTACCGAGGAGTCATCGGTCGACATATAGCGGCCCGTGGAAAGGTAGTACCAAAGCGCGCCAATCAGGGTCAGCACGACGCCACCGAGCATGAGCGCGCGGCGCAGCCGTACACGCCGCCGCTCGGCCCTCGCCGCGCTCTGTGCCTGCTCGGCGCTCTCCTGCCCTGCCACCATCGCGTCCATATTCATCCTCACTTGGCCTCGAGCGCCGACAATGTGCAGTGGATGCGCTCGAGCAGATCCACCAGCTGCTCGCGCTCGGCCTGGCTCAGGTCCGACAAGGCCTCGTTGCGCACCTGCTCGGCGATCTTCCACATGCGATTGACGACCGGTTTGGCGCCCTCGAGCAGGTAAAGGCGGTGGGCGCGACGGTCCACCGGATCGGCTCGCCGCTCGATCCAGCCATCCTGCTGCATGCGATCGAGCGTGCGCACGAGCGTCATGGGGTCGGTCTCGGTGAGGTCGGCGAGTCGCGCCTGACTGATGCCTTCATTGCGCGAGAGATGCGCCAGCACCTTGCATTGAGGCAGCGTGAGCTCCAACTCCCCGGCATTGCTCTCAAACAGTCGCGCCGAGAGCCGCGAGACATCGCGCATCAGGAAGCCGAAATTTCTGAGCTTGTCCACCGCCGCAAGACCCGCGCCGAGTCGCGCCCACTATATATCGGTGGGTACTATAACATTAGTTATTATATTGGTCAATATAAGCCCAGCGCTGGGCCCCCGACCAAGCCCTCGGCACCTGCACTAGCTCGACCTGCACTAGCTCGAGTAGCGTTTCATGCCCGATTCGATTTCCGCCTTGGCCGCATCCACATTGCCCCAGCCCTCGACCTTGACCCATTTGCCGGGCTCCAGGTCCTTGTAGTGCTCGAAGAAATGCTGGATCTGGTTCAAGCGATGGGTATTGATATCGGAGTGCGTGCGCCAGTGGCTGTAGATCGGCAGCACCCTGTCGTCGGGCACGGCCAGCACCTTGGCGTCATCGCCCTTCTCATCGGTCATCTTGAGCAGTCCCAGCGGCCTGCAACGCACGACCACACCGGGTATCAACGGAAAGGGCGTGATCACGAGCACATCCACCGGATCCCCATCACCGGCCACCGTCTGCGGTACGTAGCCGTAATTACAGGGGTAATGCATCGCCGTGCCCATGAAGCGATCGACGAACATGGCGCCGGTCTCCTTGTCGACCTCATATTTGATCGGATCGGCATTCATCGGAATCTCGATGATGACATTGAACAGCGCCGGCGCTTGATTGCCCGGCGTAACCATATCCAGACTCATGCGCACCTCGGCATCAGGCGGTTCATCGACCGCCTTTAACAGCGTCATCCTAACCGTGAGCCACCGCTCAAGCACCTCGCATTGTCCTACGGGAGTCAGGTGCGGGTACCGTGACACGGTCATCCGAATCGCTCCTTGCGCGTTTGCTACAATTATCGAGAAGCCACTACGGAGAGTATTTATGAAGACAACTCGCGCCTTTCGGGCTGGCCTGGCCGCGCTGGCCTTGGCCTCTGTCATGCTCGGCGGCTGCGTCGTGACAGCCAGACCGGCCTATTACGGCGGTGCCGTGGTGACGGTCGCGCCGCCCGAGCCGCAAGTGGAAGTCGTGGGCGTCGCCCCGGCGCCGGGTTACGTCTGGTTCGGTGGCTACTGGAATTGGGTCGGCGGCCGTCACGTTTGGGTTCCCGGTGGCTGGCATCCCGGCCGACCCGGCTACCATTGGGTGCCGCATCGTTGGGTGGCCGCCGGTGGCGGCTATCGCCTGGCGCAGGGTCATTGGGAGCGCTAGCGCGCAACAGCCCTGCTCGGCAGTGCGGACCGCGGCGGCGTGAAGGCGATGGCCTCATGCCGCCCGGTCCGCGATCGAGCTCATTGACGCTCCCGCCTCGACGCCAGCGCATCAATTCATGAACGATCAGGTCTCAAGAGCCGCGCTCTACGATCAGCTCAACCACAGCCTGCAGGTGCTGATCCGCGGCCAGAGCGATTTTCTGGCCAACATCTCGAACTTTGCGGCGCTGTTGTTCACGACGCTGCCGGATCTGAACTGGGCGGGCTTTTATCTGCTGCGGGGTAATGATCTGGTGCTCGGACCCTTTCAGGGCAAGCCCGCCTGTGCCTGCATCGCGATTGGCGATGGGGTGTGCGGCGCGGCAGCCCTGCAGCGCGCGGCCGTGATCGTCCCGGACGTGCATGCATTTCCCGGTCACATCGTCTGCGACGAGGCGTCGCAATCCGAGATGGTGTTGCCGGTGTTCAAAGACCGCCGTCTGGTCGGCGTGCTCGATCTGGACAGTCCCATCGCGGCTCGATTCGGCGAGCTCGACCGCGATCGCATTCAGCAACTGCTGCAGATCCTCATGGACGGCACCCTGGTGCCGGAATTTCGCCTCGCGCCATCGGCGTGAGCCCGCTTCGGCAGAACAGCGCGTGCCGGGCACAGGCTGGCGCGCAGATGAACAGTCGATATCAGGCACCACCCGACACATCGAAACATAAAATAACTCGATTATTTGCTTCGATCTGTTCTCGTCGTTCGCGTGGCGGTTGCTGAGTGTCTGCTGACCTGGTTCGATCCCAGTATCAGTGACACG
>JBELAR010000134.1:0-5643 GCA_049508555.1 Steroidobacteraceae bacterium
GGGGATTTCGCAGCAGCCGCGAGCTCTCGCTGCTGCCGGACGGGATCAGCGTGCGCGTGGGGGGATTGGTCACGCATATGCAGCAGCCGGCGACGGCTTCGGGCGTGGTATTCGCCTCGCTGGAGGATGAAACCGGTCTCGTCAATGTGATTCTCTGGCCCAAGGTGTTCGACGCCCAGCGGCGCTGCGCGCTCGAATCGAGTCTGCTGGTGGTCGAAGGCGCGCTGCAGCGACGCGATCAGGTCGCCCATGTGATCGCAAGGCGGCTGCACGATGCTTCGCGATGGCTCGGCAGTCTCACGCGCGACTCACGGGATTTCCACTGAGGCTCAGCTCCCCAGAGCCTCGCGCAGCGCCCCGAGTTCCTCGGCAGACTCCATGACCAGCGTCCGACAGATCTCGGCATTGAGCCCCAGGCGCGCGGCGGCCTTGCTACCCGCGATGCGCTCCTGCAACAGCTCCGGCACGTCCTTGCACACCGAGAGCGTATCAGCCACATCGAGCACGTCAGCGAGCTGCCCGCCCTGGCCTCGCCCATCGCGCCCCTGGTCCTCGTAGCTGTGCACGGCGTTGACGATCTCATCGGCCATGTTCCAGTTCTCGAGCAGCGCCTTGGCAATGTTGCCGTGCCAGTCGCGCACGATGCGCATATACGCAGCCTGATCGCCGAACAGCCACGGGTGACCCAGCGCATGCGTGAGAATGTAGAGTTTGCCCACACCATGCACGAGACCGGTGAGCATGGCGGTATCGGCGCTGGCGCCGCCCTTGCGACGCGCAATCACGAAACACAGAGCGGCCACCAGCGCGCTGTGCTGCCATAGGACGCTGAGCTGGCGTTCGATCGACTGGTATTGTCTGGCACGGCGCAGCTGCGCCATCGCAAAGCTGACCGCCGCCGCGCGCAGCGCGTCGAAGCCGAGCCTCGTGACCGCCGAGCGCAGGTCGGTCACCGCCTTGCCGCCGGGGCAGATCGCGGCCGAGTTCGCCATCGAGAGCACGCGGGCCGCGAGCATGGGCTCGGCACCGAGCACGCGCACCACGCGCTCCGTGCTGGCGCTGTTCTCGCTCAGCACCCGCTGCACCTGCAGGGCGACGTCGGGAAAGCTCGGCAACTCGATCGTGCTCGCCGAAAGCTCGCTGGCGAGCTCGCGCACGAACTCAAACGCCTCCACGCTCACATTGCGCTGACTCTCTGTATCCGTGGCGATGACCTGTTTTTGCACAAAAGTCGAACCTTGATCCTTGAGATTACCGGGGCACTCGCGCGAACTCAGCGCTTGCGCGGCGCGCTAGAACTCGCTCCAGTCACCGTTCGGGGCCGGCGCCGCCGCTGCATGCGTGCCGCTCGCCGCGGCCGCCGCAGGACCGACCCAGGGCCGGCTCGCCCCGCGCCGCTCGCCGCGCGCGGCATCTGGCAGCTTCGAACCCGAGGCGTGCGGCGCGGCGGCCCCGGGCACTGGGGCGACGGCCCGCTGACGCGGCGGTGCGGATGCGCTCGCACCGCCAGCCTGAGCGGCATCCTTGAGGCGGAAGAAGGCGGTGAGTTCCGACAAGCGCACCGCCTGCTCGCTCATGGAAGCCGCCGCGGCGTTGGCCTGCTCGACCATGGCCGCATTCTGCTGCGTGCTGTGATCCATTTGCGTCACGGCGCGGCTGATCTGCTCGGCGCTGGCTGCTTGCTCCTGGCTCGCGCTGGAAATCTCGCCGACCACGTCGCTGACCTTCTTGACCGCAGCCACGATCTCCCCGAGGTAACGTCCCGATTCGCTGACCAGGCGGCCGCCTTCCGCCACCTTGGACACGCTGTCGCTGATCAGCGCCTTGATCTCCTTGGCCGCCGAGGCGCTGCGCTGCGCGAGATTGCGGACTTCGCCGGCAACGACGGCGAAACCTCGGCCTTGATCGCCGGCGCGGGCAGCCTCCACCGCGGCGTTGAGCGCCAGCAGATTGGTCTGAAAGGCAATCTCATCGATCACGGAAATGATGTCGGCGATCCGCTTGCTCGAGACGTCGATCGCACCCATGGCCGCGACCGCCTTCTCGACCACGACGCCGCCGTGCTCGGCCTGATCGCGCGCCGCCTGCGCCAGAGTATTGGCGAGCCTCGCATTATCCGCGTTCTGTCTGACCGTGGAGGTCATGTGTTCCATCGAGGAGGCGGTCTCCTCGAGATTGGCCGCCTGCTGCTCGGTGCGCGCCGAGAGGTCCTCGGTGCCGGCACTGATCTGACGCGCTGCCGTGGCGACCGTGAACGAGCTGCTCTTCACGCCCTGGAGCACATCGCGCAGCTTCTCCTGCATGCCGGCCAGCGCCTGCGCGATGCGGGAAAACTCATCGCTCCCCTGCACCACGATCTCGTGGCCGTAGTCGCCCTCGGCCAGCCGCGAGACGACGGCGACGACCTCGTTCATCTCTCCAACCGTGCCTGAGGAGACGACACAGATGATGACGACGGCAAGCATCAGGGCGAGCGTCACCATCACGATCAATTCATCGCGCAGCGAGCGCAGTTGCGAGAGTTTGCGCTGCAATTGCTGTTCTGCCGCCTGCTCGAGCGGCGCGCGAAAGCCGTCGATCGAGCTGCGCAGCTGCGTCGCATTGCGTACCACGGTATCGAGTGGATCGCTGACCGCCGCGCCGATCACGTTCTGTCTGACGTATTTGCACCAGGCGTCGAAGTCGCTGCTGAGCATCCCGAGCGCGCCCTGCGCCGAAACGCGCCAGGCCTCCCCCGCGGCGTCGCTCTGCGCGGCACGGTGCATATCGGCGGCTATCTTCTCCAATGCCCCCGAGGCCAGCACCTGCGAGTGCAGGATCTGCTCGAAATCGCCCTTGCTCGAGCGGCTGGCGGGCGCAAGCGTCACGCTCACGGCGTGCGAGCGCATCTCGGCCAGATCGCTCTCGAAGTCCGGCCACTGCAGTACCGTGGCATCGATCACGAAGTTGATCAGCGGGGTGCTGTCGAGCGTGAGACCGCTGGTGTCGGCGATGTAGTCGCGGTAGGCGAGAATCTGGCCTCGCAGTTCGGCGTGCGCGCGCTCGATTTCGGCCACGGACGCTGCACCGTTCCTGCGCAGCAGCCCCCAGGCCGTCTTGATTTCGTTCCAGCGTCGAGCATCCTCGCCCGCCGGAGCGCCATAGTCTTCGCTCTGGGCATCCTGCGCGCTCAGCGCGCGCTCGATTTCGGCACTGGCGAGCTGCAGTTCGCCGGCAGCGCTCTCCAGCCCCGCGTTCGCCGGCGCCACCGCACTGCCAGGCGCCGCGGCCGCCGGGCTCATAGCCGCCTGGGCGGCGCCCCGGATCTCGTGCATGCCCAGCGGCAACAGCAGCGTCTCGAGCGCGCGGTAGCGGTGCAATCCGGCCAGTTCGCGCTGGCCGAGGCTGATATCGCGTTGTTTTTCCGACAGGAACAATCCTGTCACGATCAACAACGGCACGAGCGCAGCAATGCCCACGAGCACCAGCTTGCGCGCAAAGCTCAGATTGCGGATCCAACGGTTCAACTCGATCTCCAGCTCGCCGCCGTCAGGCACCGAAACACGCGACGCGCGTCACGTTTCCGTGACACCCTCGCCCCTCCGGCGCTCAACTGAGCAGCCCCAGACTCTATTTTTCGGCAGCGGGGTACAAAACTTGAAGCGCCGTTGGGGGTTTTGTTCAAGCCTTGGAGGCACGTCGCTGATCGTGCACGCTATTGAGCTGAGTGAGCTCTCGGGCGATGTGTTCCACGTGCAGAATGTGATCCACGGCCCCGAGCGCCACGGCCGCCCCGGGCATCCCCCAGACCACGCTCGAGCTCTCATCCTGCGCAATCGTGACCGCGCCGCGATCGTGCATGGCCTTGAGCCCCTCGGCCCCGTCGGCTCCCATGCCGGTGAGGATCACGCCCACCGCGTTGGCACCGACCTGCGCGGCCACCGATTGAAACATCAGGTCCACACTCGGTCGATGCCGGTTCACCGCGGCCTCGGCGCTCAGATGGCAGCGCAAGCCAGCCCCGTCGCGCACGATGAGCAGATGCGCATCTCCCGGGGCGATATAGGCCTGCCCGGGCGTGATGTACTGGCCGTCCCGAGCCTCCTGCACGTTCAGCGCCGAGCACTGATTCATGCGGGCGGCGAACGGCGCGCTGAATGTGCGCGGGATGTGCTGCGTGATCAGAACGGCTGGACAATCCACCGGCAGCCGTGACAGCACCTCGCGTATGGCCTCGGTGCCGCCGGTGGAGGCGCCGATCGCTATGATCTGAGCGCTGCTGCGAAAGCGCGGCAGCGCGCTCGGCGCCGCTGGATTCTGCTGCACTGCATGGGTTGCCGGGCGCGTCATCCCGGGCCGCACGCGGGCCGCGGCGGCCACCTTGACTTTTTGAATGATCTCGGCCGCGTAGGCTTCCAGTCCGCGTGCGACGTCGATTTTCGGCTTGGTCACAAAGTCGACCGCGCCGATCTCCAACGCCGCGAGCGTCACGTCCGCGCCACGCTCGGTCATGGAGGAGCACATGACGACCGGCATGGGGCGCAAGCGCATGAGGTTGCGCAGGAACTGCAGCCCGTCCATGCCCGGCATCTCGACATCAAGCGTCAGCACGTCGGGATTGAGCGCTTTGATCCGCTCGCGAGCGACGAAGGCATCGGGCGCGGCGCCCACCACCAGCAGCTCCGGATCGGCGCCGAGGATCTTGCTCAACAGTGCGCGCACCAGCGCGGAGTCATCGACGATCAGAACCTTGATCGCGGGGCGCAGGGATGCCGTATGGGTCATATTTGTTCCTGAGAAAACCTAAAACAACTCGATATCGCCGCCCACCGCCGTGCGGTGGATGTCGCGCTGGTAGCGCCTCTCCTCTGCCAGGAGATGGCCGACCATGCGGCTCAGGCGCTTGACGCGGGCATGGCCGCTGGCCGGGTCGTAGAGGACCTTGCGCGCGCAGCGCTCGCCCAGATCCTCGCCGACCACACAGAACCCCTCAGTGCGCACGTACTCGCGCACGAACTGGATGTTGCGCGCCCCGACATCGCTCATGGTATCGAGCATCCTGCCGCCGCCGACCAGCTTGACCTCCAGATCGCGGCGCTGGCCGCCGAGTTTCAATATCTCGTTGATCAAACGCTCCATCGCCACATTGCCGTAGCGCGTGGCCGCGCTGGCGCTCTGGCCCCAGACCCGTTCGCCATCGGATTGATCCGCCGGCAGCATGAAATGATTCATGCCCCCGACGCGCAGTCGCCGGTCGCGAACGCAGGCCGATACGCAGGAGCCGAGCACCGTGCCGATGAGCTCGCCGCGCTCGGCCACGTAGTAGTCGCCGGGATGCAGGGTCGCCACCACGGCGTTGAGGCGCATATCGAGCCGGCGCTGAATGTGGGCGAACGGCGGCGCAGCCGGTGGCGGCAGTGCCCGCGCCGCCGGGGCTTCAGTGGCGGCGCTCATGGCGGACATTTGCGATAGATCGTCTGACCCACCAGGCGGTAGTCGCTGCTGATGCCGAGCAGTGATTCCGCATGCCCGAGGAACAGGTGATCGCCCGCTCGCTGCAGGGCCTGCATGCGGGCAAAGATCCGGCGCTGGGTATCGCGGTCGAAGTAGATCACGACATTGCGGCAGAAGATTGCAGCGAACTTCCCGCGCATCGGCCAGTCC
>JBELAR010000135.1:0-5632 GCA_049508555.1 Steroidobacteraceae bacterium
ATCGAGAACTCGCGCTACGACACCGGTCTCGATCCATATCTGGACGTCATGATCGCCGAGACGACGCTGCTGAGCGATCAGCTCACCGAGGTCACGCTGCGCGTGAGCCAGATGAGCGCCGCGGTCGAGCTGATCCAGGCGCTCGGGGGCGGCTGGGACCTCACGCAACTGCCCTCGGCCTCGAAGATCACGAACCCGGGCACCGAGCGCGCGCTCGCCGCCCCGCCGTAACGGGCGCCGCTCGCCCCCTCGGCCTGTCCTGCAATCAGGACGCACTCCAGGCGGCGCCGTCGGGAAAGCGAAAGCGCTCGAGGGACTGGGGCCGCATCTGCGCCGAGAAGCCGGGCGCCAGGGGCGCCAGATAACGGCCGGCGCGAATGCGCACGGGGTCCACGAAGTGCTCGTGCAGGTGATCGACGAACTCTATGGCCCGATCTTCCATCGAACCGGTGATCGCCACGTAGTCGGCCATCGCCAGGTGCTGTACGAGCTCGCACAGTCCTACCCCGCCGGCGTGCGGAAAGACGCGTACGCCGAATTTGGCGGCCATCAGCAGGATGGCCAGATTCTCGTTGACCCCGCCCACGCGCGTGGCATCGATCTGAATGAGATCCACGGCCTGCGCCTGAAACAGTTGCTTGAAGATCACCCGGTTCTGCGTGTGCTCGCCGGTGGAGATCGGAGTCGGCGCTATCGCGCGGCGAATGGCCGCATGGCCCAGGATGTCATCCGGACTGGTCGGCTCCTCGACCCACGCGAGCTCGAAGGGTGCGAGACGCTTGAGCCAGGGGATCGCCACGCCCACGTCCCAGCGCTGATTCGCATCGACCGCCAGTCCTATCTTCGGACCGATCGCATCGCGCGCGATGCGGCAGCGGCGCATGTCGCTCTCGACCTCGAGCCCGACCTTGATCTTGATGGTGCGAAAGCCCTCGGCGACGGCGGCGAGCGAGAGGCGCGCGAGTTTCTCATCGCTGTAGCCCAGCCAGCCCGGCGAGGTCGTGTAGGCCGGGTAGCCGCGCTCAATCAGACGTGCCACGCGCTCGCCCTTGCCGTCCGCGGCGGCCTGCAGTATCGACAGCGCTTCGAGCGGCGTGAGTGCATCGCTGATGTAGCGGAAGTCAATCAGATCGACGATCTGCTGCGGACTCATGTCGCTGATCAGACGCCACACCGGCTTGGCCGCCGCACGCGCGGCCAGATCCCAGGCGGCATTCACGACTGCACCGATGGCCATGTGCATGACGCCTTTCTCGGGTCCGAGCCAGCGCAGCTGCGAGTCGTCCGTGAGACTGCGGGCGAAAGCACCCAGATCCCCGACGATCTCACTCACACGCCGCCCGATGACCAGGTGCTCCAGAGCCGAGTAGGCCGCAGTCTGCACATCATTGCCGCGTCCGATCGTGAAGACGAAGCCATGGCCGCACAGGCCCGGTGCGCCGTCGGTGCGCAGAATCACATAGGCGGCGGAGTAATCCGGATCGCGATTCATGGCGTCCGAGCCGTCGAGCTCGAGGGAAGTCGGGAAGCGGATGTCGTGCCTCTCCAGCGCTGTGATGATCGGCACCTGGGTTTAACCTCGAGTGATGTGCGAGCGCTCTGCGCGCCGGGTATCTAGCGCGTAGAAATGCGCGGCATTGTTGGCGAATATCGCATCTTCCTGTCCCGGCGCGTGCCGCTGCACGAGCTCGAGCGCGAGTTCAAGCCATTGCCGGTAGGAGGCGCGCACGGTCAGCACGGGCCAATCGCTGCCCCATATGATCCGCTGCGCGCCAAAGCAGGCAAAGAGATGCTCGACGTAGCGATCGAGCTGCGCCGCGCCCGCGCCGGGGGCCGCCTCCGTGAGCAGTCCGGACAATTTGCAATACGCCGAGGTGTTGCGGGCGAGCCGCTCGATCTCACTCGCCCAGGGCTCGAACGCGCCGCGGGCGATATCGGGCTTGCCGGCATGATCCAGCACGGCGCGCAGTCGCGGGTGATGCGCCAGGCGCTGCTCGAGCAGGGGCAGATGCTGCGGCCGCAGCAGCGCATCGAAAGCGAGGTCGCTCGCGATCAGAGCCTCGAACGCCGCATCGAGCGAGTCGCGCGCCAACCAGCGCGGATCGGCGATGTCATGGATCATCGGGCGCAGGGCCTTGAGTCTGCCATCCCCCTCCTCAATGAGGGCGCGAATCCGCTGCGCGACGTCGCGCGCCTCAAAATCCACCCATCCGACCACACCCGCGACCGAGGCGGTCTCGCGCGCGAGCGCGAACAGGTAGCGCGTCTCGGCCTCGGTGGGGGCGGCCTGCACCAGCACCGTCGCCGTGACCGCACAGTCCTCGAGCTGGCCGCGCAGTTCCTCGGGCGTGTAGTCGCGGTATAGCGCGCCCTGCGCCGCAGTGAGCCATCCATAATCGCCCCGCTGCAGGCTCCAGTAGTGCTGGTGGGCATCGATGCGCATCACGAGCGCGAGCCTGGCGGTGCGGCCATGCCACCCCTCGATTATTTTTTTTCTGGTGAAAAGTCATTTTATAGATATGATACGAACCCGCGCAAGCACGCATCATCGAGGCCCGCTTGCGTTCATACCAATCAAGTAAACGAATTTGACCAAGCAGACAGGCGGCAGGGCACGCCTTGCCCGGAACAAGGCGCCTGCGCTGGCTGCGGTTGGGGCGGCAACGTTGGATCACGCGACGCTACCCATCGTAGAGCGAGGCTACCGGCTGACCTTCGCGCTGGTGAGCAGCCTCTTTTTCTCCTGGGCCTTCGCCGCTGCGCTCAATGACGTGCTGATCCGGCAGTTTCAGAAGGCGCTCGATCTGAGCCGCACCCAGTCGAGTCTGATTCAGTTCGCGTTCTATATCGGCTACTTCTGCGCCGCGCTGCCGGCGGGGCTGCTCATTCGACGCGCCGGCTACAAGCGCACGATCATCGTTGGACTCGTGCTCTACGCGGCCGGTGCGTTTCTGTTCTATCCCGCAGCCGACGCGCAGCGCTATGCCTACTTTCTTGCAGCGCTCTACATCATCGCCTTCGGCCTGGCATTCCTCGAGACCGCGGCCAATCCCTATGTTTCGATACTCGGCAACGCCAAGACCGCCTCCTCGCGGCTCAATCTCGCCCAATCCTTTTACGGCATCGGCGCCATCCTCGGCCCCGTCGTCGGTGGGCTGTTCATCTTCTCCGGCATCGAGCGGACGAATGCGCAGATCGCCTCGATGAGCGCGGCGCAGATCACCGCCTACCGCACCATGGAGTCCGCAGCCGTCAAGGGTCCCTACCTCGGCGTGGGCGTGTTCATCACGGCGCTGGCCGTCCTGGTGGCGTTGACGCCGTTCCCGCGGCTCCATGCGGCGACGGCCGCCGCGCCGCAGATCCGGGCGCCGCTGCGCGCGGTCTGGCACACCATCCGTCACGTGCGGCTGCGCTGGGCCGTGTTCGCGCAGTTCTTCTATGTCGGGGCCCAGGTCACGATCTGGAGTTTCTTCATCGATTTCACCAAGACGGTCATGCCGGCGCTGCCGGAGAAAACCGCGGCCTTTCTGCTCTCCGCGAGCCTCGGCATGCTCATGATCGGCCGATTCAGCGGCGCCTTCATCCAGACACGCGTGCCGCCCGCGCGTCTGCTCGCACTCTACGCGGTGGCGAATCTGCTGCTGTGCCTGACCGCCGCGTTCGGCGCCGGCTGGACCGCGGTCGGCGCGTTGTGGCTCACCAGCTTCTTCATGTCGATCATGTTTCCAACCATATTCGCTCTCGGCGTCGAGGGCCTCGGGGAGGAGACCGAACTGGGCTCCTCGTTCCTGATCATGTCGATCATCGGCGGGGCGATCATTCCGCCGCTGACGGGCCTGCTGTCCGACCGCTACACGGGAATCCGTCATGCCATGATCGTGCCGGCCCTGTGCTTCATAGTCTGCCTGGGTTTTGCGATCATGCTCCCGCGCATGACAAGGAACAACGCACCATGAGCCGACGGCTTTGCTTCGCGCTCGATCTGGTCAACGATGCAGCGTTGATCCAGGAGTACTGCCGCATGCACGAGCCCGGCTGCGTCTGGCCGGCCGTGATCGACCATATTCGCGCGCGGGGCGTTGAGGCCATGGAGATCTGGCAGCGCGGCGATCGGCTGTTCATGATTCTGGAGGCGGCCGACGACTACCCGCGCGACGTGCAGTCCGAACCCACACAGGTGCAGAACGATCGCTGGGAAGCCTACATGTTGACCTTTCAGCGCCTGCTGCCCGAGCTCGCCGAGGGCGAGAAGTGGGCGAGCATGCGCCGCGTCTTCCTGCTCGCCGATCATGAGGGGCGCGCGCGCCCGTGAGCCACAGGATCCCGCTGCGCCGCGTGGGCACTACCGGACTGCGCGTCACGGAGCTGGGCTTCGGCGGCGCACCGCTCGGTAACCTCTATGAATCCATGCCCGATAGCGCGGCCCGCGACACGCTCAGCGCCGCGATCGAAGCGGGCATCGCCTATTTCGATACCGCGCCCTACTACGGCTTCGGACTGAGCGAACGCCGGCTGGGGGATGGGCTGCGGGAGCACGAGTCGCTCGTGGTCTCGACCAAGGTCGGCCGGCTATTGCAAGCCAATGCGCGCCTGCACGGCTCGGGGCTGCGTCACGGCTTCTGCTCTCCCCTGCCGTTCGAGCCGGTGTTCGACTACAGCTACGATGGCGTCATGCGCTCCTGGGAGGCGAGCCAGCAGCGGCTCGGCCTGGCGCGTATCGATATCCTTCTGGCCCACGACATCGGCCGTTTGACGCAGGGTGTGAACCACGATGTCACCTTTCGCCAGCTCACCACGGGCGGCGGATTGCGCGCGCTCGAGCGCCTGCGCGCCGACGCGGCGATCCAGGCCATGGGTCTGGGCGTCAACGAGATCGAGATCTGTCTCGAGGCGATGGCTCATGCGCGGCTGGACGTCATCCTGCTCGCGGGCCGTTACACCTTGCTCGAACAGGGTGCGCTCGATGCGCTGTTGCCGGCCTGCGCGCGTTCAGGCACGTCGCTCATCGTGGGAGGACCGTACAACTCCGGCATCCTCGCGACCGGCACGCGTCAGGGCGGCCCGCTGCACTACAACTATGAGCCGGCCCCGGCGGCCGTGATCGAGCGCGTGCGCCGGCTCGAGGCGCATTGCGATCGTTATCACGTGCCCCTCGCGGCCGCGGCGCTGCAGTTTCCGCTGGCCCACCCACAGATCGCGAGCGTGATCCCGGGTCTTGCGAGCCGGCAGCAGATCGGGCGCACGCTGACGCTGTACGAGACGCCCATACCCGCCGAGCTCTGGCAGGATCTCAAGCACGAAGGCCTCGTGCGGGCAGATGCTCCGGTGCCACCGCTGGCGGTGAGCGCATGACGGGCGGGCGACTCGCGGGCAAGAGCGCGCTGGTCACCGCCGCGGGTCAGGGCATCGGACGCGCCGCGGCGCGCTTGTTTGCCGCGGAGGGCGCAAGCGTCTGGGCGACGGACCTCAATGTGGAACTGCTGCGGAATCTGGAGGGCTGCCAGACCTGCCACCTGGATGTCAGGGATCGCTCGGAGATCGAGGCGACATTGGCGCAGACCGGACCCCTCGACGTGCTGTTCAACTGCGCGGGCTATGTGCACTCGGGCACGATTCTCGAGTGCGATGAGAG
>JBELAR010000136.1:0-5608 GCA_049508555.1 Steroidobacteraceae bacterium
CGGGCAGACACTGGCACAGGCTGACCCGAGCGTGGCCCAGGTCTATGAGGCCGCCCAGTCCGGGCATCTGGAGCAGGCTCAGCAGATGATCAACCAGGTGCTGCGCGACCACCCGAGCAGCGGCCGTGCACATTACGTGGCGGCTGAACTCGATGCCCGCACCGGGAATATTTCCGGCGCGCAGCGCGAACTCAATACCGCACAGCAATTGGAGCCGGGGCTGCCATTTGCGAGGCCCGCGGCCGTCACGGCGCTGCGTCAGGAGATAGCGCAGGCTGCACGCGGCGCCTATGCAGCGCCGGTATACACGCGCTCCGGCGGCTCGTCCTTTCCCTGGGGACTGATCGGACTGCTGATCGCCGCGGTGGTGGTGGTCGGCCTGCTGCTGCGTAGGCGCAGTGCGAGCGCGGCGGCGTACTCGGCGTATCCCAGCGCGGTGCCCGGCGGCCCCGGCGTACCGGGACCGATGGGTGCGCCCGGCGGATTTCCCAGTGTTGTCGGCGGCGGTGGCTCGGGCCTCATGGGAGGACTCGCGAGCGGGCTGGCCGTGGGCGCCGGCATAGCTGCCGGCGAGGAGCTGGTACGGCATGTGTTCGAGCCTGGTCATCCGGTCGGCGGCGGCGCGGCGCCCATAGCTCCCGACGCCGTGGAGAGCGCGCCAAACGGCGACATGGGCGGTACGGATTTCGGCATGCCGGACGCCGGCTCATGGGACGACGGCAGCTCGGGCTCATTCGGCGACGACGGCGGCGGCTGGACCTGAGCTCCAGCTCTCGGCGCGGCGCGGCGGTACGGACAGGCAGCGGCGCGTGGCTACGGCGCCGCAGGATGCCCCTGCAGCGCATCGCGAATGGCGTCGCGTACCGTGTCGACGAGTACCCGGGTCTGCCGCTCGAGTTCGATGTTGAGTGTCGAACCCACGACCAGCTCGGCGAAGGTCGTCACCCGCAGCGTCTCGGGGATCAGCCAGACCTCGAACCAGCCGCCGCCCTGCGGTGCGCGGTCGACTTCGGACACCGTCAGGCTGGCGCCGTTGAGGGCGATGTAGCCTCTGGGGAACACATAGCGCATCCATGGCGCCGGCACGGCGATGCGCAGTACCGTGTTGTTTGCGGGGCGGCCAATTGCCGCCACGCTGGCCGTGAAATCCACGTGCCCCGACAACGGATGACCGCCAATCTCCGCGCCCTCGCGAGCGGCGCGCTCGACGTTGACGCGGCTGCCCTGCTGCAGCGTGCTCAATGTCGTCACGCTGAGCGTTTGCAGCATCACGTCGAAGTCGGCCGCATCCGCACCGCGCAGCGCGCTCACCGTGAGGCATACCCCATCTATTGCAACACTGGCCCCGATAGCGAGGCCGTCGGTAAGGCCGGGCGGGAATTGGAGTGTCACACGCCGCAATCCGGGCTGCTCGCCGAGCGCCTGCACGCGAGCTAGGCCTTGAACGATACCGGTGAACACGCGTACTCAACCGGCTCGGAATTTCTCGAGATTGGCGATCGTGGTCGCGCAGGCGCGCGCAGCCTCGGCGCCCTTGATGACGAAATGCGCACGAAAGAACTTCAGATGCTCATCGTGCTGATGAAATCGTTGCGGCGTGAGCACCACCGAGATGACCGGCACCTCTGTTTCGAGTTGCACATTCATGAGCGCATCGATGACACTCGCGGCCACGAATTCATGCCGGTAAATCCCGCCGTCCACCACCAGGCCGGCCGCGACGATGGCCGCGTAGCGGCCCGACTTGGCCAGCAGCTTCGCCTGCAGTGGGATCTCGAAGGCACCGGGGACTTCGAAGCGCTCAACCTGCTCACGCAGCAGACCGTGCTGCTTGAGGTTCTTCAGAAATCCCAGCCGGGCCTGATCGACGATCTCGCGATGCCAGCAGGATTGAACGTACGCAATACGAGCTGTCGACAGGGATTGAACGGCTTGACGTCGTCGGGCGTTGCTCTGAATCATTGCGACTCCTGAGGCTGCTTGCAGAATCGGGGCGCGGGGGAATCTGACCGTTTGGCGTGGCCGGCGCAAGTGTGGGCGGAGACTGATGAGCGACCCGACGGTACAAGTACGCAGCGGCGCCTTGCAGAAGGTCAGCGGGATGGCGCCCAGGTCCATCGACTTCTGGTTCCGGTGCGTGCTGCTCGCTGCAATCGCCTACTGCGTATCGGCCTATCTGATCCTGCCGAATCTATGGCGCTACATCGAACATCGCCATCCGGCGCTGCAGGGTCTGGCGACGCACAGCCTCACGCGCGAGGGTATCCCCGGCGATCCCATCAATCTGGCGATAGTGGGCAGCGAGGCGTCGTTGCAGCGCTTGTTGCTCTCGAACGGGTGGGTGCCCGCCGATCCCGTGACGCTCGACTCCTCACTGCGCATCGCCGCGGACAGCCTGGTGCACCGGCCTTACGACACGGCGCCCGTGAGCAGCCTCTACTACTGGGGTCACAAGCAGGATCTCGTGTTCGAACAGATGATCGGCGGGGATCCGCGCCGCCGGCACCATGTGCGATTCTGGAAATCCAGCGAGCAGGACGCCAGCGGTCGCCCGCTGTGGGTGGGCGCAGCGACCCTGGACACGCGAGCCGGGATCAGTCACCGAACCGGACAGATCACGCATCACATCGACGCAGCCATCGACCTGGAGCGCGACATGCTGCTCGTGCAGCTCAGTCACGAGCTTGCCGTGAGCATTGCCTGGATCGATCCGTTTCAGGCGCCGCTGACCGGCAGGAATGGGGGCGGCGATCGGTATTTTACCGACGGCCGTCTCCCCGTCATCACGCTGCCTTAGCGCGCTGTCTCAACGTTCGAGGGCACAGCTCCCGTCGAGCAGCGTTTCACCGGGTCTGGCCCAGGCCGGATCGCTCGCGAGTGAGCTGGGTCGGCTCGGCGCGGTCCTGCCAGCCAGCACGATGAAGCCGGGACCCGCGGCGAACTGCATGCCGGCAACAACGAGCGTATAGGCGCCCATGGCTTTCGCCGCCCTGGGCAGTCGCCGCGCCAGCAGCTCGAACGGATTGGATTTGCCGAGATCCCCACCCATGATCCGCATCGCCTGGTAGGGCGAGTCCTCGATTCGAATGTCCGACCAATGATTGCCGAGCGCCTCGCCGGCGCTGCGTAATTCGTCGTAGAGGCGCGGCTGCAGACATTCGATATGGATGTGCAGCTGATCCTGGCCGCGCTGCAACGCGGAGTTGACGGCCAGACCGACGCTCTCGCGCCGCAGCGCGTGACCCACGACTGCGGCCAGATACTCGCGGGCTTTCCAGGCTGCCGCAAAATAATTGACCGAGCCCGCTTGCAACACCCTGGGGTCTTCGATACCGGTGAGCGTCTGCGTGGGGATCAGCAGGAAGTGCGCGCCGCCCTTGCGATCGGGTAACACGGCATAGCCGCGCGCGCGCTGCGATGGAGCGGGCACTGTGATCTGCAGACACGGTGCCGGGTCGTGCTGAGTCTGCCAATGAACCAGGCAGTCCTGCTGCACGATGCGCCTCAAGGCATCGCGATTATTCGGCTCCGGAAGGCCAAGCGCCCAGGTGGCGCCGGCGCCGGAGAGCAGCGTGACCGCGAGCAGCGCTGCTGCCCGCGGTCTCGAGCCGGCTATTGCGCGCTGTAGCCCCGGCCCTGAAAACAAGCTATCAGGGCGCGATGGTAATCCGGCGAGCCGTTCGCACCACCGGCCTGTGTGGCTGCCCATTGAGCGCATTCCTGGCGATCGCTGGCCTGCTGTTCCTCGCTCTGACCCTGCGAAGGATACGCAAAGACGTTCTCACCGCCAGGTCCAGGTACGCCCGGTGCCGGACCCGCCTGATCACCGCCGGCATAGGCGGCAGGCGGAGCGTCGTTGGGACCGCCGGCGGTCTGGGACGGCGGCGGGTCGGTGGCGACATAGCCGTCAGCGCTCGGGCTCCAGGTGTAATAGGCGTCGTTGTAGTAGTAGTACGGTAGTCCGTTCCAGTAGTAGGTCGCGCAATAAAGCGGCAGCACCGGCAGGAACCAGGCGAATCCCGCGCCGTAGTAGACGCCGGGCCAGTAGCGGCCGCCCCAATAGCCCCCGCCCCAGCCGCCCGGGCGCGCGTAGCGGGCAGCGCCGATGTTGGCATAGCCGCGACCGCCGTAGCCTGGAGCGACGGCTGCCCTGCCGCCGTAGCCCGGCGCCGCCGCGGCGACGTGGGCGGAGCCCCCGTAGCTCGCTGCGCCATAATGAGCGCCGCTGTAGCCGCCGCGCGCAGCGTAGTGCGCCGACGCGACATGGCCGCCGCCCCCCGAATGGCCGCTGAAGCCATGGCCGCCGCCGCCGCCGCCGCCGCCCGAATGGCCGCCGCCGCCCGTGTGGGCAGAAGCCGACTGCATGCATAGCCCCAGGAGCAACAGGCTCGCTGTCAGGGCAGAGCTGGCGCTGGAGATTTTCATCTGTCCTCCGTGGACCTGAGTCGGCACCGATGCCGGCAGCGGATCCTTTGAGTATACGACCACAATCGTCCCGCTACGCGCCCGATCGCGCCAGCCGCTCGCTGGCCGATGCGCTGGTCTCAAGCTCGAGCGCGGTGCGGGAGATATCCATATCAGACATAGCGCGGCAGGACGCGCTGCGTTGACATGGGAAGAGAGTCGCGGAGGACTTGGTCGCGCGGTTAGCGCGCCGCGGCGTAGGCGTCCATCATCAGGCCGGTGCCCCCACCAGACACGTGTGCGACCACGGCGGTGCGGCGGTGCACTTTGGTGACGGCACCCAGATCGATGGCGAAGGCCAGGTTCACCTGCTGGCCCTTGCGCAGCCCCAGGCCCGCGGTACGGACGAAGACGCCGGTGGCGCTGAGATTCACAGCTTTGCAGAGCCGCCGCACGCCGCCAGGGAGCATGATGTACACCGTGGTTCGTGCGCGATGCCGCGTGTGCAGCCTTCGTTCCATCCTCATGACCCCTGCGCTGACGTAACGACGCATCAAATCTGCGGATGGCGAATCGGAGCACCCATACGCGCGATCATTATGCCTCAAGCAATTCCCTTGCCCAAGTCGACTCAACATTAATCGGAAAATATCCGCTACGCGCGGCTCGAGGGGTCACTCGGGCTCGCCAGCCCAGGCGGCACGCGCCGTGTTATGGCCGGATTGTGCCGCGCGAGCGCGCAATTGCGCGCTGCGATCATGGCTTACTTATTGTCAATAGATCCTGAACTGATGAAACATGTCCTCGCTCGGCCGCGTCAAACGCAGCGCGCTCATGCGCCGGCGCGGGCCGCGCCGCTCGGTGCGGGTTGCTGCCGCATGCTCGGGGGGCGCCACGGCCGCCAGCGCTGGCAGGTCAATGGGTCGCTCGACGTATACGCCAGCCTCCGGCTCGAATTTGCGTTGCAGTGCATCCATGATTCCTCTCCTCGAAAAGTACGACGACTAAATCGTTCGTCTTACGAACCGTATCATAGTACTGACTGTTCGTATTTCAAGGGATCACGGCGCAAGGCAGCATGAAACTGCTGCTTTCGTGAACGCTGTCACGGCATCGGCAACATAAGGCAGTGCTGCAAATGGCATGACGCGCGGGTGCGCGGGGCCGGCCGGCAGCCGCCTGCAGGGACGAGGTTCGATGAGTG
>JBELAR010000137.1:0-5562 GCA_049508555.1 Steroidobacteraceae bacterium
CGTCGTGGCCGACGATCCGCTCACCTGCGTGGCCCGCGGCGGCGGGCGCATTCTGGAACTCATGGATCAAATGGGGCCCGGACATTTCGGTCTGGAATGACAATCACGCCCCTCGCGCGGCCCACTAACTAGGGCCGCAGCCATGGCGGTCTTCGGCACCGAGGTAGATCGACCGCTATACGGCCGCGGCCCATCGCCGGGGCTGCGCTTCACGGTCTTCGCCGTCCTGTCCGTCGTGCTCATGTACTACGATCAGCACGGCCGCTGGGAGCTTCGCCTGCGATTTGCGCTCCAGGCCGCCGCCTATCCCGTGCAGTTCGCCGTCAACTCACCCAGCGCCATGTGGCGCGCGCTGCGCGAGACGTTCCAGGATCGCGCGCTGCTGCGCGCCGAGAACGAGCTGCTGCGCGCCCGGGAGCGCGAACTGGAGCTGGACGTGATGCGCGCGACGGCGCTCGAGCAGGAAAATGCCGAATTGCGCGACTTGCGCGGCTCGCTGCCGCCGCTGATCAAGTCGTGGCAGCTGGCCGAAATCATCAGCGTCGAGACCGATCCGCTGCGCCAGCGCATCGTGATCAACAAGGGCACACGCGACGGAGTGAACCCCAATCAAGCCGTGGTCGACGGCGGCGGCATCCTCGGCCAGGTCGAGCGCGTGGGCCCGTGGAGCGCCGAGGTCATTCTCGTCACCGATCCGGAACACGCCATTCCAGTCGCCATAGTGCGCAACAGCCTGCGCTCGATCGCGGTGGGTTCGGGCAATTCCGGCGAGCTGTTGCTGCCGTATCTGGCCATCAATTCCGACATAAAAGGCGGCGACCTGCTGGTGAGTTCGGGACTGGGAGGGGTGTTCCCGGCCGGCCTGCCCGTCGCCCGCATCACCGGCGTGCGCCGTGAGAGCAATCAGCTGCTCGCCCAGGTGCGTGCCCAGCCGCTCGCACACATCGAGCGCGACCGCGAGGTCATCCTGCTGCAGTTCCAGCCCACGCATCCGGATGCGCCGGCGGCAAACCCGCCGATCGCGCCGCCGCCCCCGCCGGCGATCAAGCCATCGCTCAAGCTCCCGGACGCCGATCCATGAGTGATCGCCGTCCCGGCGTCACCATCTACATGACCGCCGTCATCGCCCTGGTTTTGACGGTGTTGCCTCTGCCGACGTGGTTCGCGATCGCGCGGCCGCAATTCCTGGTCCTCACGGTGCTCTACTGGTCGATCATGCGCCCGCGCAGCGGCGGCCTGCTGCTGGGCTGGATCAGCGGCCTCGCGCTCGACGTCTTTCAGGGCCCGCTGCTCGGCGAACATGCGCTGGCTTTGGCGTTTTCGACCTATCTGGCCATCCGTCTGAACCTAATGGTGCGAGCCAAGCCGCTTTTCGAGCAGTCGCTGTTTGTGTTTGCAGCGCTGATGGGCTATGAATTCCTGCTGTGGATGATCGATGGCTGGAGCGGCCATCCGCTCTCCACGCCCACGCGCTGGGTGCATACCCTGAGCGGCGGCCTGATCTGGCCATTGGTGGTCGGTGTATTGGGCCGTTTTGACGACTCGCGCTGAACACGCTCCACAACCAGGCTCAATCCCAGACCCGTGAATTCCCGCGTCCGCATCAAAGACCACTGGAACGAGCAGCGCATCTTCTCGCAGCGCACGCTCGGCGCCATGCTGGTGATCACCGCGCTGGTGCTGGCACTGATCGGCCGGCTCACCTATCTGCAGGTGCTGCGTCACACCTATTACGTGGAGCTCTCGCAAGGCAACCGCGTGCGGCTCGACCCGATACCGGCCAGCCGCGGCGTGATTCTCGATCGTGGTGGCAACATCCTGGCCAATAACGAGCCGGCCTATCAGCTCGAGCTGGTGCGCGAACAGGTGCCTGATCTGAACGACACGCTCAAGCGTCTGGTCGCACTCGGTCTCATCGACCGCGAGGAGCTCGAGGACACGCGCCGCGCGATCTTCCTGCGCCGCAGCTTCGACAACGTGCCCGTGCGCCTGCGGCTCAGCGACGAGGAGATCGGCCGCTTCGCGGTGCATCGCTACGAATTCCCGGGCGTCGACCTGGCCACGCGCCAGACCCGGCACTATCCCTACGGGGAGCTCGGCGTGCACGCACTGGGCTACGTCAGCGCCATCAGCGAGCCGGATCTCGAACGCATCGACCGTGCGGCCTATGCCGGCACCACGCTGATCGGCAAGCTCGGGGTCGAGAGCGCCTACGAGCCGCAACTGCACGGCCACAACGGCTTTCGCCAGATCCTGGTCAACGCCCAGGGGCGCTCGGTGCAGCGCCAGGGTGCCTATGCACCGGTGCTGCGCTCGCAGCCGCCCACAGCCGGCGAGGATCTGATTCTATCGATCGATCTGCCCACGCAGCAGGCCGCCGAGGCGGGCCTGAGCGATCACCGCGGAGCGGTCGTCGCGCTCGACCCCAACAATGGTGACGTGCTGGCGCTCGCGAGTCTGCCGGGCTTCGATCCGACGGAGTTCGCGCGCGGTATCTCACGCAGCGAGTACGCTGCCCTGTCCGACAACATCGACAAGCCACTGCTCAACCGCGCGTTGCGCGGCACCTACCCTTCAGGCTCCACGATCAAGCCGGTGATCGCCCTGGCGGGCCTGACCTATCACCTGGTGGACCCAAACAAGCAGGAGTTCTGCGGCGGAGTGTTCCATCTCCCCGGCAGCAGTCTGCTGTTTCGCGAGGGCAAGACCGGCCGGCACGGCTGGCTCGATCTCACGCACGCGATCGCCAAATCCTGCGACGTCTATTTCTATGGTCTCGCCGCCACCATTGGCGCCGAGCGTATCGCCAATTTCATGGCGCCGTTCGGCTACGGCGAGCTCACCGGCATCGACATCAGCGGCGAGAAACCCGGGTTGCTGCCCTCGCCCGAGTGGAAGAAGAAAGCCTTCAAGCGGCCGGCCGATCAGGTCTGGTTTCCGGGCGAAACGGTCAATTTCGGCGTCGGCCAGGGCTATCTGCTGGTGACCCCACTGCAACTCGCCCACGTCGCCTCGGTGCTGGCCGCGAGCGGCAAGAGCTTTCGTCCGCGGCTCGTGACCGGGGTGAGGGACGGATCGGGTCAGATCAAAACGATCGCGCCCATCCCCGATGCCCCGATCCAAGGGGTCAGCGACGGCGACTGGGAAATCATTCGCGGCGGCATGGTGGGGTCGGCCACCTACGGCACGGCCGCCGCCATCAGCAAGAAGTCCAGCTACACCATCGCCGGCAAGACCGGCACGGCGCAGGTGTTCACCGTCTCGCGCAGCGAGCGCCTGACACAGCAGGTGTCCGAGCGGCTCAAGGATCACGCCTGGTTCATCGCCTTCGCGCCGGTCGAGGCCCCGCGCATCGCGGTGGCCGTGCTGGTCGAAAACGGGGGCTTCGGCGCCAGTGCCGCGGTTCCGATCGCGCGCAAGGTCATGGATGCCTATCTGCTGCGTGAGAGCACGCCCAACTCGGTGGACACCGCGACCCCCGAATCACAGGCCGAGGATTGAGTGGTGATTGAGGATATAGGCTACTCGCGCACACGCCGCACGTTGTTCTCGAGCGCGCGACTGCTCTCGGTGCTGAACCTCGACGGTCCGTTACTGCTCGGCCTCGGCGCGCTCGCGGTCTACGGCCTGGCCGTGCTCTACAGTGCCTCCGGACAGAGCGTGGATACCGTGATTCGCACCGTGATGCGCCTGGCGATCGGCACCGCGGCCATGCTGGCATTGACGCATGCGAGCCCGAACGTGCTGCGGCGCCTGGCGCCCTGGCTGTATCTGCTCGGCGTGGTGCTGCTGCTGGTGGTCGAATTGACCGGTGTGATCGGCAAGGGAGCGCAACGCTGGTTGAACCTCGGACTGTTCAAGTTTCAGCCCTCCGAGATCATGAAGCTCGCGGTACCGATGCTCGCGGCCTGGTACCTGCACGACCGGCCGCTGCCACCGGGCTGGCGCTCACTGTGTGTCCTGGCACTGATCATTTTTGTGCCGGCCGGGCTGGTGGCGATTCAACCCGACCTCGGCACCGCGGCGCTGATCGCCGCCAGCGGCGCCCTGCTGGTGCTGATGGCCGGTCTGTCGCTGCGAATCATCGCGGTGCTGCTGCTGCTCATGGTCGGGGGCGCCGTGCTCGGCTGGAATTTCCTGCACGAATATCAGCGCGCGCGCGTGCTGACCTTTCTCAATCCACAGACCGATCCGCTCGGCGCCGGCTATCACATCATCCAGAGCCAGATCGCGCTCGGCTCGGGCGGCGTATTCGGCAAGGGTTGGATGAACGGCAGCCAGGCTCAGCTGGAATTCCTGCCCGAGCGCTCGACCGATTTCATCTTCGCCGTGGTCGGCGAGGAGTTCGGACTCATCGGACTGATCGCACTGCTGGCGCTGTACCTGTTCATCGTCGGGCGCGCCGTGTGGCTCGCCATGCAAACCAACGACACCTTCTCGCGTCTGCTCGCCCTGAGTCTCGCACTCACCTTTTTCGTCTACGTGTTCATCAACGCGGGCATGGTCAGCGGCCTGCTGCCCGTCGTCGGCGTGCCATTGCCCCTGGTCAGTTATGGCGGTACTTCGGTCGTGACGCTATTGGCGGGCTTCGGTATTCTGATGGGGCTCTACTCGCACCGTAAGCTGATCGGCTCCTGACGACCATGCATGCATCGCTGCCAAGAATCGCCCTGCTGCCGTGGGTATTACTCTGGACTCACTGCGCGACGGGCGCCGAGGCGGCTCCAGTACCGCTGACCCCGCCGCAATCGTCAGCGCCCGCGCCGCAGGCTCATTTCGACCTCGATCGAGCGGACATTCGCAGCTACATCGATCAGCTCGTGGCGCAGGGATTGGATCGCGAGCAGCTCAGGGCCGTGCTCGCCGCCGCTGAGCCGCAACCCAGGATTATCGACGCCATGAGCCGGCCGGCTGAGAAATCGCTGCAGTGGTGGGAATACCGCGCGCGCATGTTGACCCAGGCGCGCATCGATGCCGGCGTGCAGCTCTGGCACGAGCACAAGGAGCTGCTCGATCAGATCGCGCTCGAATACCAGGTGCCGCCCGAATATCTGATCGCCGTGCTGGGCGTGGAGACTCAGTACGGCCGCACCACCGGACGCTATCGCGTGCTGGACGCACTCGCGACCCTCGGTTTCGACTACCCGCCCCGAGCCAATTTCTTCCGCAAGGAGCTCACCGAGTTTCTGTGGCTCACGCACGAGCAGGGCTTCGACCCCTTGAGCATCCACGGCTCCTACGCCGGCGCCATGGGAGCGCTGCAGTTCATGCCATCGAGCTATCGCAAATTCGCCGTGAGCGCGCTGCCCGGCGCGCATCCGGATCTTTGGGGCGACTGGGGCGACATCTTTGCCAGCACCGCCAACTACCTGCACGAGTGCGGCTGGCAATACGGGGGACCGGTGCTGGCCGAAGCGCAACTGACGGGCGATCAGAGCCTCACCCCTCCGGATCGCATGGCGCTGAACGACACGCTGGGCGCCTTGCGCTTGCGCGGCCTCGCCATTTCCTCCGCACTGCCGGATTCGACCCGGGCGCTGTTGCTCGCGGCTCCAGAACAGG
>JBELAR010000138.1:0-5515 GCA_049508555.1 Steroidobacteraceae bacterium
ACCTGCAGCGCTCGGCGCGCCATATCGCCTCACGCACCGACGTCGATCAGGCCTATGCGGTCGGCAAGGCCGCGGTCCAATACGCACTCTCCGGGATGAACGCGGTGATGCCGGCGATCAAGCGGCTCAGCTCCAGGCCCTATCGCTGGAAGATCGTGCCGGTGCCCCTCGCCGAGGTCGCGAACGTCGAGAAGACCGTGCCGCGTCACTTCATTACCGGCGACGGCTTTGGCATCACCGCGGCGTGCCGCCGCTATCTCGAACCGCTGGTGGCTGGAGAGGACTATCCGCCCTATCGCCACGGGTTGCCGGCCTACGTGCGCATCAAAGGCGTATCGGTGCGACGCAAGCTCAAGGGCACTTTCAAGGTCGCATCCTAGGCGGCCGGCGCACGCTCGTGTGTTACATTGACGGGCTAAGTACGGCTGCGGGGGCGCGCTTGCAAGGCAGTCGCTACCGGCACTTTTCGGCTCGAACATAAGACTCATCACTCAAGCTCAGAGAGGCGGAGAACTCTTCATGGAAGCGACCAACTGGTTGTGGCTCGCGATCGTTGCCGGTGCCATCGCGGTGCTGTACGGAGTGGTCGCGGTGCGCTCGATCGTGGCGCTGCCAGCCGGCAACGGGCGCATGCAGGAGATCGCCGCCGCGATCCAGACCGGCGCCAAGGCCTATCTGAACCGGCAATACACCACGATCGCCGCGGTCGGCGTGGTGCTGTTCGTGGTACTCGGTTTCGCGCTCAATTGGGCCACGGCCGGCGGCTTTGCGGTCGGAGCGGTGCTCTCGGGACTGGCCGGTTACATCGGCATGAATATCTCCGTGCGCGCCAACGTGCGCACGGCCGAAGCGGCGCGATCGGGTCTGAACGCGGCGCTCTCGGTCGCCTTCCGCGGCGGTGCCGTCACGGGCATGCTGGTGGTCGGGCTTGGCTTGCTCGGCGTGACCGGCTATTTCGCGCTCGTGCGCGGCCCGCTCGGGGATGATGCGGCACTGCATGCACTCGTGGGCCTCGCCTTCGGCGGCTCGTTGATCTCGATCTTCGCGCGTCTGGGGGGTGGCATCTTCTCCAAGGGCGCTGATGTCGGCGCCGACCTGGTCGGCAAGGTCGAGGCCGGAATTCCCGAAGACGATCCGCGCAATCCCGCGGTCATCGCCGATAACGTCGGCGACAATGTCGGGGACTGTGCCGGCATGGCGGCGGATCTGTTCGAGACCTACGCGGTCACGATCGTGGCGACGATGCTGCTCGGCGGCCTGTTGCAGCAGGAGGCCGGAGTCGCCGCGCTGGTCTATCCGCTCGCACTCGGCGCCGCCTCGATCATCTCCTCGATCATCGGCACGTTCTTTGTGCGTGTCAGCACCGGCGGCAAGATCATGAATGCCCTGTACAAGGGAGTCTTCGTTTCCGGACTGATCTCGGCGGTCGCTTTCTGGTTCATCACCCGCTCGCTGCTGCCGTCGCAGCTCGGTGCCTTGTTCGGCTGCGCGCTGGTCGGTCTGGCGCTCACCGCGGCGATGATCATCATCACCGAGTACTACACGGCCACCGAGTACGGTCCGGTCCGCGGGGTCGCGGCCGCCTCGCAAACCGGCCCGGCCACCAACATCATCTCGGGGCTGGGCGTGAGCATGAGATCCACCGCGCTGCCCGTGATCGCAGTGTGTGTGGCGATCGGTGCCGCCTACGGCCTCGCCGGCATCTACGGTATCGCGGTGGCAGCGACCGCCATGCTGTCGATGACCGGTATGATCGTGGCGCTGGATGCCTACGGACCGATCACCGATAACGCGGGCGGCATCGCCGAAATGGCGGAGCTGCCCAAATCGGTGCGCAATATCACCGATCCGCTCGACGCCGTCGGTAATACCACCAAAGCCGTGACCAAAGGCTACGCGATCGGATCTGCGGGTCTCGCGGCGCTGGTGCTGTTTGCCGATTACACCCACAATCTCGACGCCCATCTGACTGCGACCGGACGGACGATGGTGGCCTTCTCGCTCTCCGACCCGGCGGTGATCATCGGTCTGTTCCTGGGCGGCATGGTGCCCTACCTCTTCGGCGCCATGGCCATGGAGGCGGTGGGCCGGGCGGCCGGCTCGGTGGTGACCGAAGTGCGCCGTCAGTTCCACGAGATCCCCGGCATCATGCAGGGCACCGCAAAACCCGACTATTCACGCGCGGTGGACATGCTCACGCGGGCGGCGATCCGCGAGATGATCGTGCCCTCATTGCTGCCGATCCTGGTACCGGTCGTCGTGGCCTTCGGCATGACGGCCCTGATGGGCCCGGGGGCCGGCATCAAGGCCCTGGGCGGCCTGCTGATCGGCACGATCGTGACCGGTCTGTTCGTGGCGATCTCGATGTGCACCGGCGGGGGCGCCTGGGACAACGCCAAAAAGTACATCGAGGAGGGCCACTTCGGCGGCAAGGGCTCCGACGCTCACAAGGCCGCCGTCACCGGCGATACCGTCGGGGATCCCTACAAGGACACCGCCGGCCCGGCCATCAATCCGCTGATCAAGATCATCAACATCGTCGCCTTGCTGCTGGTGCCTTTGCTCTAGCCGCGGTGCGCAAACGTGCAGGCGCCGGCACGGCGAGGATCGCGCAGTCTCTGGGCCCATTGGGCGCTCGCGGCGCTGTTGCTCGGATCGGCCGCGTCGCTGCCGGAACTCTCAGCGCCCGCAGCGCTCTTGCCCATGCCCGAACCGCAGCCGGGCGATCGGGTGCTCGTGATCGCGCCGCATCCGGATGACGAGAGCCTCTGCTGCGCCGGCATCCTGCAGCGCGCGGCCGCGCGGGGTGCGGCTGTCGCGGTGGTGTGGATCACCGCCGGGGACGGCTTCGAACTCGACGCACTCTGGGTCGAACACACACTGTGGGCGAGCGGCGCAGCTTATCGACGCCTCGGCGCACAGCGGCTGCGCGAGGCGCACGCGGCCGCCGGCCTGCTCGGGGTGCCGCGCGGCGCCCAATACAGTCTCGGCTATCCGGATCGCGGCATCGCGGCCCTGGCGGGCGAGTATTACCTGCAGCCCTATCTTTCCAATTACACCGCCGTCAGTGCCGTACCCTATGCCGATGCGCTGAGCCCAGGGGCGAGCTATACCGGCGCCGATCTGGAGCGCGACTTGCAGGCGGTGCTCGACGCCTTTCGCCCGACTCTGGTACTGGCCGCGGCGCCGCAGGACCAGCATCCCGACCATAGCGCCAGCAGCGCGCTCGTGCGCCGCCTGCTGGTGCGGCGAGGCGAGCTGCCGGCGCTGCGCTACTGGATCGTGCACGCCCCGCATTGGCCGCGGCCCCGCCGCTACGCGCCGCAGCTGGAACTGATTCCGCCCGCGAGCGCCGCGGCCCTGCGCTGGCAGTCCCTGCCGCTGAGCACCCTGGAGCGCACCCGCAAGCGAGCCGCGCTGGACTCGCACCGCTCGCAGATGGAGCTGATGTGGCCGTTCATGAACTCGTTCATACGCGCCAACGAGATCCTGGCGCCGGCGGACTAGGCCGCCATGGGCAGGCGTTCGGGCCGCCCGATCGCGAAGCCCTGAAGATAATCCACGCCCATTTGCCGGGCCGCATCGAGTGCGCTGACATCCTCGACCTGCTCGGCGATCACCTTGAAGTTCAGTGTGCGTGCGAGCCGGATCATGGCGCTGACCATCGCCTGATTCACGCTGTCGCGCGCCAGGTTCTTGAAGAACGAGCCGTCGATCTTCAGATAATCGACGGCCAGATTCTTCAGATTGGCGAATGAACCGAGGCCACTGCCGAAGTCGTCGAGCGCAAAGCGGCAGCCCATGCCGTGCAGCACCCCGACGAAGCGCCGTGCCTGCTCGAAATTGGCCACCACGGTGCTCTCGGCGATCTCGAAGCAGATCTGAGCCGGGTTGGCGCCGGTCGAATCGAAGCATTCGACCACGAATTCGAGGAACTGCGCGTCGGCGAGCGTCTGTGCGGAGATGTTGATGGCGATGCTGCGCTTGGCCGCGATCGCAATCGCGCCGCGCCCCAGCGCCGTCAGGGTGGTCTGCACCACCCAGCGATCGATCAGCCCCATGAGCCGGTAGCGCTCCGCGGCGCGCAGAAACTCGAGCGGCACGAGCTGCTCGCCCAGATCGTTGCGCAGCCGCACCAGCACTTCCATGGCCGGCCCTTCATCGTTGGCGGCGTAGGAGGCGATGATCGGCTGGCAGTAGAGTTCAAAGCGGCTATCGCGCAGCGCGATCTGCAGTGTCTGCAGCCAGTGTATTTCACCCGTCTCGCGCGCGAACACCTCGTCCCGCGCCGAGTACACGGCGACATGCCCGCCCTGGCGCTTGGCGACGTAACAGGCGGAATCGGCGGCCGCGAGCGCCTCCTCGATGCTGCCGCTGTCGCGCGCGAGCTCAACCAGGCCGACGCTGACCCCGACGTTGAAGATCTGCTCCTTCCAGATGAAGCGGAAGTCCTTGACCGCGCGACAGACGTCATCGGCAATCTGCCGCGCCTTATCGAGCGGACAGCCGACCAGCAGCATGCCGAACTCATCGCCCCCGACGCGCGCCACCGTATCCGAGTCGCGCACCGCATCGCGCAGGATCTTGGCCACTTCTCGCAGCATCGCATCGCCCGCCAGGTGGCCGCTGCTGTCGTTGATGCTCTTGAAGCGGTCCAGGTCCAGATAACACAGCACGTGCCCGCTGTCGCCCCGGTGTGCCGTTTCCAAGGCCTCATGCAGCCGGTGCTCGAACTCCCGGCGGTTGATCAGACCGGTCAGCGCATCGTGCGTGGCCTGATAGGAAATCTGACGGGCCAGACCGCGCATTTCGGTCACGTCGTGCAGCAGCACGACCGCGCCTATGCTCTCGCCCGTGTCCATACGAATCGGCGCCGCGGACAGCTCGAGGAGCCGCTCGCCGCCGGCGGCGCGTATCAGCAGCGCGCGGCGCGAGATATTCAGCGGTGCTCCGGCGCCCAGCGCCTGTCGCACCGGTTCGGCCAGCAATTTCCGATCGCTCTCCTCGACCACACGGGCGACGTCCTCGATCGGCTTGCCGGCCGCGGCGGCGGAGTCCAGGCCGAGCAGGCGCGCTGCGGCCGCATTGAGATACTCGACCTGGCCGCTCGAGTTGGTCATGAGCAGCGCTTCGGGCAGTGAATCGAGCGCCAGGCGGGCGCGCGAGCGTCGCTCGGGCTGCTGCAGCGCCTGTACGGTCTGCGTCGGCAGCACTTCCACGCCGACGATCAGCAATGCGTGCGCGCCTTCGTGTTCGATCGGCCAGGTCGCGAGTTCCAGGCGGGCGCTCTGACCCTGCATCCCGCTGAGCTCGATCTCGTAGCGCTCGGCGGCGGCCTCACCGAGCAGACGGCGGCGCAGATTGTCGCCCACGAGCTCGGCGTATTCCGGCGGCACGAGCTCCTCGAGCCGCCGCCCGATCAGCTCATCGACGCGGCAACCCAGGAGGTTGGCGAATTGCGGATTCGCGTAACGAATGTCCTGCGCGTGTATCAGCACGGACTCGTGCACGCGAT
>JBELAR010000139.1:0-5500 GCA_049508555.1 Steroidobacteraceae bacterium
GCCCATGAGCTGCCCGAGCGCATGCATGTCCTCTAGCAGCGGATTATGTCGGGGCGGAAATTGAATCTGTTCGCGATGCATACCAGCCGACATTATACTATCCCGTCAGCAGCACCGCCTCGGCGTGCTCCAGCGCCGCCGGCAGGCCGTAAATGATGACGACGTCGCCCTCGCGCAGTTCGGTGTCGCCGGCTGGTTCGCGCCCGACGATCCCCTGGCGGCGTATGGCGGTGAAGGCGACCTCGGCCCCACGCGAGCGCACTTCCTCGAGCTGCCGGCCCACGGCCCAGGCCTGCGGGGGCAGCACGATGGAGCGCAGTAGCTCCGCGGGCTCCATGCTCGCATCGAGACGCTCGTCGGGGGGCAACGTGCGCAGCGTCGCGTAGCGCTGCCGGCGGATCGTGTCCACGACCTGCGTGACCTGTGGGGCGGGCAGCTGCAGCAGCGTGAGCGCTTGCGAGACCAGCGTCAGACCGGTCTCGAAGGTCTCGGGTACCACCTCCGTGGCACCGGCTGCGGAGAGTTCCGCCAGCTGGGAGTCGTCCTGTGTGCGCACCAATACCGGCACGTCGGTGCGCTGGCGGCGCACGGCGCGCACGACGCCAAGGGCGACGGCAGTATCGGCGAAGGTGATGATCAGTACACTGGCGAGGTCCAGGCCGAGGTTGCGCAGCAATTCCTCATCGGCACTGTCGCCCCAGACCACGGGGGTTCCGGCCAGCCGCGCCGCGCGCACGTTGGCCGGGTCAAGATCGATGGCCAGGTATTCGAAGCCTTGCGAGTCCAGCACCGAGGCGAGCTGGCGGCCGACACGGCCGAAGCCGCAGAGGATCACGTGCTCCCGGCGCGCCAGATCGCTCGCCACGGCGTCTTCACGCTGCACGCCGAGGCTCGGCGCGCCCCGCTCGCCGAGCAACAGGCGCGCAATGCGCCGGTTGTAGCGAATGATCAGCGGGCTCACGATCATGCCGAGCACCACGGCCGCGAGCAACAGCTGCGTGGCACGCAGCGGCACCAGGTCGCGCCCCTGCGCCAGAATGGTCAGCAGCGCCACGCCAAATTCCCCACCGCCGGCGAGCACGAGGCCGGTGCGCAAGGCCTTGAAGGAGCTCGGCACGAAGGCGCGTACGCTCAGCGCCGAGAGCAGCGTCTTGGCGATCACGTTCAGCACCAGGAGACCCAGCACGAGCAGCAGATGATCGTACAGAACCCGCAGATCGAGCAGCATGCCCACCGAGATGAAGAACAGACCGAGTAACAGCTCGCGGAAGGGGCGGATCACGGCCTCGATCTGATGGCGATATTCGGTCTCGGCGAACATCATGCCGGCCAGGAACGCGCCCAGCGCCATCGACAGACCGAGCTGCTGGGTGATCCAGGCTGAGGTCAGCACGACCAGCAGCGCCGCGAGCGTGAACAACTCCCGCAAACGGCTGTGCGCGATGGCGTAGAGCAGCGGCCGCAGCACCCAACGGCCTATGGCGAGCACCGCCGCGAGCGCCAGCACCCCCAGCGCCACGAGCTGCCAGACCATCGCGCCACTGAAGCCCGACTGCCCTGCGGCCAACACGCTCGCCACGGCCAGCAGCGGTACGAACGCGAGGTCCTGAAACAACAGCACCGCAAAGGACAACCGCCCGTGCGTGCGGTTGAGTTCGTCCTGCTCGCCGAGCTGCTTGAGCACGATTGCGGTGGAACACATGGCCAATGCCCCACCCAGCACCGCCGCGCTGATCCAGGCCATGTCGAACGTGTGGGCGATGAGCGCACCGGCCGTGCCGACCACGAGGGTCTGCACGCAGCCGAGCCCGAATACTTCGCGGCGCATGGCGACCATGCGCGGAAAGGAGAAATCCAGACCCAGGGTGAAGAGCAGAAACACCACGCCGATTTCGGCGATGGCATGTATCTGCGGTCCGCTCGGCAGCACTGCGAGTGCATAGGGCCCGAGCACGATGCCGACGATCAGGTAGCCGAGCAGCGTCGGCAGGCCGATGCGCCGGCCCGCGGCGACCACCAGCACCGAGGCGAGCAGCAGTATTAGAACCTGACCGAGAGATTGGACCGGCACCGCCTGACGTTACGGTGCGCGCCCTTCACTTGTCCATCGTCACCGTGGCGTCGTAGCGATCGAAGCCGTGTATGGAACGGCGATAGGCATTGATCACGAGCCGCTCGGCGGTCTTATCGGCCCGTTCTGACAGCAGCATGCGCATGACCACGTCGTCGGCCGGCCGCGTCTGATCGTCGGCCAGTAATTGCTCGATGAAGCGCGCGAGGCGGCAGACGATCTCGTTGACGAATCGCAAGCGTGCGCCATCATGCACCTGCTCGGCGCCCGGGCCATAGGTGCTGCGCGCCTCGACGGTCAGCTCGTGCAGGAACACGGCGAGCAGCCGCGCCTGATCCACGGGCTGGAGTTCGCTGAAGTAATCGAGTTCCGACTGCAGATTCACGCTGGCCTCAGCTCGTCGGCACGAACTCAATCGGCTTGGTGGTGGTCATCATAGCGACGTCCTTGGCCTGGAAGTGGAACAGCTTGACGCGAGCGACGATCTTGCGCTCGAGCTCGGGGTCCTTGAGCTCGCTCGAGACCACGTGGCACTCGGTCACTTCGCCGGCCGGACTGATCGTGAATTCGAGCACGAGCTTGCCCTGCAGGTCGGGCTGATCACGCAAGGCACGACCGTACAGCGCATAGATGGCGCCCTTGTTACTGTCGAATACCAGCGCGATCTCCTCCTCGCTGCGCGAGGGCTTGCCACTGCCGCCCCGGTTGAGATTGGCGGCCCCGCCGACGGCCGCGATGCGCGAGCTGACCGCGGTCGTATCGTGCCCGGTCAGGGAACCGGCGCCGCTGCCGAAGCCGCGGCTCGCATTGGCCGTGGTGATGCCGGCCGAGCCGACGCCGGCTTTGGAGGCGATCAGAGAGCGCTCGGCGTGACTGTCCGCGCCGACCGCGCCCTGCAGGTTCTTGGTTTGCCCGAGCGGCGTGAGATCCACGTTCTGGCGCAGATCCGCCAGCTCATCCTGCAGTTTCAATAATCCCGACTGCTGCGCCTTGCGCCGCGCGTCGGCGGTCCGATCGACCGGTTTGGGTTGCTCGGCCGGTTTGATCTGCGGTGGTTTCGGCGGCGTTACCGGCGGCGGCGGTGGTGGCGGCTTGGGCTTCTCCTGCGCCATGAGTCGTGCCAGACGTTCGGGCACCGCCTCTGCGGCGCCCTCGGTCGAGCGCGGCAGATGAATCAGCGGCAGAATCAGACCCAGTATCAGCAGCAATGCGAGCCCCAGCATCAGCAGCCGGCGCAATCGGCGCTGCTCCTCGGGATCGACCTCCCAGGCGAGGACGTAGCTGCGATAGTACTGGGTCATCTGCATGAGGCTTCCGGCCACTAGGTGTTGGGCAGCGCGCCGGCGGGCACGGGCTTGTCTTTCTGCAATACGGCGAGCGAGATACGGCCGTAATCCGCATCCGTGCAGGTGCGCATGATCTTCTTGAGCACCTCGTAGGGCAGCGCTTTGTCAGCCATGACCGTGATCTCGCGCTGCGCGAGGTCTTCCGCGCTGACGTCCTGGCCCACGAGCGTCGGGCGCTTGAGCGCATCGAGCAGCGGCTGGATGATCTCGCCATCGAAGGCGCGAATGTCGGCCACTGTGGCGATGCGCTCGCCCTGAACGAACAGATCCTCCTTGGTGAGCATCACGACCACAGTCTGGCGAGGCTGATGCTCGGAGATCGACTGCGGGATCTCGATGCCCTTGCTGTTCTGCACGACCTCGACGTTGGTCGAATAGACCAGCAGGAATGACACCATGACCGAGAGGATGTCGATCATGGGAATCAGATTGAGCTGCGCGTCGGCCCGATTACGCAGCTGGTGCTCGAGCATGTAGCGCGCGCGCCGTGACATGCTCATGGCTGGGCTCCGTTCGGCTGCTCGCCGCTCGCCGGCGCGTCACCCAGCGAGACGTCGGGAAACAGCTCATATTGAACCGTGTTGAAGCCCGCGTTGACTTCGAGCACGCGCGTTCGATCCATGACCTGCACCACGACATCGTAGGGAATATCCGGCTCGAGCAGAACGGTGGCCTCCGTCTTGTCGGGAAACTTGCTCTTGACCAGCTGCAGGTAATGCGAGAGGGCATCGTAATCGTAGGCGCCGGCGCGATTGGGAAAGGAGGCCAGCGGACCGGAGTTGCGATCATCCACCTGCAGCGAGTCCTGGCGCACGACCACTTCGAGCTGCAGGCCCGGCGGGGGCGGCGTGAAGTCCGCATTGGCCGGGGGCAGCTTGAGCTCGAGGATCACGGTGCGCGAGAACACGGCCGTCATGAGCAGGAAGGTCACGAGCACGGTAAAAATGTCGATCATCGACACGAGCAGGAGCTCGGAGGGTTTGCGCTGGCGGCGCTCTAGCTTGCGAATGCTGTAGGAGCGGCGACGCATGCGCGGTTCCTTTGATTCCGGGCGCGGTGCTTCAGGCTGCGGCCGGCGCGGGCTGCGCCTGGCGCTCGGTCACCGCATTGAGGAACTTCACCGAAGCCATCTCCAGGCTGTCGATGAGGTCCGTGGTCTTGGTCTGCAGCAAGGCATGGATCAGCAGCAGCGGCACCGCGGTGATCAAGCCGAAGGCCGTGCAGTTCATCGCCACCGAGATACTGGCCGAGAGCAGGTTCGCCTTCTCTGCCGGATTGACGGTGGCGACCGCCGCGAAGGCGTTGATCAGGCCCACGACCGTACCGAGCAGGCCGAGCAAGGTGGCCACGTTGGCGAACGTGGCAATGTAATGCGTGCGTTTCTCGAGCCGCGGCACCACGTCCATGAGGCTCTCTTCCATCGCTTTTTCGATGTCGTCGCGGTGACGCGCGGAAGAGATTCGCGCCAGGCCGTAGCTCAGGATCTGGCCGATCGCGGAAGGAGACTTGGAGGTGAGCTGCACCGCCTGGCGAAAATTGCCCTGCTGCAGCAGAGGTACGAGCTGGTTCCACAGTCCGCGATTGCGCATCGCGGTCTGTTGGAGATATATCCATCGTTCGAGCGCGATCGCGAGCCCCGCGACCAGCACGACGGCGATCGGATACATCATGAGACCGCCGCCCTGAAAGAAACCGACTATGTGACTGAAGAGGCTCATCGTGCTGACTCCCATGCCTGGACGCTATGATCCACCGTTACCGACAAACTAAAGTGACCGAAACCCACAATACCGCGACTCACTTCTCATCCTTGGCCGCTGGCGCCGGTAGCCCGGGCGCGGCGACACCAGGTTGTGACTTGGAGGCGTCCGCGCCGGCTTGCAGCGCAGCGTAGTAGCGGTTCTGACGTCGAAACACGTCGCGATCCAGCGGCGTGAGCGCCTCGTCGAGCAGACTATTCTCGGGCCGCCCCTCGCCGTCCCCCAGATCCGCCTTGCGCCAGGGCACCACATACATGACCTTGGGTAATTCCGCGTTACCGCTGATCTGAGTGGTGTCGAGCTCGATACGATCCGCAGCCTTG
>JBELAR010000014.1:0-27213 GCA_049508555.1 Steroidobacteraceae bacterium
ATCCACGAGGTCTATCTGCAGCCAAACGCAATCAGCGGTCGCGAATGGGCCGGCAAGCTCGGAGTGGCGGTATCTACGTTAAGTCGGGTACTCAAGGGCGCCAGCGCGGTGAGTCCGGAGATGGCTCTACGGTTGTCGAAGGCACTCGGTCGATCGCCGGAGAGCTGGCTTGCCATGCAGTCCCTGTACGACCTATGGCTTGCGCGACAGAGCGTCGACTTAAATCGGGTCGGCAAGGTGCGCCTGACGGCCGCGTGACTACGAGCCTTTTGCGCAGAGGGCAGGGCCCCGGGTAGCGCTCAAGAGAGTCAATTGGCAGTTCGTTTCCCATGGGCCAAGCGGACTAACATGCGCAGTGTTACTTGCGGATAAGAGAGGATTGTCACAGATAGACCGTGATAACGGGCGAATTCTCGGTACATTGATTCTCTATTGTTACAATAAGATCCCAGACTCATGAGAGCACATGGGACGGCCTGAGGTGGTCCAGTTACTGCACTGCCGGGGGCCGCAGCGGCTGCGTCGCGGCTTCCAACGCCGCCGCCGCACGCAACAGCGCGGGCTCTTTCCCCACCCCGGCCACGAGCTGGACACCGATGGGTAGCCCCTCCGGATCCAGCGTCCACGGCACCGAGGCTGCCGGCTGTCCCGTCATATTCCATAGATAGGTGTACGGGCACCAGTGCCAATCGCCGGGCTCATAGCCTGGCGGTGCGTCGCGCGACACCTGCGGTGGGCCGCAGGGCATGACGGGTCCGAGCAAGAGATCGAAATCCAGAAATATCGCCTTGGATTGCGCGGCCAGCGCGGCTCTTTGTATGAGCGCCTTATGGTAGCGAACGATGTCGATCGCCGCGCCGCGCTGTGCGATCGCGCGCAGATCCGGATCCATGAGGGCAATGGTCGGCGCACTGTAGGTATTGGGCAGAAACCCGGCGTAGGTCGCCTCCCAGAACACCATGAACGGATCGTAGGGATCGCAGGGCCAGCCCGGCTTGAATTCGCTGACCGCGGCGCCGGCGCGCTGCAGTTGCACGGCTGCTGCTGTGACCGCGGCCAGGATCGCCGGATCGGCGGCGCGCCCCGCCACGCCGAAGTCACTCGTTAGACCTACGCGCAGGCCCGAGAGAGAGCGCGCTTGGGCGTCTGCGGCGTCGAACGGTTGCGCGAGCGCATAGGGATCGCGCGGCTCAGACCGCGAGATCACCGCCAACATGAGCCGCGCCGACTCGACCTCGCGCGCCATGGGACCGGTCACCGAATGCGGCATGAACACGCTGGGCGGGTGGATGGGGACGCGGCCGAAGGAGGGCTTGAGACCAAAGACGCCGCTCCAAGCCGCCGGAATACGTATCGAGCCCGCGCCGTCCGTGCCGAGTGCGAGCGGACCCAAGCCCAGCGCCAATGCGCTCGCGGCCCCACCGCTCGATCCGCCCGGCGTGCGGGAGCGATCGTAAGGATTGAGTGTCACGCCATGTGCCGGGCTGCGGGTCACGATCTTGCAGCCGGCCTCGGGCGTCGCCGTCTTGCCGAGCAATACCGCGCCGGCCTCGCGCAGACGGGCCACGGCCGGGGCGTCCTCCGATGGCGGCGCCGCGCCGCGCAGTGCCAGAGAACCGCGAATCAGGGGCCAGCCCGCCACCGCAATGAGGTCCTTGACGCTCACCGGCACGCCATCCAAAGCGCTCAATGGTGCCCCGCGGCGCCAGCGCGCCTCGGACAGCGCCGCGGCCGCCAAGGTGGCGGGGCGATCCAGGAATACGAAGGCGTTGACCTGGGGGTCGAGCCGCTCGATGCGATCGAGCAGGTGCCTGGCGACCTCGAGCGGCGACGCACTGCCCTCGCCGTAGGCGCGATTGAGATCAGCACAGCTCGCGTAGGGAATATTCAACACGGACTCAATCGGGGGTCGATATGTCCGGCTCAATAGGCTTCGAAATACTCGTTGGTCTCCGCCGCCGGAATCGCATCGCGCAGTCGCGCGCTCTCCTGCCGCTTCATGGCGAGATAAACGCGAATGAACTCCTCGCCGAGCACGGCGCGGATCACGGCATCTTCCTCGAGCGCCGCGAGCGCCTCGTAGATCTCGGTCGGTAATTTTTCGAATCGGCCATCGTCCTCTTTCGGGCCGTCGGCACTCGGCGCGAGCGCGCGGCCGGCCGCCAGTCCGATGAGACCCGAGGCAATCGCGGAGGCTGCCACGAGGTAGGGATTGGACAGAGCGGCCGGGACGCGGATTTCGATATGCGTGTTGCTGTCGCGGCTCGCCTTGACGCGCACGCTCGCCGAGCGATCCTGCACGCCCCAGCTGATGTTGGAGGGCGCATAGGTGCGCGGGCGTATGCGCCGATAGCAGTTCGGGGTCGGACTCCACAGCGCCATGGATGCTCTGACATGATCGAGCACGCCCTGGATGAAGCTCCTGCACTTTGCGCTCAGTCCGAGCTCATCTCTCGCATCGAGGAACACGTTGGCGCCGCCGCCGCGCTCCCAGAGCGAGACATGGAAATGACAGCAGCTACCCGAGAGTCCCTGGTAGGGCTTGGTCATGAACGTCGCGAGCAATCCCTCCTTGCGCAGATACTCCTTGACCGTATTCTTGAATACGAACGCCTGATCGGCGGCGGCAATGCCAATGCTTGCGGAGTAATTGATTTCAAATTGCCCGGGCCCGTGCTCCACGTTCGAGGTGATGATGTCGATGCCCTGGGCCTGCATGACGCCGATCAGTCGATCGATGGCCGGCACCTGATGCGTGCGCGCCGTCATGAAGATGGGCTGTCCATCGAACACGGGCTTACGGGTCACGGGGTCGACCACGTAGAACTCATACTCGTGCCCCATCATGACGTCGTAGCCCATCGCCTCGGCGCGGGCCAGTACGTGCATGAGCAGCAGGCGCGGCAGCGCCCGTTGCGGCGTGCCGTCGTACCACATCGAGTTGCACAGGACGCGACCGGTCGCGTTGAGCCAGGGCACGGGCGTGAGCGTGCTGGTGTCGGCGATCATGACGCAGTCGGAATAGTTACGCTCCTCGTTGTAGCCGGAATTGCGCACCGGTATCGAATACGAATCGAGCGCCAGCATGCCGCCATAGAGATTCAGGCCCGTTCGCAGATAGCCCGCGACGTGCGCGAGCGGCACGGTCTTGCCGCGCGACATTCCCGCCATGTCCGCAATCTCGAAGCGGATGAACTCATAGCCCGCCTCGCGACAGGTGTGCGCGAACGCATCGGCTTCCTCGCCCGTATGCAGCCGCAGCGCGGGCTGGCAAGCGGTCGGGTCCAGCGGGTTCACTGCTGCGTCCATGGGATGGGCTCCGCCCGTCGGATTCAAGCCGCGGGTGACAGGCTAAGGTGACGTTGCACCACGTCCAGAAAGCGGTCGTTGAGCGTTCTGGCGGTCTGGTTGAACTCGGGCAGCAAGCCTAAGGTCTTGATCGCCAGATAGTCGCTGGCGCCCTCGCCGAGTGCGGCCTCCAGCGATGCGCGATAGGCCGGGATGCGGCCCCAATCCTCGACGGTCTGAGCCGTGATCTCGGCGTGGAACTGCAGTCCATAGGCGCAGGAGCCCCAGCGGAACGCCTGAATGGGGCAGGCATCGGTTTCCGCGAGCACCACGGCGTCAGCGGGCAGCGTCTTGACCTCGGCGCTATGCCATTGGAACGTCGTCATGGGTGAGGGGAAGCCTCGCAACAGGGGATCCGCGTCATGATGCTGGGTCAGCCGCACCGGCCACGGGCCGACCTCGGATTCCGCGGCGAGAGCCACGTGCCCGCCGAGCGCCACGGCCAGGAGCTGGTGACCCAGACACACGCCGAGGTACGGCCGGGCGAGTCCGACGACGAACTTCCGTATCGCGGCGACTTCCGGGATCAGCCAGGGATGTTCCTCTCGTTGCCAGACGTCCATCGGGCCACCCATGACGACCAAAGCGCTGTAGGGCGTCAGATCCTCGGGAATCGAATCCCCCTCATCCAATTCGACGACGCTCCAGCGCACGCCCGCCTCGCGCCAAAAGTCGCGAAAGATTCCCGGATGCTCGACCGCAACGTGTTGAAACACCAGAAAATGCACGACGTTTCTCCTCTTCCATGGCGGCTACCCCGAGCGCTCGAGGTCAGGGCCGCGGCACCTCGCCACGATAAGCGGGCCGCCGCAGGCCGCCCAGTGCCACGAGCGCATGCAGCAATACTGCCACCGGCCCTCGGCGAAGATCCGTACGCCTGCACCGACTTCTGCGTCTACGCCGACTTCTGCGCCTACGCCCGCGCACCGGCGGCGGCCGCGATCTTCTTGACTGCCACCACAATCTCGGTGGGCGTCAATGCGCTGTATCCCATCAACAGCCGCCGCTCCGGCAGCGCGCGCGGACCGAGTTCCATGGCCCCGGCACGCGCCGGTGTGTAGAGCCCGACTCCCAGCGCCTGCGCGCGCACGCACAGCTCGTCCGCATCGGGGAAATCATCGGGCAAAGTCCACAGCAGATGCAATCCCGAATCTTCGCCAGAGATCTGTACCTGCTTGCCGAAGGCGCGGCGCAATTGCGCGATCAAGGTGTCGCGGCGCAACCGATACAGCGTGCGTACGCGCCTGAGATGGGTGCGAAAAGTGCCCTCGTGTATGAAGGCGGCGAGCGCGGCTTGCTCCAGCCAGGACTGACCGTAACTGGTCATGCTCTTGATGGCGATGGCGGGTGCCACGAGCTCGGGGGGCAGGGCCAGGAATCCGAGTCGCAGCCCGGCGCCGATGGCCTTGGAAAACGAGCCGACGTAGATCACGTGTTCGTGCTGATCGAGCGCCGCCAGTGCAGCAATCGGCGGGCGGTCGTAGATGATTTCGCTGTCGTAATCGTCTTCGATGATATAGGCCTCTCTGGACTGCGCCCACGAGAGCAGCGCCTGGCGTCGCTCGAGCGTCATGACCGCGCCGGTGGGAAATTGATGCGACGGGGTCGTGTAGACGAGCCTGGCGCCATCGACCCCACTCAAGGCATCCACGGAGATGCCCTGACTATCCACCGCGACCGGCACGAGCTTCGCGCCGTAGCTTCGAAACACCACGGCGGCCGATCCGTACCCCGGATTCTCGATGGCCACGATCGTGGCGTCCCGGATCAGCAGCCGGGAGATGATGTTCAGGCCCTCCTGCGCTCCGGCGGTGATCACGATGCGCTCGGGTCCGGCGAAGAATCCGCGCGTGGTGGAGATGTGCTGCGAGATGGCGCTGCGCAACTGCGCGAGACCTGCCTGTCCGCAATATTCGGCGAGTCCCGCGTTGGGGGTCGACAGTTGCCGCATGATCAACCGGCGCCAGGCCTTGATCGGAAACTGCCGCGCATCGGGCTTGCCGTACCAGAAGTCGATCGGTGGGCGAGCGCTGTCCGAGTTGATCAGCGTGGGCATCTCGCGCGGCACGACGATGGCGGGGCGCGGCGCGGGCGCAGCGTCGCGAGCGGGCGTCGTGGGGTGCGCAGATGGGCCGCCGGATGCGACGCTGTCGTTGACCACGCGGCAGATGAATGTACCCACGCCCTTGTGGGTCTCGATGTACCCCTCGCTCATGAGCCACTCGTACGCGAGCAGTACCGTGGTCCGCGAGACGCGCAGATCCAGCGCAAGATCCCGTGTGGAAGGCAAGCGCACGCCGCTCGCGTAGGCGCCGCTCAAGACTTTATCGCGGATGAAGCGGTAGATCTGCTCTTGCAGACTTAAGGCAGCGTCTCGCCCCAGGGCGATTGGCAGCGACATTGAGATCCGGTGGTATTAAACGCGCGCGTTTATTGCGGCAATCTTTGTACCACCGCACCCCCGGCCGTGCAACGTGTGCTAATCCTTGGCGAGCAGATCCGCCTCAATGGCGAGCAGTCTCTGCGGCGATCGCCAGCGCAGGTACAGGAAATACCCCACCCCCAGCGCGACCACGGCGACGAACACATAGGGAATGATCCACAGCGGGTATTCGGGCACGGGAAACACGCTGCCCTCGATGGCGATCAGAATGAGCACGACCGAGGCTGTCGACACCAGCACGTGGCGCGCACGCAGCGCGCCCAGGCGCTTCAGATACATGGGTGTGCCGATCGAGACCAGCATGTACACGACCAGAAAGCCGAATGAGGCGAAGGTTCCGAAGTAACCGAATGCGTCGATCAGGTTGGTCTTGTGAACGGACAGTGCGAGGGAGGAGAGCAGCATGATGGCCGCGACGATGCTGACCGCGGCGTGCGGCGTCGAGTGACTGGCGTGCGCACGGCCGGTCGAGGCGTGGCAGAGGCCGTGGCGTGAGAGGGCGAAGAGCACGCGGCCGCCGGCGTTGATACAGGCGATGATGCAGGCGAAGCAGGACATGGCGACGCCGGCGGAGACGAACTGCCCCATCCAGCCCATGCCGATGCTCAGCGCGATCTGATTGAGCGGCGCGTCGGATTTGTCGAGCGTCGGGGAGAGGGAATGAAACGCACCGACCACGGCGTAGGCCACGATGCTGAAGAAGATGCCCGAGAGCACCACGCTCAGCAATACCGCGCGCGGCACGGTTTGAAATGGTTTTCGTGTCTCGGTACCGACCACGGTGGCGGCCTCGAAGCCCACGAAACTGAAGAACGCCAGCACCAGTCCGAGGCGTATGGCCCCGGAGCTGCTGCCGCGCAATTGCAATTGCTGCGCATCGACCGCGTGACCGCTCGTACCGATCGCCGCGGCCAAGATCAGCAGAATCAGCATGACCGTCACGCACTCGATGCCGAGCGTCGCGCGTGTGGAGAGCTTGATATCGCGATAGGCGAGATACCAGGCGATGCCGACGACCAGAATGCTGAAGGCGATCGCGAAGGACAGGCCACCGGTATCGATCGAGGGGCGGTAAAACAGGATCAATAGATAGTTGGCAGCGCCGCTGATCGTCGCGGAGCCGGTAAAGACGTACCCGATCAGCAGTGACCAGCCGCTGACCACGCCCCAGATGGGACCCAAGCCCTTCGCGGCCACCACATAGAGCGACCCAGGGGAGGCCTCGCGCCGCGAGAATTCGTTGATGTTCAATGACACCAAAACCAACGCCACGGTCGCGATGATGTAGCAGAGCCACGATCCATAGGCGGCCATGCCGAATACCGAGGGCAGCGCCAGCACCGGCATCACCGAGGGCGCGATGACGCCGATCGCCTGGGCGATGACGTCGAATAACGACAGGTAATTGCGCCGCAATCCCGTCGTCGCGGGTGCGGGCAATGCTTCAGCCAGATTCGTTTGCTCGATCACCGGGCTAATCTCCATGAGGCGCTCCGTGTGCGATCAGTGCGTCTAGTTTGCGCTAAAACACGCGCGCTGCGTTGCCCCAATTCGAAGCGCTTATCGCGCCAGTTTGCGCAATTAGAGTGCATCGGATCCGTGCCAAAAAAACGCAATCGAGGGGCGGTGGCCTTAAGATCATTGCTCGCAGTGGCCAGCCACTTTCGGTCGCCGCAGTTGTAACCTTGTGGGCATTGTCGCCGGATTAACGAGGGCGTCCATGACGGTCGTGGTCACCGGAAACTGCACCCTGTGCCGATTCACCGAGTGCGTCGATGTGTGCCCGGCGGCTTGCTTTCATGCCGATGAGCACATGCTCTACGTCGATCCGGTCGAATGCGTGGACTGCATGGCGTGCATCACGGTCTGTCCGGTCGAGGCCATCTATCCGGAGGAGGATGTGCCTGAGTCGCAGCGGGGCTGGATCGAGACCAATCGAACCCGCTCGATTCAATTGCCCGTGGTGCTGCTCAAGCAGGAGCCGTTACCCACGGCGGCCGACCGGCGACGTGCACTTGGGTTTGAGTCCTGAGGGAATAAACAGATGAATACAACCACTGACGAAACACCCGCACCGAGCGAACGCACTGTCATCAAGCGCTATGGCTGGCTCGCCAAATACGATCGGGACACCATCTACTCCATTCTGGATGCGGGGCTCGTCTGTCAGATCGCCTACGTGATCGATGGTCAACCCTTCGTCACACCCACGAATTTCTGGCGTATCGGCAATCACGTGCACTGGCACGGCTCGGCGGCGAGCCGCATGTTGCGCGGACAGGGCAAGGGCATTCCGGTGTGCTTTTCCGTCACGCATCTGGACGGCGTGGTCATCGCCCGTGCCGCCTTCAATCACAACGTGAACTTCAGATCCATCATGGCATTCGGGACCGCCGAGGTGCTCGCCGAGGAGGCGAAGCGCGCGGCGCTGAAGGTCTTCAGCGATCGACTCATGCCGGGCCTCTGGGAGCATGCGCGCCAGCCCAGCGAGAAGGAATGGAAAGTGACAACCGTGCTGCGCATGGCGCTGGATGAAGTATCGGCCAAAATCAGGACCGGACCTCCGATCGATGACGAGGAGGACTACGAGCTCGACGCCTGGTCCGGGATCATCCCGATACACGCGGTCACCGGCGCGGTCGAGCCCGATCCGCGGCTGCGTCCGGGCATTCAAACGCCCGCTTTCGTCACGAATTATCGCTATTGAGTGCCGGCTCAGCTGTTTGCACTCAGCGCGTGAGTGCGCGCACCGCCGCGGCGGTTGCCGCCGCCGCGAGCGCCGTGCTGCTTGCCGTGCACGGGGACGGCGCTGCGGCCGATGTGTCGCTACCGCCCGTGACGATCGGGGCCGGCATCCAGACCGGCTTCTACGATTGCGACAAGGCCTGCCTCTACAGTCCAGGCACGGTGCCCGCGGGCGACAGCAGCGTCGCGGGCTTCGCGATCGATTCCATCCGCCTCTACGTCAACGGCACCGTGACCGATCAGATCAAACTGACCTTCGATACCGAGTACACCGGCAGCGGCAGTGGTCCGGGTGACGACAAGGTCGTGGTGCTGGACGCGATCGGACGCTTCGAATTCAATGACCACATCAATATCTGGGCCGGGCGGTTTGTTGAACCGAGCGATCGCGACAACCTGTCAGGACCATACTATGTCAACGACTGGACGCCCTTCGCCGACGGCGTCGCCGATGACTACCCCGGCATTGAGAACGGCCGCGACAACGGCGTAGCGTACTGGGGCGACTTCGGTATCGCCAAAATACAGCTTGGCGCCTTCGATGGTGAATCGCTCAACGGCAGCACCGCGGTCAAGGACCCGAGTAAAATTCTCTACGCCGGCCGCCTGACGCTCGATTTCTGGGACAAGGAGACGGGCTACTACTTCAACGGCACGTACTACGGCGACAAGGACCTGCTGGCCCTCGGCCTGGTGGCGCAGAGCCTCGACAGCAAGAGCGCCTGGGACGTCGATGGGATCATGGAGAAAAAGCTGGCCGAGGCCGGTACGGTCACGGTGAGTGCCGAGTATCAAAAGGACAATGGACTCACTTCCAATGCTTACAACAATGCTTCGAGCGATGGTTGGTTCGCGGAGGCGAGCTACCTGTTCCCGCAGGTGGTGGGCGTCGGCAAGTTTCAGCTACTCGGTCGCTACAGCCACAAGACCTATGACGCGAGCGCGCTGATGCAGTCGAATCAGGTCAGGACCACGGAAGTGGATGTCAACTACATCATCAAGGCATTCAACGTCCGGCTCGGCTTGTACTATCTGACGCAGACCGACAGCCTGCCCTCGACGCTCACACCGACGGAAGTCGGGCTGAAGCTGCAACTGCAAATGTAAGTCTCAACCGGAGAATCGGAGACTTGACCCATGAACATGGGGACACTGCTCAAGCTCGCGGCACCGGCCGCATGAGCGCCGCAGCCCCTGCCGGCGGCTGGCGCGCGCAGCTCGCGCTCGAGTTCGAGGCCATCGCGGGGCGTACGCGGCTCGCGCGACGCAAACACGTAGGCCCGCTCCTGGTACAGCGCGCCTTTCACCCCGAAGGCGCGCTGCCGGGGCAGGTCGAGCCCTGTCATCTCTATATCATTCACCCGCCCGGCGGCGTGGCGAGCGGCGATGAGCTCGAGCTCGATGTCGCCGTTGCGCGCGGCGCGCATGCGTTGCTCACGACCCCGGCGGCGGGCAAGTTCTATCGCTGTGGAGCGGCGGGGCTCGCGCGCGTGACGCAGACATTCAAGTCGGCCGGCGGCACGCTCGAGTGGCTGCCGCAGGAGAATATTTATTACCCCGATGCCGTGGTCGAGTTGCGCACGCTGGTGCAACTGTCCGCCGCAGCGCGCTTCATCGGCTGGGAACTCGGCTGCCTGGGACTGCCCGCGAGCGCTCGAACGCTCGCCGGGGGATCGCTCCGGCTCGCACTGGAGCTCTGGCAGGAGGGACGGCCGCTCTGGCTCGAGCGGCTCGCGCTCACAGCCGAGGCCCAGGCCGCGCGCTGGGGAATGGCCGGGCACACTGCGCTCGGCACCGCACTGGCCTACCCGGCGGGTCCGCCGGCGCTGGAGCGCGCGCGCGCGAGCCTCGCCACCGACACAGTTGCCAATTGTGCGGGCATCACGATTGCCTGTACGCTCGTGGATGAGGTCCTGGTCTGTCGCGCCACGGCGGCGCGCGCCGATCAATTGAAAGACGCCTTCGTGCGCTGGTGGCGCGCGGTGCGGCCGGCATTGCTGGGCCGCGAGGCGGTACCGCCGCGTATCTGGAAAACCTGAGGCCGCACCGGCAGTCGAGGCAGTCATGGAGCTATCGCCGCGCGAGCGCGACAAATTGCTGCTGTTCACGGCAGCGCTGGTGGCCGAGCGGCGTCGCGCCCGAGGTCTCAAACTCAATTATCCCGAGGCCGTGGCCTATATCTCGGCCGCGATCCTCGAGGGCGCGCGCGACGGACGCACCGTCGCGGAACTCATGAGCTACGGGGCGACGCTGCTCAAGCGCGATGACGTCATGGAGGGCATCCCCGAGATGATCGCCGACGTGCAGGTCGAGGCGACCTTTCAGGACGGCACCAAGCTCGTGACCGTGCACCATCCCATTCCATGAAACCGGTCCGACATGCAACCGATGCGATGACGGAGGTCCGCGCATGATTCCGGGCGAGATCGTCGCCGCCGAAGGCGAACTGCCACTGAACGCGGAGCGCGAGACGCGTCGCATCAGCGTGGCCAATACGGGCGATCGGCCGATTCAGGTCGGCTCGCACTATCACTTCTACGAGACCAACAACGCGCTGCAGTTCGAGCGGGAACGCGCGCGCGGTTTTCGGCTCAATATCGCGGCAGGCACCGCGGTGCGCTTCGAGCCCGGACAGCGGCGCGAGGTCGAACTCGTGGCGCTGGCCGGTGAGCGCGTGGTCTACGGTTTCCAGGGACGCATCATGGGACCGCTCGCATGACGAGTATCGACCGGCGCGCGTATGCGGAGATGTTCGGACCCACGACCGGGGATCGGCTGCGGCTCGGGGACACCGAGTTGTGGATCGAGATCGAGCGCGATCATGCGATCTACGGCGAGGAGGTCAAATTCGGCGGCGGCAAGGTCATACGCGATGGCATGGGGCAGGGACAGCGCCCGGCGGCGCAGGTCGCCGACACGGTCATCACCAACGTCGTGATCCTGGATCACTGGGGCGTCGTCAAGGCGGATGTCGGTCTGAAGGACGGCCGGATCGCAGCGATCGGCAAGGCCGGCAATCCGGACATCCAGCCCGGGGTCACGATCGCGATCGGTGCCTCGAGCGAGATCATCGCCGGCGAGGGGCTCATCATGACTGCCGGCGCGGTCGACGCGCATGTTCATTTCATCTGCCCGCAGCAGGTCGAGGACGCGCTCATGAGCGGCGTCACGACCCTGATCGGCGGCGGTAGCGGGCCCGCGACCGGCACCGCGGCGACCACCTGCACGCCCGGCCCCTGGTACACCGCCCGCATGCTGCAGGCGATCGAGGCATTGCCCGTGAACGTCGGCCTGCTCGGCAAGGGCAACGCGAGCCTGCCTTTGCCGCTCGAGGAGCAGGTACGCGCCGGCGTCATGGGTTTGAAATTGCACGAGGACTGGGGTACGACCCCGGCCGCGATCGACAATTGTCTCAGCGTTGCGGATCGTTACGATATACAGGTCGCGATCCACACCGACACGCTCAACGAGAGCGGTTTCGTCGAGGACACGATCGCGGCCTTCAAGGGACGCACGATCCACACCTATCACACCGAGGGTGCCGGCGGCGGCCACGCACCGGACATCATCAAGGCCTGCGGCGTACCGCACGTGCTGCCCTCGTCGACCAATCCGACCCGTCCCTATACGCGCAACACCGTCGATGAGCACCTGGACATGCTCATGGTCTGCCATCACCTGGATCCGGCCATCCCCGAGGACGTCGCCTTCGCCGAATCGCGCATTCGCCGCGAGACCATCGCGGCCGAGGACATCCTGCACGATCTCGGCGCCTTCTCGATGATCGCCTCGGATTCCCAGGCCATGGGCCGCGTCGGGGAGGTCATCACGCGAAGCTGGCAGACGGCGCACAAGATGAAGGTGCAGCGCGGCGCATTGCCGCAGGACTCCTCGCGCAACGACAATTTCCGCGCCCGCCGCTATGTGGCGAAGTACACGATCAACCCGGCGATCACGCACGGCATCGCGCACGAAGTCGGCTCCATCGAAGTCGGCAAGCTCGCGGACCTGGTGCTGTGGCGGCCGGCCTTCTTTGCGGCCAAGCCGGCGTTGATCATCAAGGGCGGCATGATCGTCGCGGCGCCGATGGGCGACCCGAATGCCTCGATACCGACGCCGCAGCCGGTCTATTACCGCCGCATGTTCGGCGCGCTCGGCGGCGCGCGAGCGGCGACTGCAGTGAGTTTCGTCAGCCGGGCGGCGCTCGAGGACGGTATCGGCAAGCGGCTCGGATTGCACAAGCGGCTGGTCGCGGTCGCCGGCACGCGTCATATCAGCAAGCGCAATCTGCTGCTCAACGATTACCTGCCGCGTATCGAGGTCGACGCCCAGACCTACGAGGTGCGCGCGGATGGGGAGCTCCTGACCTGCGAGCCCGCGCAGGTACTGCCACTCGCCCAGCGCTATTTCCTCTTTTGAACGCGGATGCGCCCCTGTTGCTGATCTCCGCGCGGCTCACCGAGCCGCGGGCGGCGCAGTTGCGGCTCGAATTGCCGTTCGAGCAGCGCAGCCGCAGTCGCTTTCGCGCGCGGCTGCAGAGCGGCGAGGAGGTGGGCGTCGTGCTCGCGCGCGGGCAGATCCTGCGCGGCGGGGATCTATTGCTCGCGAGCGACGGCCGCGTCGTGGAAGTCGGCGCGGCGAGCGAATGGGTCTCGACGCTGCGCGCGAGTGACGCGCGGCTGCTCGCGCGCCTCGCCTATCACTTGGGCAACCGTCACGTCGCGCTGCAGATCGGCGAGGGCTGGCTGCGCTACAGCCACGACCACGTACTCGATGAGATGGCGCGCGGTCTCGGTGCCGAGCTCAGCGTCGAGCAGGCGCCTTTCGAGCCCGAGGCCGGTGCCTATCACGGCAGCGATCACGGCGCTGCACACGGCGGCGATGCTGCGCATGGCACCGATGCTGCGCATGACGCCGATGCTGCGCATGACGGCCATCACAGCGGCGAGAGCGGCCACAGCCATTAAGCCGCACGCGCTGCTGCGCCTGTGCCATCTGGTCAGCCCCGCGCTGCCCGTCGGTGCTTATGCCTATTCCCAGGGCCTGGAATACGCAGTGCAGGCCGGCTGGGTCCACGACGAGGCGAGCGCACTCGAGTGGCTCGAGGGACTCTCCAGCCACGCCATCGGGACGCTCGATCTGCCCATCCTGTTGCGATTGCACCGGGCCTGGAGCGTGCCCGATCATGCCGCGATTGCGCATTGGGATGCGCAATTGCTGAGCGCGCGCGAGAGCGCGGAATTGCGCGCCGAAGAGCGGCACCTGGGCCAAGCACTCGCGCGCGTGCTGCTGGAACTCGAGCTCAGCGAAGTGCGGAGCTGGCTCGAGCTCTCCCCCTGCTTCGCGACGCTGTTCAGCCTCGCGGCGGTGCGCTGGGATATTCCCGAGCTTGAGGCGTCGAGCGGCTACCTGTGGGCCTGGAGCGAGAATCAGGTTCTGGCTGCGGTCAAGCTCGTGCCGCTCGGACAGTCGGCCGGACAGCGTCTCCTGTACCGCTTGAGCATGGCGATGCCGGCTATCGTCGAGCGCTCGCGCTCGATCGACGATGCGGGGATCGGGGTCGGCGTGGTCTCTCAGGGGCTCGCCAGCGCGTTGCATGAGACGCAGTACTCGCGCCTGTTCCGCTCCTGAGCGCGAGGGCTGTGGCTGAATCGGGTAGTGTAGCGGCATGTACCGCAGACCCACCGCCCCGCTGCCGAATCGCGGCGTCGTCGAGTCAGGCTTCGAACTCTATCGGGAATCGTTTCGCAGTTGCGCACCGATCGCGCTGGTCAGTGCGCTGGTGTCGGCCGCGTTCGGCATGTTCGTGCTCGACTATGCGCATCGCACGGGCACGGGCGCCACGGCGCTGGAGATGCTCGAGGTCTACAGTCAGCCGCCCGTCATGGCGGCGGGTCTATTACAGAGCGTGTTGTCGCTGGCTTTCTACGGCGCATTGATCGCGACCCAGAATGCGATCGCCACGGGCGCCGCGCCCTTGCCCTTCAGGCAGGCGCTGGGTATCGGTTTCACGCGCCTGGGGCGCGCCGTGATCGCGGCTGTGCTGAGCACCTCATTGATCCTGGTCGGCCTGATCCTGGCCATCGTGCCGGGGATCTATTACCTCGGAGCGCTGTGCCTGTGGCCGGTCGCGCTCTATGCCGGCAACGCCGGCGCCGTGCAGTCATTGCACGTGAGCCGGATATTGGTACGCGGGCACTGGTGGCGCTCCTCGAGCATTCTGTCGGTCGCCGGGCTCATCGTGTTCGCGTTTTCGATCATGGCGGGGGTGCTGGCGGGATTGTTTGCGACACTGTGGCGCACGGATTCCGCCGTGGCGCAGAACCTGGTCGAGCTCGGGACCGCGCTGGCCGATGTCGCCGTGCTGCCGATGGTGCCGGCGGCGCTGGTGGCGGTGTACCAGGATCTGAAATTGCGCGCCGCGGGGGGCGGTCCGGCGGCCAAAGTAGCGGGTTTGCCCGGCGGCTGAGACAGCAAGCGGATGACATAATCCAGAGTGTTACGAGACATCTGACCCGAGCTCTGCAGCGTCCAGTAGCATTAGACATCATGATGCTAGACCAGTAGCATCATGACATGAGGACGACACTGACGCTGGATGATGACGTGGCGGCTCGTCTGCAAGCCGAGGCGCGGCGAAGTGGGCGACCCTTCAAGGCCGTCGTGAATGAGCACCTGCGCGCGGCGCTCGCACAACGCCGAGCCGTCAAGGCGCTCCCGCCGTTTCGGGTAGAACCGCGCACTATGGGCGGCCTGTTGCCGGGGCTCTCCTATGACAACGTCGGCGCGTTGCTCGAGGAAATAGAGGGTGCCCGGCGGCGGTGAAACTGCTCGACGCAAACATCCTGCTATACGCATACGACAGCAACTCGACACACCATGTGGTTTGCCGCCCGTGGCTCGACGCGGCGCTCAACTCCGAAGAGACGGTCGCGCTTCCGTGGCAGACATTGCTCGCATTCGTGCGCATCGCGACTAACCCTCGAGCCGTGCGCCAACCCTTGTCTGGTCCCGATGCCTGCGGAATCGTGAACTCCTGGCTTGAGCGTCCCAATGTAGCGGTCGTTGGAGCGGGAGATCGGTTCTGGGAGATCTTTCAGGCGCATGTGTCGGATGCACAAGTGAGCGGACCGCTCGTGACGGACGCGGCTCTTGCAGCCCTCGCGTTCGAGCACGGAGCGACAGTATGTTCGACCGACAGTGACTTCCGGCGGTTCCGCGGCCTGAAGCTTCTGGATCCCACTCGCGCCGCGGCACCGTAGTCCCACCCGCGACGATTTCCATTCGCGAGGGATCAGGTCATGAGCGATTTTTTGATCAAAAAAAAGCCGCTCATGGCAAAAAAAAACCCCGCAAGCGGGGTTTAGTCTCTCAAGTCGACACAGGTCTGTCGCGGATGGACAAATAATGTTTCAGACCTGAGTGCCTGGCCTTATAAGGCCCGTCCCGAAAGTGCGGGACCAGCGCGTTAGTTCGCGCATCCGAACACTCGCGACGGGCGCTAAAAAGTAGCTCATCGCGGTCCGTGTCCATCGCGACAGCCCGAGTTTCTTCCATCGAAAGCGAACTGCAGACTCTGGCTGTCCGATTTTTGCCGCATTGGTTCGCAATGCGTCAACTACGCTCGAATATATCTCCAATCAGTGGACAAAAATATAGGAGATCAATGAATTATTCGCGACACGTCGCCAAAATGCGACGCTGGTCGCACATTTTTCTGACCTCAATGTGGCAAGGATCAAACGCAAAATCGCGGTGCGATGGCGCCGGCTCTGCAGCAGCTCTCGCGTTCGCCTAGACTCACTGCATTATGTTGAGGCGCCATACCGGTGAGCTCAGCGCGACGTGGCTCTGCGGCCTGCTCGCGCTGGGCCTCCAGATCAACGCAGTGCGGGCTCAGCCGGCCGAGGCGAGCGCCGGGGTGGCATCGGCTGGGGTGGCATCGGCGGGCGTGGCATCGGCTGGTGTGGCAGCACCTGCCGCGCCGCAGCCCTCGCCCCGTGTGATACGGCGTGAGCTCGATCGGGCCGAGGCGCTACTGCGCGCCAGACTGCAAGCCAGGCCCGAGTACGCCGAACTTGAGCTCATGCGCGAGCCGCAGCGTCTGCTGCTGCGTGTTCCAGTGCGGATTCTGTTCGAGCCCGACAGCACCAAATTGCGTGACTCGGGCGGTGCGGCCGGGGTTGCAGCGACTCTCGATCTCGTGAAAGAACTGCTACGCCGGCGAGCGCGGCTGCTCGCCCAGATTCTCGTCTACACTGACGCCATCGGCGATGCGGGCGCGAACCTGAGCTTCTCGCAGCAGCGCGCGCAGACGCTGCTCGCAGCGCTGCAATCGCGCGCGGTTGGACCCAATCGACTGCTGGCTACGGGCGCCGGGGAGACGCTCGCGTTGAGCAGCAACAGCACGCCCGAGGGACGCATGCAGAATCGCCGCGTCGAGATCGCCTTCGGCTTGACGCTACCCGCCGGGCCCGCGCCGGCGCCTTAGCCTCAAGGGCGCACACTCATTGCAGTGTGTAGTTTAGGCCGGGGCGGGCAGGAACGTGCGCAGCCGATTGATCGCGACAGCTTCGATCTGCCGTATGCGCTCGGCGGAGACACCGTATTCGGCGGCCAGCTCGTGCAGCGTGGCCTTGTCACCGCTCATCCAGCGTCGCTGGAGGATTGCGCGGCTGCGATCATCGAGCCGCTCCATGGCGAGGGAGAGATTCTGCGAGCTGGAGCTGCTCCACTCCTCCGCCTCGACCTGCTCGGCGGGATCGGCATCCGCTGCCGGCAGATACGCGGCCGGCCCGTAGCCCTCTTCCTCATCGACGTCCGGACCGATATCGAAGGACACATCACGCGCCGAGAGCCGCCGCTCCATCTCGGTGACTTCGGCCGCAGTCACGCCCAGGTCCGCGGCCACGGCGCGGGTTTCATCGGCACTGAGCCAGCTCAGGTTCTTCTTGAGACGGCGCAGGTTGAAGAACAGCTTGCGCTGCGCCTTGGTCGTCGCCACCTTCACCAGGCGCCAGTTGCGCAAGACGTATTCATGAATCTCCGCGCGGATCCAATGCACGGCGAAGGAGACCAGGCGCACGCCGACGTTGGGGTCGAAGCGCTTGACGGCTTTCATCAACCCGATGTTGCCTTCCTGGACCAGGTCGTTCATCGGCAGGCCGTAGCCGGAATAGCCGCGGGCGATGTGCACGACGAAACGCAGGTGCGAGAGCACCAGCTCGCGCGCCGCATCGAGGTCGCCGTCGCGTTGAAAGCGTCGTGCGAGCGCCTGTTCCTGGTCTCGGTCCAGAACCGGGATATGGCTCACGCGCTCGAGGTAGGCATCGAAACTGCCGATAGGGCCGGCCAAGCCAAAGCCCGCGTTCTGCGCGATCAGCGCAGTCTGTGCATTCATGCTTTGTGCTCCTCCGATTGAGCTCAAGGGGTATTGCGTCATGGCGGCTATTTTAGCACTCTTCGTCAGCGAGTGCTAAGGCCGAGACCGGGGTCAATATAGCCTTTACAGTCATATACTTATACCTATCCTCGGCCCGGGGCGCTGCGGGCGATTTCGCGGTGGCTCGCCAGTGCCGCGCCGAGCCAGCCAAGGCCGATTCCGGCGAGCGCCAGGAAGCCGAGCTCACGCGTGCTCGGTCCGCTCAAGGTGAAATGCTCGCCATAGGCGGCGGCGAGCCTGGCGACGCTCGGGGCCAATAAGAGATGCGCGCCCTCGACCACACCCCAGGCGATCAATCCGGCGATCAGGCCATAGAGCGCACCCGTGTAGAGAAACGGCCGGCGCACGAAGGCGAGGCTGCCGCCGACCAGTCGAGTGACTTCGATCTCGGGGCCGCGACTGCGGATCTCGAGCCGAATCGTGTTGCCCACGACGGCGACGACGCCGGCGGCCAGCAAAGCGGCGGTGATCCACACCACGCGTGCGAGCAGCGCCAGGATCGCGTTGAAACGCAGTACCCAATCCTGATCGAGCTGCACCGAATCCACCTCCGGCCAGGCCATCACCGCGCTGCGCAGGGCCTCGAGCTGCGCACTGTCGACGGCCCCTGGCGCGGGCCGGATCGCGAGCACGTTGGGTAGCGGATTGTCGGTCAGGGCATCGAGGGCATTGCCGAAACCCGATTGCGCACGAAACTCCTCGAGCGCCTGGGCCGCCGTGATCAGCGTGACGCTCGCGACTCCGTTGCGCGCCCCGAGATTCTTCGCGAGCTGCCTTGCGCTCTGCTCGCTGACCTGCGGCTTCAAATAAACCGATAAGCCCACGGCGGCGGAGAAATCCCCGGTCGCGCTGCGCACGTTGCGCACGAGGACGTCGAGTCCCAGGGGCAGCGCCAGGGCCAGCCCCATGACGAACACGGTCAGCGCGGTGGCAAATCCATGACGGACCAGGTGACCGCTCGAGGAGATCAGCGCATGGCCGTGTCGCGCGGCCCAGGTGGACACACTGGCCATATCAGGACTGTGCTTCCAGTACGATCTCGCGCCGCCCCGAGGCGCGCACCAGATGCTGATCGTGGGTGGCGACCACGACCGTGACTCCGACATCGTTGAAGCGCTGGAACAGACCCATGACCTCGGCCGCGAGCGTCGCATCCAGATTACCGGTGGGCTCATCGGCCACGAGCAAGGCGGGCTTGCTCACGATCGCGCGCGCGATGCCCACGCGCTGCTGCTCCCCGACCGACAGTTCGAGCGGCGCGAGGCGCTCCTTGCCGAGCAATCCCACCTGATCGAGCGCCGCACGCACGCGCTTGTCGATCTCCTTGAGCGAAGTGTCGGCCACCATCAAGGGCAGCGCGACGTTGTCAAACACCGGGCGATCCATGAGCAGCCGGTGATCCTGCAGCACGATGCCGATGCGGCGGCGGAACGAGGGCACGGCGCGCAAGGGCAACGTGGCCGTGTTATTGCCGCCGACCGAGACCAGGCCGCGGGTCGGCCGCTCGAGCAGTGCGATGAGCTTGAGCACCGTGCTCTTGCCCGCGCCGGAGCGGCCGGTCAGGAACACCATCTCGCCCTCGGCGACCTCCAGACTGAGCTCCGAGAGCGCCACCCGGCCGTTGGGGTAGCGCTTGGTGACGCGCTCGAAGCGGATCACGTGGCGTCGACTCCCTGCGCGCTGGCACTCTCGCTCGCCGCGTCCGCGGCGCCATCGATGAGCGCACTGGCGAAGGCGCGGGCGTTGAAGGGACCGAAGTCCTCGGCCTTCTCGCCCACGCCGATGTAGCGGATCGGCAGGTGCAGCGCGCGCGCGATCGCGACCACGATGCCGCCGCGCGCGGTGCCGTCGAGCTTGGTGAGCACGAGCCCGGTGACGCCGAGCGCGGCGTGAAACTCGCGTGCCTGCGCCAGGGCGTTCTGGCCCTGATTCGCATCGAGCACGAGCAGGATCTCCTGCGGCGCCTGCGGATCCAGGCGCGTGATCACGCGTTTGACCTTCTTGAGCTCGTCCATGAGATGCGCCTGACTGTGCAACCGGCCCGCCGTATCGGCGAGCACGACGTCGATGCCGCGCGCCTGTGCGGATTGCAGCGCATCGAAGATCACCGACCCCGGATCGGCCCCGGTCTGCTGCGCACTGAAGGCGCTGCCCGTGCGCTGCGCCCAGACGTGCAATTGCTCGACCGCGGCGGCACGGAAGGTGTCCCCGGCGGCCAGCATGACGCTCAGGTGCTGCTCGCGCAGCACGCGCGCGAGCTTGCCGATGCTCGTGGTCTTGCCCGAGCCGTTCACACCGATGACCAGTACCACGAAGGGCTTCGCCGAACGCTCGATGCGCAACGGCCGCTCGCAGGGCGCGAGCGTCTCGGCGAGCCACTCACGCAGTGCCGCGAGCAGCGCCTCGACGTCGTCGAGTTCGTGGCGGGCCACGCGGCGTTTGAGTTCCCCCAGGATCTCCTCGGTTGCCTCGACGCCGACATCGGCGCTCAACAGGCGCGTCTCCAGGCTCTCGAGCACCGTCGCATCGATCTTGCGACCGCGCAGCAGGATGCGCAGGTCGCGCGCGATGGAGGCGCCGCCGCGATTGAGCCGCGCCTTGAGGCGGCCGAAGAAGCCGCGCGTTTGCGCCTCGTGATCATCGCTCGTCGGCATAGCAGGCAATTGTCGCATGTCGAGGCCGCGACGGCGCGATGGCGCTGCGTTAGGCTCTGCCGCCTGATGCGAGCCACACCCACGAAGCGCGGCCGGCAGGAGCGAGTGCTGCGGATCATCGCCGGGCGTTGGCGCGGGCGGAAGTTTCGTTTTCCCGCGCTCGATATCCGGCCCACTCCCGATCGGGTGCGCGAGACGCTGTTCAATTGGCTGCAGCCGCGCATTCAAGGCGCGCATTGCCTGGATCTGTTTGCCGGCTCGGGCGCGCTCGGTCTGGAGGCGCTCTCGCGCGGTGCGGCCTCAGTCGTGTTCGTCGAACAGCAGCGCTCCGCCGCGGCGGCCATTACCCAGTTGTGGCGCGACTGGCGGGGCGAGGAGCCGTCGCTCGAGACGGCGATCCTCTGCGATGAGGCACAGCGCTATCTGTCCGCGCCCGCCCCGCGCCGCTTCGATATCGTGTTCCTGGATCCGCCCTACGACTCGGGGCATGTGGCGATGGCGGCCTCGGCGCTGGAGCGCGGTTGGCTCGCGCGCGATGCGCGCATCTATGTCGAGCGCGCGCGGCGCGATCCGCCGCCCGCGGTGCCCTCGCGTTGGCATGAGCTGCGCGCCGGCACGGCCGGGGAGGTCGGGTATCATCTGTATTCGGCGGGCACAGAGGGAGCCTGAAAACCAATGAGATCGAGCGCGCTGTATCCTGGGAGCTTCGACCCCTTCACCCGCGGCCACGAGGACATCGCACGCCGCGCGGCGGGAATCTTCGCTCGCGTCGTGATCGCAGTCGCCGCCAATCCGAACAAGACTGCGACTTTCGACGTGCAGCAGCGCGTGGAACTCGCGCGCGGCGTGCTCAGCGACCTGTCGAATGTCGAGGTCGTGAGCTACAGCGGCCTGACCGTGGAGTTCGCGCGCGGCCACGGTCTGCAGGTCATCGTGCGCGGCTTGCGTGCGGTGTCGGATTTTGAATTCGAGTTTCAGCTCGCGAACATGGGACGGCATCTCGAACCGGAGATCGAGACCGTGTTCATGGTGCCGAAGGAGCAGTTCACGTTTATATCCTCGACCCTGGTGCGCGAGATTGCATTCCTGGGCGGGGACATCGGGCATTTCGTGCATCCTCTGGTCGAGGCTGCGTTCAAGCGCAAGCTCGCTCAATAGCTTAAGACGACGCCCTCGCGGCGCGGGTCGGCGCCACCATCGAGGCTGCCGTCGGGCAGCACCTGCACGCCCTGCAGACCGGACTCCTCGTATTGGCCGGGCTCCAGATTCATGCCGCGCGCGTTGAGCGCCTCGACCACGCCGGGCGCAAAGCGGCCGGTCTCAGCCGCAAAATTGCTACCGCGCACGACCACATTGGGCAGCGAGATCGCCGCGAGCATCGACAGGTGCCAGTCGAGCGTGCCGATCAGCGTCTTGAGGATGTAGGCGATGATCGCGGGTCCCCCGGCCGACCCGGTCGCGGCGACAAAATGCCCCTGGCTGTCGAGCACGATGGTCGGGGACATCGCCGAGCGTGGCCGCTTGCCCGGAGCGACCGCATTGACGGCCGCACTGCCGTCGGGCTCCGTCGGCGAGAAGCTGAAATCGGTGAGCTGGTTGTTCAGGAAAAACCCATCGACCATGCGGCCGGAGCCGAAGATGCTCTCCACCGTCGTGGTCATCGACACCACGTTGCCCGCCTGATCGACGATCACGAACTGCGTGGTGCCGCCGGGCTCGATCGTGCGATCCGCTCCTGCCGGGCCCGCTCCGGGGGGCGTGCCGTGTCCCGGCGGCGTGCTCGCGGCGCGCTCGCCGATGAGCGCCGCGCGCGCTCGCAGGTAGGCGGGGTCGAGCAGTCCCTCGAGCGGTACTTTGACGAAGGCCGGGTCCCCGACATAGTGATTGCGATCGGCATACATGAGCCGTTCGGCTTCGCCCAGTTGCACCCACGCGATCGGGTCCGCGGGGCCGCGCTGATCGATGTCGGTGTCGGCCAGCAGGGCCAGCCCCATGAGCACGCCGACCCCGCCGGAGGGCAGGGGCGGGGTGCAGACCTGGTACTGGCGCCATGGGCGGCAGAGCGCCGGGGATTCGACCGGCTGGTAATGCGCGAAGTCCTCCACTGAGAGTGAGCCCGCGAACTCGCCTTCATGGACGCGGCGCACGATGTCCTCTGGGATCGAGCCGTGATAGAGCGCCTGCGGGCCCTCGGTGGCGAGCCGATGCAGCGTCGCCGCGTACGCCGGATTCTGTAACAGATCGCCCGCGGCCAGCCGCGTGCCGTCCGCATGGCTGAAGTAATGCACCACATCGCTGGCGGCCGCCTCCGGGACGTGACTCGTGATGAAGCCAGCGAGCCGTGGACTCACGATGAAGCCCTGCGTGGCGAGGTGCTCGGCCTGCGCGAACAGATCGCGCCAGGGCAACTGCCCGTGTTCGTGCTGCATGAGCGCCAAAGCGGCGATTGCGCCCGGCACGCCCGTGGCGCGCCCGCTGAGCACCGCGGTCGCGAAGGGCAGCGGTTTGCCATTGGCGCCCATGAACATATCGGGGCTCGCGAGGGCCGGGGCCGTTTCGCGGCCGCTGTACGCGCGCACGGTGCGGCTGCGCGCATCGTAATAGGTGATGAACGCGCCGCCGCCGACTCCGGAACTCTGGGGCTCGACCAGCCCGAGCACGGCCTGGATCGCGACGGCGGCATCGGCGGCCGCGCCCCCGGAGCGCAACACATCCAGCCCCGCCTGGGCCGCGAGCGGATTGGCAGCCGCGACCAGGACCCGGTGCGGTGCCACGGGCGCCGCCGGCGCCGCCGGCGCCGCGGATGCAGCGGTTGCAGCGGTTGCAGCGGACGCCACTTCGCTCGGCGGAGTCGCCGTGCGGCAGGCCTGCAGTAGCCAGAGCGGCAGCAGCACTGCGGCGGCTGCCAGGGCGCGGATTTGCTTGCTCATCGCATCGCCTGCGGGGGGATGGGCACAGAATAGCACTACGAGCGCCGCCGCCCGGAGGCGCGCTTCGATGCGGCGCGCTTCGATGCGGCGCGCTTGGCTGCCGCCTTAACCAGTGCGATGCGCGGCGGTTGCTCGCAGCGCGGCAGCCGCTCCTGGCGCGCCAGGTCCACGGCGCGCCACAGGTACCAGGCCGCCGTGCTGCGGTGAGGCTTCCAACGCTCGCCGAACTGCGCCAAGGCGCGCGGCGTGGGCATCGCCTTGAGGCCGTAGGCGAGCCTGAAACCGTTACGCACGCCGAAATCATCGACCGGCAGCACGTCGGGACGACGCAGCTGGAAGATCAGCATCATCTCGACCGTCCAGCGGCCGATACCGCGCACGGCGCTGATGCGCTCGATGATCTGCAGGTCGCTGAGCGCCTCGAACTCATGGGTTGCCGGCACGACGGCTGCCACGGTCTTGGCCGCCAGATCCTTGAGCGCGGCCACTTTGGCGAAGGAGAAACCGACCGCGCGCAACTGCGCGTCGCTCGCCGCGAGCACGTGGTGCGGCTGTGGAAAAGACGAATCGGCGAACAGCGCCACGAAGCGAGCGAGGATGCGTTCGGCGGCCACGCCATGCAGCTGCTGGTGCGCGATCGCGCGCGCCAGCGCCTCGAAGGGCGCCCGTTCGGGCCGGGGCTCGATCCGGCAGGGACCGGCCAGCTTGATCAGCGCGGCCATGACCGGATCGGCTTTGAGGACGCGATGAACTGTGCTGGTCATGCGACGCTCTCCCGGCCTCAATGCTGGCACTGCGGACAGAAATACGTCGAGCGCTGGCCCTGGGTGATCTGGCGTATCGGCGTGCTGCAGACGCGGCAGGGCTTCCCGTCGCGTTCGTAGACATAGAGTCGCTGGCGAAAGGCGCCCGGATTGCCCTCGGTACCGACGTAGTTGCGCAGCGTCGTGCCGCCGGCGCGAATCGCCCCCGCGAGCGTGGCGCGCACCGAGCGCACGAGCCGCGCGCAGTCCTTGAGCGAGAGGCGCCGCGACCCGCGGCGCGGATTGATGCGCGCACGGAACAGGGCTTCGCTCGCATAGATGTTGCCCACACCGGTGACGAGCCGCCCGTTCATCAGCACCTGCTTGATCGCGGCGCGGCGCGGCCGGGTGACGCGCCACAGATAATCGGCGCTGAAGGCCGTGGTGAAAGGCTCGGGTGCGAGGAAGCGCAACAGCGGATGCTGCTCTGGCTCCTCGAGCGTGTAGTGCAGGCTGCCGAAACGGCGCGGGTCGTTGAAGCGCAGGCTGAGCCGCGACTCGAGCAGCAGGTCGAATTGATCGTGCTTGATGCGCGGTGTCTCGCTGGGCACGACCCGCAGGCTGCCCGACATGCCCAGGTGCAGGATCAGGCTGCCGCGCTCCAGCGAGAGGAGCAGGTATTTGGCGCGGCGGCCGATGCTCAGCAGCCGCTGCCCCGCGAGCGCTTCGGGGATGTGCTCCGCGATCGGCCAGCGCAGCCGGCGATCGTAGATGCGCAGCGTGGTGATGCGATGGCCTTGCAGCGCGCGCTCGATACCGCGACGCGTGCTCTCGACCTCGGGCAGCTCGGGCACCGAGTCTCCGCGCCTACTTGATCTTCGTTTCCTTGTAGGCGACGTGCTTGCGCACGACCGGATCGAATTTGCGCACTTCCATCTTGTCCGGGTGCAGGCGCTTGTTCTTCATCGCCACGTAGAAATGACCGGTGCCGGCCGAAGAGAGCAGTTTGACTTTCTCGCGCATGGCTGACTCGGTGGTTTCAGATTTTGACGCCGCGGCCTCTGAGCCCGGCGAGCACGGCTTCCAGACCCCGCTTCTCGATGGTGCGCAGCGCATTGGCCGAGACGCGCAGGCTGACCCAGCGTTTCTCCTCCTCGAGCCAGAACCGCTGGGTGTGCAGATTGGGCAAAAAACGCCGGCGCGTGCGATTGTTCGCATGCGAGACGGTATTACCGGTGATGGGGCGTTTGCCCGTGACCTGACAGACCCGAGACATGGGCTTCATCCTGGCGAAAGGGGCGCTTTTATACCAGCCGGCGGGGGCTTACCGCAAGTTCGGGCGCGCCGGGCGGACGGCGGCGCCAGAGCACGAGCGCCACGCCGAGGGCCACCAGCACGGCCGCCAGCGCCGTGGCCGGGGTGATCTTCTCGCCGAGCACGAGCGCGCCCAGGGCCAGCGCGATGACCGGGTTGACCAGGGCATAGGTGCTGATCTGCTGCGCCGGGACATGGGCGACCAGGAACGAATAGCAGTTGGCGGCGATCAGGCTGCCGAACACGATCAGATACAGCACCGCGAGCATGGACTGCAGCGACACCTGGGCCGGGGAGAATCCGATCCATTCGCGATCGACGAGGCCCGCGAGGAGCTGGAACGCGCCACCGGCGAGCATCTGCAGGCAGGTGAAGTTCTGCACGCGGTCGGGTCCGACATAACGGCGCTGCAGGAGCGTGCCGAGGCTCCAGGCGATCTCGGCCAGCAACACCATGATCACGTGCACCGGGCGCACGTTGCCCGAGAGCGAGTGCGTGTTGAACGAAAGCACGATCAGGCCGCTGAGGCCGAGGGCGAGCCCGATCGCGGCCAGGCGCGTCGGGGCGCGGTGGCTGAAGAACATCCAGTCGAACAGCAACATCAGGACCGGCAAGGCGCCGACGAACAGCGCGGCGATGCCGGAGGGGAGCGCCTGCTGGCCCCAGATGATGAAGCCGTTGCCGATGCCGCTGAGTAACACGCCGCACAGGAGCGTGCCGCCGATCGACAGGCCTGCGAACACCCGCCGCTGCCCACGCACCCGCAGATAGGCGTACATGAGCACGCCGGCGGCGAGAAAGCGCACGCCGCCGCTGAAGAAGGGCGGAATGGTGCGGATCGCGAGCGCGATGGCGAGGAAGGTGGTGCCCCAGATGATATAGATCCCGGCAAAGGCCAGCAGGATGGCTTTGAGGTCCGGGCGCTGGTGCATGGGGGGCTAGCTTGCCGTATCGGTGCGAGCGCGGCATGAGTTTCTGCGCCACAGCGCAGCTTGAAGCATCAGATCAGTCCACGTTCGGCAAATGAGATGGCTTCCCCGCCGGCGATGATGATGTGATCGAGCACGCGGATATCGACCAAGGCGAGCGCGTCGCGCAAGCGCCGGGTGATCAGTTCATCCGCCTGACTGGGCTCCGCGGCGCCCGAGGGGTGTGGGTGCGCCAGCACCAGTGCGGCGGCATTGTGGGCGAGTGCGAGCTTCACGACTTCCCGCGGATGCACGCTGGCCCCATCGATCGTACCGCGGAAGAGCTCCACGTAATCGATGAGCCGATGGCGCGAATCGAGCAACAGAACGGCGAACAGCTCGTGCTCGAGGGCGCCGAGCTTGATGGCCAGAAATTCCCGCACCGCCGTCGGTGAATCCATGGCCGTGCCCCGACGCACACGGCGCGTCATCGCGCGGCGCGCCGCCCGGATGATTTCAGTTGCGGTCGCGGGCCGCAGTTCGTCAAACTTGCCGCGAATGAACAGCCGCCCCGCCAGCACCGGTCGATCCGCATCGCAGCAGGGCGGATCATGGAGTTCAGGGGCACCGTGCGGCTCGGACCGGTCCTTGATGTTGATGCTCATCGATGGCCCCTGGAGGCGAAA
>JBELAR010000140.1:0-5476 GCA_049508555.1 Steroidobacteraceae bacterium
ATGCCCGGGGACAACATCAAGATGACGGTGGATCTGATTGCTCCGATCGCGATGGAGGAGGGCCTGCGCTTCGCAATCCGCGAGGGCGGCCGCACCGTCGGGGCCGGCGTCGTGTCGAAGATTCTGAAGTGATGAGCACAGGCCAGTAGCTCAATTGGCAGAGCGGCGGTCTCCAAAACCGCAGGTTGGGGGTTCGATTCCCTCCTGGCCTGCCAACCTCGCAACGGCTCGTGTCGGACGGTAGGCGGCGATCAATTTGATGAACGGACAGGTTTCGGAAACAGACGTCGGCGGCGGCCTCGACACCGCCAAGCTGGTGGCGGCGATCCTGCTCGTGCTCGGCGGGATCGTGGCCTTCTACGTGCTGCACGCGCAGGCCGACTGGCTGCGCTGGCTCGCGGTGGTTGCCGGTGTGGTGCTGGCAGCGGTGGTGTTCGGGAGCTCGGCGCGAGGCAAGACGTTCTGGCAGTTCATGCTCGATGCGCGCCAGGAGCTGCGCAAGGTCGTCTGGCCGACTCGACAGGAGACGACGACGACCACGATGGTGGTGTTCGCGTTCGTGATCATCGCGGGCGCATTCTTTTGGGGACTGGACGTGTTCCTGTCCTGGGCCACCCGGCTTCTGACCGGTCAAGGGGGCTGATCGTGGCGTTGCGCTGGTATGTGGTTCATGCGTATTCGAATTTCGAGCATCGGGTGGCCGAGGCGCTCAAGGAGCGCATCAAGCGCGACGGGCTCGAGACCAAGTTTGGCGACATCCTGGTGCCGACCGAGGAAGTCGTCGAGATGCGCGATGGCCAGAAGCGGCGCAGCGAGCGCAAGTTCTATCCGGGCTACGTGCTGGTGCAGATGGAGATGGACGAGACGAGCTGGCATCTGGTGCGCGACGTGCCCAAGGTGCTCGGATTCATCGGCGGTACCAGCGACAAGCCGGCTGCCATTTCCGAGAAGGAGGCCATGCGCATCCTGCAGCGGGTCGAAGAGGGCGTGGACAAGCCGCGGCCGAAGGTGCTGTTCGAGCCCGGGCAGGTCGTACGCGTGGTTCATGGCCCGTTCAACGACTTCAATGGTGTGGTCGAGAGCGTCAACTACGAGAAGAACCGGCTGCAGGTCGCGGTGCAGATTCTCGGCCGCTCGACGCCGGTGGAGCTCGATTTCTCGCAGGTCGAGAAGGTTTGAGCGTTGAAGATTGGGGAGCCCGAAAGGCGTTTGCACCCATATTAAGGATGGAATGAGTCATGGCGAAGAAGGTTCAGGGTTACATCAAGTTGCAGGTGCCGGCTGGCTCAGCCAATCCGTCGCCGCCGATCGGTCCCGCGCTCGGTCAGCAGGGCGTGAACATCATGGAGTTTTGCAAGCAGTTCAACGCGCAGACGGGAAAACTCGAGAAGGGCCTGCCGATCCCGACGGTGATCACCGTCTATTCGGACCGCAGCTTCACCTTCATCATGAAAACCCCGCCCGCCGCGGTGCTGATCCGCAAGGCCATCGGCATTGAAAAAGGCAGCGGCGCGCCCAATACAGCCAAGGTCGGCCGCATCTCGCGCGCGCAGCTGGAGGAAATCGCCAAGGTCAAGCAGCCGGACCTGACCGCTGCCGGGCTCGAGGCCGCCGTGCGCACCATCGCCGGCAGCGCCCGGAGCATGGGCGTCGACGTGGAGGGCCTCTGACATGGCCGCCGTCGCCAAGCGCGTCAAGGCCTGGAAGGCCAAGCTCACGCCGGGCAAGCAGTACCCGGTTGATGAAGCCCTCACACTGGTCAAGGAGTTTGCCACGGCAAAGTTTCCCGAATCCATCGACGCCGCGGTGAACCTCGGCATCGACGCCAGCAAGTCCGATCAGCAGGTGCGCGGTTCGACCGTGATGCCGCACGGTATCGGCAAGTCGGTGCGGGTCGCGGTGTTCACGACCGGCAAGAACCAGGACGCCGCGCGCGCTGCGGGCGCCGATCTGGTCGGCCTCGAGGATCTCGCGGCGCAAGTGAAAGCCGGGCAGATCGATTTTGACGTCGTGGTTGCAAGTCCCGATGCGATGCGCGTGGTCGGACAGCTGGGCCAGATCCTGGGTCCGCGCGGGCTGATGCCGAATCCAAAGGTCGGCACCGTGACGCCCGATGTGGCCACGGCGGTGCGCAACGCCAAGGCCGGCCAGGTGCGTTATCGGGTCGACAAGGCGGGCATCGTTCATTGCCCGATCGGTCGCGCCGGTTTCGAGGTCGGGGCCCTGAAGGACAACCTGCTGGCGCTGATCGGCGATTTGCAGAAGGCCAAGCCGGCGGCATCGAAGGGCGTCTATCTCAAGCGCGTGACCGTGTCCTCGACCATGGGGCCGGGAATCGCGGTGGACCACTCGACGCTCGGTCTGTAAGGGACCGCGCGATAGGAATGCTAGGCACATTTTACAGTTCGATTTGGTGCGGGTCGGCGCCGGGCGCCGACCATCATCGAAGACCGCAGGCGAATTCAGATTCGGCGCGAGCGCAGGCTCGCGGCGCGTCGGGAATTCTTAATACTTTGCCCGCGCAGATGATGGTGAAACCCAAAGCCGGGGTCGTCCCTGGCGAGGATCACCGTCAGAGGTGGGAAGTGCCGCGTGGCGCTTCCTCGTTAGGGGGCAGTGCTGCAGGCGCTGCTCCTCAGGTGATCTTCAAGGCCAGGAGGTTCAATGGCTCTTAACCTGGAAGACAAGAAGGCGCTGGTGGCCGAAGTCAGCGCGGTGGCGGCCAAGGCATTGTCAGTGGTGGCGGCCGAGTACCGCGGCCTGACCGTGTCACAGATGACCGATCTGCGCTCCAAGGCGCGCTCGGCCGGCGTGTATGTGCGTGTGGTGAAAAACACGCTCGCGCGCAAGGCCGTGGCGGGCACGTCGTTCGAGTGCCTGGGTCCCGCGCTCAAGGGACCCTTGGTGCTGGCCTTCTCGAATGATGACCCGGGCGCCGCGGCGCGCGTGGTCAAGGCATTTGCGAAGGACAACGACAAGCTCATCGCCAAGGCGGTGTCGCTGGGCGGGCAATTGTTCGCGGGCTCGGAGCTGGACAAGGTGGCCAGCCTGCCGACCCGGGAACAGGCTCTGAGCAAACTGATGGGCGTCATGCGGGCGCCACTGCAGAAGCTCGTGGGCACGCTCGCGGCGACGCCTTCCAAACTCGTGCGCACGCTCGCAGCGGTGCGTGATCAGAAACAGGCCCAGGCGGCTTAAGTTTCCGATCTTCAGTCCAACTATTTCAGGAGACGACAATGGCTGTATCCAAGGATGAAGTTCTCGACGCCATCGCCAAGATGAGCGTCATGGAGGTGGTCGAACTGATCGCCGACATGGAAAAGAAATTCGGCGTCACCGCGGCCGCTCCGGTCGCCATGGCGGCCGGCCCCGCCGCCGCGGGTGCGGCGGCTGCGGCGGTTGAGGAGCAGACGGAGTTCACCGTCACCCTCAAGGAGTATCCGGCGGACAAGAAGGTGACCGTCATCAAGGTGATCCGCGAGATCACCGGCCTGGGGCTGAAGGAAGCCAAGGATCTGGTCGAGGGCGCGCCCTCCACCGTGAAGGAAGGCATCTCCAAGGCCGACGTCGAAACCATAAAAAAGAAGCTCGAAGACACTGGCGCGAAGGTGGAGGTCAAATAACCTCCTTGCTTCGACTGGAGCCTGCGGCCGCTGGGCCGGGGTGTCCTGCACCGCGTATCGCGCGCGGGAGTGGAGTCGGCCACGGCCGATTCCTGCCCCGCGCGCGCGTTCATGCTTTCAGAGGGTGACACGATGCCTTATTCATTCACGGAGAAGAAGCGCATCCGCAAGAACTTCGGCAAACAGCCGAGCATTCTTGAGGTGCCTTACCTGCTCGCCATCCAGCTCGATTCCTACCGCAGCTTCCTGCAGGCGGACACGAGCGAGGACGCGCGCCTCAGCACCGGGCTGCATGCGGCATTCAAGAGCGTGTTTCCGATCTCGAGCTACTCGGGCAACGCGGTGCTCGAATACGTCAATTACCGGCTCGGCGAGCCGGTGTTCGATGTCAAGGAATGTCAATTGCGCGGGCTGACCTACGCCGCGCCGCTGCGCGTGAAAGTGCGGCTGATCGTATACGACAAGGAAGCTGCGGGGGCCAAGAAGCCGATCAAGGACGTGCGCGAGCAGGAGGTCTATCTCGGCGAGCTGCCATTGATGACCGACAACGGTACGTTCATCGTCAACGGCACCGAGCGCGTGATCGTGAGCCAGCTGCATCGCTCACCGGGCGTGTTCTTCGATCACGACCGCGGCAAGACCCACTCCTCGGGCAAACTGCTGTTTTCGGCCCGCATCATCCCCTACCGCGGCTCCTGGCTCGATTTCGAATTCGACCCGAAAGACTGCGTATTCGCGCGCATCGACCGGCGGCGCAAGCTCCCGGTGTCGATCATCCTGCGCGCGCTCGGCATGAACGAGACGGAAATTCTCGACAGCTTCTTCGAGAAGAATACCTTTACGCTGCACAAGGACTCCGCGGCCATGACGCTGGTGCCGCAGCGCCTGCGCGGCGAGACCGCGATCTTCGAGATCCGGGTCGGCGATCAGGTCATCGTCGAGGAAGGCCGGCGCATCACCGCGCGCCATGTGCGCCAGCTCGAGGACTCGGGCGTCAAGCAGCTGCCGATTCCGCGCGAGTATCTGCACGGCAAGATACTGGCGCACGACGTGGTCAACACCGACACCGGCGAGATCATCGCCAAGGCCAACGAGGTGTTGACCGCGGCCAGCCTGCAGAAGCTGGTCGAGGCCAACATCACCCAGGTCAACACCCTGTATGTGAACGATCTCGACCGCGGCCCGTACATCTCCGACACGCTGCGCATCGATCCGACCAAGACGCGCATGGAGGCGCTGGTGGAGATCTACCGCATGATGCGTCCCGGCGAGCCGCCGACCAAGGACGCGGCGGAGAACCTGTTCAACAACCTGTTCTTCAACAGCGAGCGCTACGATCTCTCGGCCGTCGGCCGCATGAAGTTCAACCGCCGGGTCGGACGCAAGGAGATCACCGGGTCGTTGATCCTGTCCAAAGACGACATCCTGGACGTGCTCAAGGTGCTCATTGATATCCGTAACGGCAACGGTACCGTGGACGATATCGATCATCTCGGCAATCGGCGCGTGCGCAGCGTCGGCGAGATGGCCGAAAACGCTTTCCGCGTCGGCCTCGTTCGGGTCGAGCGCGCGGTCAAGGAGCGACTGACCATCGCCGAATCCGAGCCGCTCATGCCGCAGGAGATGATCAACGCCAAGCCGGTTGCGGCGGCGGTCAAGGAGTTCTTCGGCTCCTCGCAACTCTCGCAGTTCATGGATCAGAACAATCCGCTGTCGGAAGTCACGCACAAGCGGCGCGTCTCGGCTCTGGGGCCGGGCGGCCTCACGCGCGAGCGCGCCGGCTTCGAGGTGCGCGACGTGCACCCGACGCATTACGGCCGCATCTGCCCGATCGAGACGCCGGAAGGGCCGAA
>JBELAR010000141.1:0-5326 GCA_049508555.1 Steroidobacteraceae bacterium
ATATTTGCGTGCGGCGCAGGCGCTGCACCTGCCCATACACCTGCACGCCGGACAGCTCAGCGACCTCGGCGCCGCGCAGCTCGCCTCGCAATTCGGGGCCCTGTCAGCCGACCATCTCGAATACCTTGACCAGCAGGGCGTGGACGCGCTCGCGAGTTCCGGCACGGTGGCCGTATTGCTCCCGGGAGCCTATTACACCCTGCGCCAGAGGCACCCCCCGCCGGTGGCTCTGTTGCGCGCCGCCGGGGTGCCCATGGCGATCGCCACCGATTGCAATCCTGGCACCTCACCCTGCACGTCGATACTGCTGATGCTGAACATGGCCTGCACTCTATTTGGCCTGACCGCCGAGGAGGCGCTCGCCGGCGTCACACGCGTCGCGGCGCGCGCACTCGGCACGCTACAGGATCGGGGCACGCTCGAGGTGGGCAAGCGCGCGGACCTGGCCCTCTGGCGCATCGATCAGCCGGCGCAGCTCAGTTACGGCCTGGGCGTCAATCCCTGCGTCGCGGTGGTCCAGGCAGGCATCTCGAGGCTCTACAGCGAGTCCGTGCTGCCGCCGCTGAGCTAGCCAAACGATGACCGAGCGCGGCAGGAAACAGATTGTCGTGGTGGGTGCGGGCTTCGGCGGCATGGCCGTGGTCCAGGCACTGCGCGGTGCGGCGGCCGACGTCACACTGGTCGATCGCACGAACCATCATCTGTTTCAGCCGTTGCTCTACCAGGTCGCGACCGCAGCGCTATCGCCCGCAGAGATTGCCACGGCCAGCCGCGTGCTCGTGCGTGGGTATCCGAATGCGGCCGTGCTGATGTCCGAGGTACTCGGCGTCGATCCGGCCGCACGCCTCGTGCTCCTCTCGAGCGGTCTGCAGTTGCCCTACGACAATCTGATACTGGCCACCGGGGCGGGTTACAGCTACTTTGGGCGCGACGAGTGGGCGGCGTATACCCACGTGCTCAAGACGCTCGACGATGCGCTGTCGATCCGTGAGCGACTGCTGAGCGCCTTCGAATGGGCCGAGGAGTCGACCGATTCGCAGCAGGTCCGCAAGCTCCTGACCTTCGTCGTCATCGGCGGCGGTCCGACCGGTGTCGAGCTCGCCGGCACGATGGCCGAGCTCGCGCGCTCGACTTTGGCCCGGGACTTCAAGCGCATCGATCCGCGCTCCGCCCGCATCGTGTTGTGCGAAGCCGGTCCGCGGCTGCTCTCGGCGTTTCCGCCAGCTCTGTCGGAGTATGCCGCGGGCGCACTGCGTACCCTCGGCGTGGAAGTGCGCCTGGGCGAGGCGGTGGTCGACATCGATGCGGATGGCCTGCGCGTCGGCGCGACGCGCATCGAAGCCTCGCTGATCCTGTGGTGTGCGGGCACCGAGGCGCGGCCCGCCGCCCGATGGATCGGGGCCGCCGCCGCGCGCAATGGCGCGATCGAGGTCGCGCCGGACTGTTCGGTGCCGGCGTGGCCGGAGATCTTCGCGATCGGCGATGTCGCCTGTTTCGCGGGCACGGACGGCAAGCCTCTGCCGGGGCTCGCCGCCGTCGCCAAGCAGCAGGGCCGCTACGTGGGTAAGCTGCTGCGTTCGCGTTTGACCGGCAGGCGTGCGCCGGGCCCGTTTCGCTATCGCGATTGGGGCAGCATGGCCGTCATCGGCCGCTCGCACGCGATCGCCCAGTTCGGCCGGCTGCGCTTCAAGGGCTTCTTCGCCTGGCTCACCTGGTCGCTGGTCCACCTCATGCTCCTGATCGATTTTCGAAGCCGCGTCATGGTGTATCTGAATTGGTCCTGGGCCTGGTTCACCTATGGCCGCGGCGCGAGACTGCTGACCGGCGATACCCGCATGCAACGTACCGCCGCGCCCTCGAAACGCCCATGACCGTGCCTGCACGGATGAAATGGATTCAATGCACCAGCGCCGGGCCGCCGGAAGTGATGCAGCTTGCGGAGGCACCCGTGCCGCGGCCCGAGCGCTCCGAGGTGCTGATCCGGGTGCAGGCAGCCGGGGTCAACCGTCCGGATGTATTGCAGCGGCAAGGGCGCTATCCGCTCCCGCCCGGCGCGAGTCCAGTGCTCGGACTGGAGGTGGCCGGGGAGATCGCGGCGCTGGGGGCTGAGGTCCGGGATCGCTCGCTCGGGGATCGGGTCTGCGCGCTGACGAACGGCGGCGGCTATGCACAGTACTGCCGAGTGCCCGCTGGCCAGGTGCTGCCCTGGCCCGCCGGCTTCGATGCGCTGCGCGCCGCCGCGTTGCCCGAGACGTACTTCACCGTCTGGGCCAACCTGTTCCAGATGGGGGCACTGCGAGCGGGCGAGACGGCATTGATCCATGGCGGCAGCAGCGGGATAGGCACCACGGCCATTCAGCTGGCGCGGGAATTCGGTGCGCACGTGTACGCCACGGCCGGGAGTGCCTTGAAAGTCGCGTGCTGTCTGCGCCTCGGGGCGGAACTCGCGATCAACTATCGCGAACAGGCATTTGAGACCGCCATCGCGCAGCGCACCGACGGGCGCGGCGTGGATCTCATACTCGACATGGTTGGTGCGGCCTATTTCGAGCGCAACCTCGGCTCACTGGCCCCCGACGGTCGGCTGGTGATCATCGGTTCCATGGGCGGCGCGGTCGTGGAGAGATTCAATCTCGGCCAGCTCATGCAACGGCGCGCGAAAGTCATGGGCTCCATGATGCGTCCGCGCAGCGCGCTGGAGAAGGCCGCGATCGCGCGCGAGCTCCAGCAGCAGGTCTGGCCGGTACTGGCCGCCGGTCGCTGCGCGCCGCTCATCCATGAAGTGCTGCCCTTGGCACAGGCCGTACAAGCGCATCGGCTCATGGAGAGCAGCGCTCATATCGGGAAGATCGTGCTGCAGGTGGACTGAGGCGGCGCGCGGGGCCCCGGGGCGCCGCTCTCAGGGCGCCTCGGCCTCGATCGCGATGTTCAAGGTGACCTCGTCGCTCACGAGGGGCACGAACTTGTCCATCTTCCAGCCGCTGCGCTTGACCGTCGCGGTCGCGTCCGCGCCGATTTCATCCTGCTTGCGCATATTCGGCGCATGCTTGAAGGATGTGATGGTCAGGGTGACCGGTTGGGCGATTCCCTTGATCGTGAGTATGCCCGCCACGCTCGTGGGCGCATCGCCGGCGAACTTGACCGAGGTCGACTTGAAGGTGGCGGTCGGAAAGTCCGCGGTATCGAACAGATCAGCGGCCTGTATGTGCCCGTTGAACAGCTCCGAGCCGGTGTCGACGGATTTGGTGTCGATCACCAGATCCACGGAGCCGGTTTTGGCCACTGGATCCAGGGTCACCGTGCCGGTGGTCGTGTTGAAGCGCGACTGCTGGGTCGTGAACCCCATGTGGCTATAGGAGAAGCGCACGAAGGTGTGATTGGGGTCGGGGGTATAGACCGTCGGTGCGGCCAGCGCCGGGATGCTTGCGACTGCGCTCAAGGCGAGCGCCGTCAACACGGACTTCAAGGGATTCATTGCGATTGCTCCTGGGTTTGAGGAAGGCGGATCTTATGCCGGCATTGCGGCGAGCACAATTTGTCGAGCTGACGCGCTATCAGCTATTAACGCCGCCGACATACTGGGTGGCTGGTGCCAATTCCGGCCACGCCCGTGGAGCAGGTCGGCGACCCGGCGTAGACTTCGCTTTCCATGCCACTCGATTATTTTCATCCTGCCGTCGCGCGCTGGTTCGCGGCGCAGTTCCCCGGTGCCACGGCGCCGCAGCTGGCCGCGTGGCCCGCGATCACTGCCGGGCATGACACGCTGATTGCGGCGCCGACCGGATCCGGCAAGACGCTGGCGGCATTTCTGTCTGCCATCGATTCTCTAGTGCGCGCGAGCGTCGCCGGCGAGTTGCCGGACAGCACGCTGGTGGTCTACGTCTCGCCGCTCAAGGCGCTATCGAACGACATCCAGCGCAATCTGGAGCAACCGCTGGCCGGAATCGCCGCTGAGCTCGCGGCCATGGGCACGCCCGGTGCACCCATCCGCAGCCAGGTGCGTACCGGCGACAGCTCCCAGGCCGAGCGCCTCGCCATGCGCAAGCGCCCACCGCACATTCTGGTCACGACGCCGGAGTCGCTGTACCTGTTGCTGACCAGCGACTCGGGCCGTCAGATGCTCGCGAGTACGCGCTGCGTGATCATCGACGAGATCCACGCGCTGGCCGCGAGCAAGCGCGGCGCGCATCTGGGGCTCTCGCTCGAGCGGCTCGCGGGCCTCTGTGCGGGGCGCCCGCAGCGCATCGGTCTGTCGGCCACGCAAAAGCCGATCGAGGAGGTGGCACGCTTCCTGACGGGTACGTCCCAAGCCGCCGAGTGCGTGATCGTCGATCACGGCCACGTGCGCAACCGCGATCTCGCGCTGTTGCTGCCGGACTCGCCGCTCGAAGCGGTGATGTCCAATGAGGTCTGGGACAATCTGTATGACCGCCTCGCTGCGCTGATCCGCGCGCACCGCACGACGCTCATCTTTGCCAACACGCGCCGCATGGTCGAGCGCGTCACGCGGCATCTGAGTGAGCGCATCGGCGAGCAGAACATCGCGGCCCATCATGGCAGTCTCGCCAAGGAGCAGCGCCTGGAGGCCGAGCGACGTCTCAAGCAGGGCGAATTGCGCGCGCTGGTGGCCACCGCATCGCTCGAGCTCGGCATCGACATCGGCGACGTCGAGCTGGTGTGCCAACTCGGCACGCCGCGCTCCATATCGACATTCCTGCAACGAGTCGGCCGCGCCAATCATGGCGTGCACGGAACCCCGAAGGGGCGGCTGTTGCCGCTCAGCCGCGATGAGCTGGTCGAATGCGTGGCGCTGCTCGACGCGGCGCGGGCCGGGGAGCTCGACGCCTTGCGCTCTCCCGCCCAGCCGCTCGACGTGCTCGCGCAGCAGCTCGTGGCTGAGGTCAGTGCGCGCGAGTACGGCGAAGATGAGCTCTACGCCCTGGTGCGCCGCGCCTCGTCCTACCGCGGACTCGAGCGGCGGGAGTTCGACGAGCTACTGCGCCTGCTGGCCGAGGGCATCGCCACGCGCCGCGGGCGCCAGAGTGCTTATCTGCACCGCGATGGCGTGCACCGGCGGGTGCGGGCGCGGCGCGGCGCGCGCCTGACCGCCGTCACGTGCGGCGGAGCCATCCCCGACAACGCCGACTACCAGGTCGTGCTCGAGCCGGCCGGCACGTTCATCGGAACCCTGAACGAGGACTTCGCAATCGAGAGTCTGGCCGGAGACGTGTTTCAGCTTGGCAACAGCGCCTATCGCATCCTGCGGGTTGAAGCCGGGCGCGTGCGCGTTGAGGATGCCCACGGCCAGCCGCCGACCATGCCGTTC
>JBELAR010000142.1:0-5324 GCA_049508555.1 Steroidobacteraceae bacterium
AGTTGAAGAAGCGTTACCTAAGTGTTTGATTTATTGGCTCCCCGGGTTGGACTCGAACCAACGACCAACGGATTAACAGTCCGACGCTCTACCAACTGAGCTACCGGGGAGTAGACGATGCGGGTCCCGAACGGGACCCTGGATGGGCTCGCTAGCGGCGGCGCGAATTCTTAGGGTTTAGGGTCAGCGCGTCAAGGACCGGTCGCCCGTTCAGGCGGTCTTGACCTGCGCTGGCTGGGGCAGCACGGCGCGCATCCGCCCGATGGCCTTTTCCAACGTGTCGCGGCTGCAGGCGAATGAAAGTCGCATATGCCCCGGCGCCCCGAAACCTGAACCCGCGACGACCGCGACCAGCGCCTTGTTGATGAGGTACTCGCAGAACTGGTTGTCATCCCGGAACCCCAGATTGCGCATGGCGCCACGCACGTCGGCGAACGCATAGAAAGTCCCGGCGCCGGGCAGGCAGGACACCCCGGGAAGGGTGTTCAGGGCCGCCAGCACATAGTCGTGCCGCTCCTTGAATGCCTTGTTCATGTCCGCGACACACTGCTGGTCGCCGGTCAGTGCCGCCAGAGCGGCCTTCTGCGAGATGCTCGAGGCGTTGGAGGTCGACTGACCCTGGATGGTGCTCATCGCGTTGACGATCTCCTTGGGGCCGCCGCAATAGCCGATGCGCCAGCCGGTCATGGCATAGGCCTTGGAGCAGCCGTTGATCGTCACCGTGCGCTCGTAGAGCTCGGGCGCCACGGTGAGCAGGCTGGTGAAGGGCTCGCTGCCCCAGTAGATCTTTTCGTAGATATCATCCGTGCCGATCAGCACGCGCGGGTGCTCCAGCAGCACATCGGCAAACGCGCGCAGTTCCGCGCGCGTGTAGGCGGCGCCGGTCGGATTGCAGGGACTGTTGAGCAGCAGCAGGCGTGTCTTGGAGGTAACAGCCGCGGCGAGCTGCTTGGGTGAGATCTTGTAGCCTTGCTCCGGGCCGGCATTGGGCGTCACCGGGATGCCATCCGCGAGCATGACCATGTCAGGATAGGAGACCCAGTAGGGCCCCGGAATGATGGCCTCATCGCCCGGGTCGAGCACGGCCATGCACAGATTGAAGATGGTCTGCTTGGCGCCGCTCGAGACCAGGATCTGCGGGCGCTCGTAGCTGATACCGTTATCGCGCTTGAACTTGGCGATGATGGCGTCCTTGAGCTCGACGATGCCATCGACATTCGTGTAGCGCGTGAAGCCGCTGCGTATCGCCTTCACGCCCGCGTCCGCAATGTGCACCGGAGTATCGAAGTCCGGCTCGCCGGCCCCTAAGCTGATGACATCCTTGCCCTCCGCCCTGAGGCGGCCGGCGAGTGCGGTGACGGCGAGGGTGGGCGAGGGCTTGACGCGCTGGGCGCGTCTCGAGACGGTCGAAGGCACGGCTATCCCCTGACAGAGTTCAACGGAGGGACGCCCTGGGCGACCCGGGGGGTTATATTACGGGATTAAGTCCGCCGCGGCCAAGAAGGGGCCCAGCGCCATGAACGATCCCCCGAATCGCTTCCAGTTGCAGGCCCCCTATGCGCCCGCCGGCGATCAGCCGCAGGCGATCGAGGGTCTCATCGATGGACTGGAGTCGGGCCTGGCGCATCAGACGCTGCTCGGCGTCACCGGTTCGGGCAAAACCTACGTCGTCGCGTCCGTGATCGACCGCGTACAGCGCCCGACTCTCGTGCTGGCGCACAACAAGACCCTGGCGGCCCAGCTCTACGGCGAATTGCGCGATTTCTTCCCGCGCAACGCGATCGAGTACTTCGTCTCCTACTACGACTACTACCAGCCCGAAGCGTACGTCCCCTCCAGCGATACCTACATCGAAAAGGATGCTTCGACCAACGAGCACATCGAGCAGATGCGCCTCTCGGCAACCAAGGCCCTGCTCGAGCGCCGCGACTCGATCATCGTCGCCACGGTTTCCTCGATCTACGGCCTCGGAGATCCGCAGGCCTATCTCTCGATGGTATTGCACCTGGTGCGCGGGGAGCGCATCGATCAACGCCGGCTGCTGCGCCGTCTGGCCGAGATGCAGTACACGCGCAATGACATGGATCTGCAGCCCGGCACCTACCGCGTGCGCGGCGACATCATCGACATATTCCCGGCCGAATCCAGTCGCGATGCGGTACGGGTGGAACTGTTCGATGACACGCTCGAGAACCTCTCCATCATCGATCCTCTGACCGGAGCGATGCTCGGGCGCATTCCGCGCTACACGGTCTATCCCGGCACCCACTACGTCACGCCCCGCGACCGGCTGATGCAGGCGATCGACCTGATCCGCGAGGAATTGCGTGAACGCCTGGCCGCGCTTTATGCCGATGGCAAGCTGGTCGAAGCGCAGCGGCTCGAGCAGCGCACGCAGTTCGACCTCGAGATGATCAAGGAGGTCGGCTACTGCTCAGGTATAGAGAACTATTCGCGCTATCTGTCGGGACGCGAGTCCGGCGAGCCGCCACCCTGTCTCTACGACTACCTGCCGCCCAATGCCCTGCTGATCGTCGATGAGAGCCACCAGACCATCCCACAGCTCGGGGCGATGTACCGCGGCGACCGCTCGCGCAAGGAGACACTGGTCGAATACGGCTTCCGCCTGCCGTCGGCGCTCGACAACCGGCCGCTGAAATTCGAGGAGTGGGAGCGCCTCGCGCCGCAGATGATCTTCGTCTCCGCGACGCCGGGGCCCTATGAGGGACGCAAGACCTCCCAGGTCGTCGAATTGCTCGTACGACCGACCGGGCTGCTCGACCCGCTCATTGAGGTGCGCCCGGTGCGCAGCCAGGTCGATGACGTGCTGTCCGAGATACACCTGTGTGTGGCGCAGCAGGAGCGCGTGTTAATCACGACGCTGACCAAACGCATGGCCGAAGACCTGACCGAGTACCTGCACGAGCATGGCGTCCGGGTGCGCTACCTGCACGCGGATATCGAAACGGTCGAGCGCGTGGAGATCATCCGGGACCTGCGGCTGGGCCGCTTCGACGTGCTGGTGGGCATCAACCTGTTGCGCGAGGGGCTCGATATGCCCGAGGTCGCGCTCGTGGCGATCCTGGATGCCGACAAAGAGGGATTTCTGCGCTCCGAGGGCTCGCTGATCCAGACCATCGGCCGCGCGGCGCGCAACCTGAACGGCCGCGCGATCCTCTATGCCGATACCATCACCGGCTCGATGCAGCGCGCCATGGCCGAGACCGATCGGCGCCGGGCCAAGCAGGTCGAGTTCAACACACTGCACGGCATCACGCCGCGCAGCATCATCAAGCCCGTGGCCGACGTCATGGAGGGCGCGCGCACCGGCGGGCGGCGGGCGGCGGCCGCGGCGCGGCGCTCTCGTGGTGGCAAGGGCGAGGCGCTCGATACCCGCAAGTTGCGCACCACCGCGGACATGGCGCGCGAGCTCAAGCGCCTCGAGGCCGACATGTATCGGCATGCGCGCAATCTGGAATTCGAGCAGGCCGCGCTGCTGCGAGATCAGATCGAGGAATTGCGGCAACTCGAGCTCGAGCTCACCCCCAGGGCCGCGAGCGCCCACGACAGCCCGGCGCGCGAGAGCGCGGCGGGGAAGAGCGTCAAGGCTGTATGATATTTGCTGCAGGCGGCGCGCTTCGGTATCGTTCGCCGCCCGACGACAGGCGCGTAGCTCAGTGGTAGAGCACCACCTTGACATGGTGGTGGTCGGTGGTTCGATCCCACTCGCGCCTACCAGCCAAGGGGATGGATCCATGCCACAGGCCCACAATCCGGAGCTCGCGGTGCCGATCGCCGCGAACGATCACGTGCTCGGCCCCGGGCACGCTCCGGTGACCGTGCTCGAGTACGGCGATTTCGAATGCCCGAGCTGCAAGCTCGCGGCTCCGGCGGTGACGATGCTGCTGGAGCGCTTCCCGGAGCGCGTGCGCTTCGTGTTCCGCCATTTCCCGATCGAGAGCGCACATCCGCACGCGCTGGTGGCTGCCGAGGTGTCCGAGATCGCGGCGGCGCAGGGCCGGTTCTGGCCGATGCACGCCTCGCTGTTCGAACACCAGCCGCATTTCGCGGCCGCACAGCTGTACGGCTACGGCGAGGACCTGGGGCTCGACATGGGGCGCTACCAGGCCGAACTGGAGGATCACATCTACCTGCAGCGCATCCGCGAGCACGAGCAGGGCGCGCGCGCCAGCGGCGTGCGCGCCTCCCCGGCGTTCTTCGTGAACGGCCGGGTCCAGGACGTGTCCTTCGGCATGCAGCACCTGTACGACGCGGTGGCGGCCCTGCTGGCGCGCGGGTGAGGATTCTGACTTTGCCGCAAGCCGCACCCGTGGATTCCCAGCCGGTCGTGATCACGCTGCCCGACGGCAGCCAGCGTTCCTATGCGGGGCCCGTCAGCGTCGCCGCCGTGGCGGCCAGTATCGGCTCAGGGCTGGCGCGCGCGGCACTCGCCGGGCGCGTGGATGGCAAGCTGGTCGATACCTCGCACCTGATCGACCGGGATGCCAGGTTGACGATCGTGACCGATCGGGACGCCGACGGGCTCGAGATCATCCGGCACTCCACGGCCCACCTGCTCGCGCAGGCCGTCAAGCAGCTGTTCCCCACCGCCCAGGTCACGATCGGACCGGTCATCGAAGACGGGTTCTATTACGATTTCGCCTACGATCGGGCCTTCACGCCGGAGGATCTGGCGGCCATCGAGCAGCGCATGCGCGAGCTGGCGCAGGCGGACGAGCCGGTGCAGCGGCGCGTGCTGCCGCGCGAGGAGGCGGCCGCGTATTTTCACGCGATCGGCGAGCACTACAAGGCCGAGATCATCGAGGCCATTCCAGCCGGTGAGCCGATCAGCCTGTACGGCCAGGGCGACTGGATCGACCTGTGCCGCGGCCCGCACGTGCCCTCTACGGCTAAGCTGCGCGCCTTCAAGCTCATGAAGCTCGCCGGCGCGTACTGGCGCGGCGACTCGCGCAACGCGATGCTGCAGCGGATCTACGGCACCGCCTGGCCGGACCAGAAGCAGCTCGATGCCTACCTGCACCGCCTCGAGGAGGCCGAGAAGCGCGACCACCGGCGCATCGGGCGCGAACTGGATCTGTTCCACATGCAGGAGGAGGCTCCGGGGGCGGTGTTCTGGCACCCGAAGGGGTGGCAGATCTTCCAGACCCTGATCGGCTACATGCGCGCCAAGCAGCAGGCCGCGGGATTCCAGGAGGTCAGCGGTCCGGAGCTGATGGACCGGAGCCTGTGGGAGGCCTCCGGGCACTGGGAAAAGTTCGGCGAGAGCATGTACACGACGCGCACCCCGGACGATCGCGTCTATG
>JBELAR010000143.1:0-5305 GCA_049508555.1 Steroidobacteraceae bacterium
ATAACAATCGCGATGGTGGTGTTGTACAACGGGCCAGCGCCAGACCTTGTGTACAAGAACTTTTAGGGCAACTCGCGTGAAGATAAATTAATGCTTGCGCGGGGAGCCGCCGAGCTCTTGTGGACAACAAGGTGGGAGGCGGCCGGCAGCGCCGCGGAAACTGGGGCTAATTGTAGCTTCCTCAATACCGGCGGGACCAGGCAGAGCTTTTTGTTTGCCGCCCCCAGCTTTGCTAACGCCTCAACGAAGGCCTTGTACTCGCGCCGCTTGCGCGCTGCAATGTCGAAGGCGGCGGTCCGCAGCACGGCGATCAGCAAGCATTTGAATATTAAGGCAGTAGTGGCGTCAACCCCTGAATTCGAAAGATCCGCCGCCGATTTTTGTGGCACGCATAGCGCGCTCGGCACCGGCACCAAGACGCCCGGTAGAACGCATGCAGGGGTGCTGCGACGCCAACCCAGACAGTGTACCAGAGTTAGCCCTGGGCTCTGCATGTAACATATGCAAGCCATGAGTCCGCGTTGCTAAAGGGCGACTGCGATCTCAGTACCCCGGCTGTGTTATCGGGTTAAATTCACTCGGGATTCCGCGAGCCTGAGATGCTGATGGCTTGAGTCGGGGAGCTACAGACGTGCAAGAGCCGCGCATGCAGAATACTTCTAGAATTAAGTGATCGTACCCAGGCAATGGCTCGGCATCGCCAAACGTTCGCTATTATGACATAACAGGTACCTATGGACGCATCGACTGGATCACAGATCCATCGCGGAAGAGTTCTTTTTGTCGACGCTCACGTCCACATTTACGATGTGTACGATCTGGATGCCCTATTCGACTCAGCCGTGGAGAATTTTGGGCGCGCGGCCCGAGCTGCCGGCGTGGCCGAGCTTCCACGCGAGAGCATGTTGTTGTTGACGGAGACCGCGCGCGATCATGCCTTCGACGCCTTGGCATCCGGCGAACGCTCGCCTGCGCGCTGGAAGATCGCCACCACGGCGGAGCCGGCAGTCCTGCGCGCTTATCTCGACCCGCAGACCTCCATATGGCTCGTCGCCGGTCGGCAGGTCGCTACTCGCGAGGATCTGGAGGTGCTCGCACTCGGGACCACTCGGCGCTTTCCCGATCGCGAACCCATCGAAGTATCGCTGGCGGCGTCCGAGGAATCCGCTGCCCTGACCGCATTGCCCTGGGGATTCGGCAAGTGGTGGGGCGCACGCGGAGGCATCATCGAAAGACTCATGCGTGCGCCGCGCAAGTCGGCCATATTTCTGGGCGACAACGGTGGCCGTCTTTCGATGTCGACGCGACCGCGGTTGTTTCGCGTTGGCGAGCGCTCTGGCCTGAAGGTGCTGCCCGGCACGGACCCATTGCCATTTCGCGGCCAGGAGCGGCGTGTGGGCAGCTTTGGAATGATGCTGCCCGATTGGGACAGCCGCGGCAGGCCGCTCGAACAGCTTACCGCCCGGTTGCGGGCCGCGCCCGCCACGCCAAGGGAATTCGGCGGCCTGACCGGCATCATTCCATTCGTAAAACTTCAGATTGCGATGCAAATGCGCAAGCGGCGAGGCGCGACGGCGTGAAAGTTCTGGTCGTTGCGCCGCAGCCGTTCTTTACACCTCGCGGAACGCCGCTGAGCGTGTACTACCGTACCATGGTCATGGCGGAGAACGGCGTGAGCATCGACTTGCTATCCTACGGCGAGGGCCAGAACGTCGAGATCGCCGGTGTTCGTCAGATTCGTATCCCTCGCATTCCGGGCATCGGACCCGTGGCGATCGGACCTTCCTGGAAGAAGCTGTTTCTCGATACATTCATGTTCGCGTGGACCTTCGCTCTGTTGCTGCGTCACCGCTACGACGCCGTGCACGCGCATGAGGAGTCGGTGTTTTGGTGCCGTTTTCTCAAGCCCATGTTTCGCTTTCGCCTTATCTACGACATGCATTCCAGCCTGCCGCAGCAGCTCAATAATTTCCAGTTCACAAAATCACGACTGTTGATGGGCACGTTCCGAGCGCTCGAAGACACCTGTCTGCGCAAGGCGGACGCCGTCATAACCATTTGCCCGGATCTGAAGGACTATGCTCTGCGCGCCGGGGTGGATCCAGCCAGGCACCTGTTGATTGAGAACTCGATCTTCGAGGATGTGCATCTGGTCAGCGCGGGCGCCGAAACCGACGACAAGTCGAGGCCGGCGCGAGGTGGCGGGCCGGCCATCGACGTCAGGCGCCCCATCATCCTGTACGCGGGGACCTTCGAGCATTATCAGGGGATCGAGATCCTGATCGAGGCGTTCGCCATCGTGCATGCAGAGCGGCCGGACGCTCAGCTCTTGCTGGTTGGAGGCACGCCAAATCAGGTTGCCACCGCTGCTGCGTCGGTCGCACGTCTGGGCCTGAGCAATTCAGTCACTTTGACAGGACGGGTGAGCAAGACCGCAGCGATGCGCTATACCGAGCTGGCGCAGGTTCTGGTATCTCCTCGCCAGCACGGCACGAATACGCCATTGAAGATTTACGAGCAGCTGGCCAGCGGCAAGCCGCTGGTCGCCACGCGCATCTGGTCTCATACGCAGGTCTTGAATGACTCCGTCTGTATCATGGTTGAAACGGACGCAGAATCAATCGGCCGTGGATTACTGCGGGCGATTTCCGACCCGGAGCACGCGCACCTGGTGGCCAGCCGAGCGCAGGCTCTCTACGAACGGGACTATGCGCGACCGAGCTACGAACGAAAAATTCGACGGCTGCTCGAGATCGTTTCCTGATGTGCGGCATCGCCGGGCTCGCAGCGCTGGCGGCCGAGCCGGTGTCGCTGCCGCAATTGCAGCGTATGTGCGATGCCATGGTATATCGGGGGCCGGACGACGCCGGCTATCTGGTCGATCCAGGCGTTGCCATCGGTATGCGCCGCCTGTCCATCATCGACCTGAGCAGCGGTCATCAGCCGATTTTCAATGAGGACGAAAGCGTCGCCGTGGTATTCAACGGCGAGATCTACAACTATCGTGAGCTACGCAGCCGGCTCGAGGCGCGGGGCCATCATTTCAAGACTTCCTCCGATACCGAGGTGATCGTTCATCTCTGGGAAGAAGTCGGCGCTGATTTCGCCAATGAGCTCAACGGCATGTTTGCGATCGCACTGCTGGATAGGCGGGCGCGCCGGCTGGTGCTGGCCCGCGATCACGTTGGCATCAAGCCGCTGTACTACGCTCGGGTCGCTAACGGACTGGTCTTCGGTTCCGAGATCAAGGTGCTGCTCGCTTCCGGCTGGGTACCGCGCCGACTCGACATGGATGCGCTGGGCCAATTTCTCTCGTGGGAGTATGTCCCGGGAGCTGCCACACTGTTGCGCGATGTGCGGCGTCTGGAGCCGGCATCATTGCTCGAGCTGGATCTTCAGACCGGCCAGCAGAGTATTCGACGGTTCTGGAGTCCGCTGCGTGCTGTCGTCGGCAGCGCCGCCACTGCGCGCAGCCCGAGTGATTGGGAGCAGGAGGTTGACGCCGCGGTGGCCGGCAGCGTGCGCCAACAACTCGTCAGCGATGTGCCGCTGGGGGCTTTCCTCTCAGGCGGGGTAGACAGTTCGATCGTCGTCGCGGCGATGGGAGAGGCGCAGACCTTCAGCATCGGGTTTGATGACCCCACATACAACGAAACGCAGTGGTCCGAACGGGTGGCACGGCATCTGGGCGTGCATCATCGCGTCGAAATCATACGACCCGACGTGCTCGGATTATTTGATCGACTGATGTCCCACATGGACGATCCGATTGCCGATGTGTCGATATTTCCGACATATCTGGTTTCGCGACTGGCTGCGGGGCATGTCAAGGTGGTGCTGTCGGGCGATGGCGGCGATGAGCTCTTTGGCGGCTACGAGACGTACCTGGCGCAGGAGAAGACACGTCTGTGGGACAGCGTGCCCGGCTGGATCCGGCGCGGCATGCTTACCCCACTCGCGGCGGCGCTGCCGCCCACGGCAGCCAAAAAGGGCATCGTCAACAAGGTGAAGCGTTTTGTCGAGGGGGCGAGCCTGAACCCGGCGCTGGGACATGCACGCTGGCGTCTGTTCCTCAGTGAACAGGGACGTCGCCGCCTGTTCAGCGCTCAGGCCTATGCCGCTTCGCCGACCCCGGTGGGGGCGCACATTGAAGCGCTGTTCGCGGATTGCAGGGAGCTGGACGCGCGAAGCCAGGCACTCTACGTGGATTTTCGCAGTTACCTGGTGGACAACTGCCTGAAGAAGGTCGACAGCATGTCGATGGCGTGCTCGATCGAGGCGCGGGTGCCGCTGCTCGATAAGAACATCGTCGAGCTGGCCTTTCGGGTTCCGTCGGATCTGAAGTTCACGAGCACTGAGACCAAGGTGCTGCTCAAACGGGTCGCCGCGCGCCACGTACCGCGGGATTGCGTTTATCGACCCAAGCAGGGTTTCAGCATTCCGATCAAGAATTGGTTGAAACAGGAATTTCGAGGACTGCTGGACAACTATCTGGATCCAGTCCGCATCGCTTCGGGCGGCATATTTGACGCCACCGAGGTCTCCCGCCTGAAGCGGGAGCATCTCGAGAATCGCGCCAATCACAGCCATATCCTTTGGAGTCTGCTGGTGTTCGAGCAATGGCGCGATCGCTGGCAGGTGAGTGTTTGATCGCTCGCGAGCCGCAAGCGGCTGCGAGCCATCGCTACGATCTAGCGGTCATCGGCGGCGGCATCCACGGCGCGTGTGTGGCGCTCGAGGCGACAAGGCGGGGCTTGCGGGTGCTGTTGGTGGAAGCGGCGGATTTTGGTATTGGAGCCAGCGGCAACTCACTGCGCATTCTGCACGGCGGCTTACGGTATCTGCAGAGCGCCGACCTGGTCCGATTCCGCGAGTCCGTGGCTGAGCGGCGCTGGTATGCCCACACTTTTCCGGAGCTCGTCGATCCCCTCTCGTGTCTGATGCCGCTCTATGGCGAGGGACTCAAGCGTCGGTCGGTGATGCGCGTGGCGCTGACTTTGAACGACTGGCTATCGCGCCACCGCAACGATGGGATGCCCGCGCGTGTCCGGCTTCCAGGCGGGGGCACCTTTGGAGTGCGCGGCACGCAGGCGCGCTTTGCAGCAGTGCGCCGTGTTGGGCTGGAGGGCGCCGCACTCTGGCATGACTATCTGATGCGCAGCTCCGAGCGGGTACTGATCGAGATACTGCATTGGGCTTGCCGGCTAGGCGCGCGCGCCCTCAATTATGCCCCCGCAGTCGGTCTCCAGTCCGAGGGTGGTCAGGTCACGGGCCTGACGGTCGTGGACCAGCTTACCGGGGAGCA
>JBELAR010000144.1:0-5295 GCA_049508555.1 Steroidobacteraceae bacterium
CATCCCTCGACGCTGCAGCCGCTCGCGAGTGTGCGCGATGAGGTCATTGCCGCGATCCGCAAGAACGCCAGCGGCAGCGCAGCGCAGACGGCCGCAGACGAGGCCGTCAAGCAGCTCGATGCGGGGATGAGTTTCGATGCGGTCGTCAAGAGCCTCGGATTGAGCGCCGCGCCCGCCGCCTCATTCGGCCGCAGCGATCCGCAGCTCCCCGTGCAGGTGCGAGACGCGGCCTTCGCGGCGCCTCATCCCGGGGATAAGCCCGAATACCGGGCGCTCTCGCTCGATAGCGGCGGCGCGGCGATCCTCATGATCAGCGCGGTGCATGCCGGCAGTGCGGGTGCCAATCCCAAGAACGACGAGCAGCTCGTGACTGAGTACGTCCGGCGCGATCGCGAAGGGGATATGGCCGCCTATCTGCTCGAGCTGGAGCGTCGCGCAAGCGTCAAGCGCAATCCAAGCGTGTTTGAATAGCCCCTTAAGCGGCAGCTCAAGAGCGCGGCTACTCTGTGCCGCCCTCCGGGAAGCTCATGCCGACGGTGCTGTAGCCTTTGTCCACGTACAGGATCTCGCCCGTGATACCCGAGGCCAGGTCCGAGCACAGGAACGCGGCTGCGTTGCCGACTTCCTGCGTCGTGACGTTGCTGCGCAGCGGCGCGGTCTGCGCCACGTGAGTGAGCATCTTGCGCAGTCCGCCGACGCCGGCGGCGGCGAGGGTCTTGATCGGCCCGGCGGAGATTGCGTTGACACGAATGTTCTGGGGCCCCAGATCCGCGGCCAGGAAGCGAACGTTGGCCTCGAGGCTCGCCTTCGCCAGACCCATGACGTTGTAGCCCGGAATCGAGCGCAGGGCGCCCAGATAGGACAGAGTGAGCATGGCGCCGGCGCGAGCGGCCATCAGCGGCGCCGCGCCCCGTGCCAGGGCAGTGAAGCTGTAGCTCGAGACATCGTGCGCGATGCGGAATGCCTCGCGTGAGGTACTGGCCGTAAAGCCGCCGCTCAGCGCCTCGCGCGGCGCAAAGGCCACCGCGTGTATCAGGATATCGAGCTGACCCCATTCGCGAGCGATGCGGTCAAAAGCGGCATCGATCTGCTCATCGTGCTGGACGTCGAGCGGCATCAGCAGTGTCGAGCCGATGGAGGCGGCCAGCGGCTCGACGCGCTCCTTGAACTTGTCGTTGGCGTAAGAGAAGGCGAGCTCGGCGCCCTGGGCATGCATGGCCTCGGCGATGCCCCAGGCGATCGAACGGTCCGTGGCCACGCCCACGATCAGCGCGCGCTTGCCCGCGAGAAACCCCATCGCTCGCCGTTCAGCCGCGCGAGCGCACGAAGGCGACCAGCGTCCGCCCGGGCTTCAGGTTGCGACCGCCACTCATGCCATTCCAGCCGACCAGATCGACGACCGTGACCTGGAGCATCCGCGCGATGCTGTAGAGGGTGTCCCCGGGCCGCACGGTGTAGGTCACGCGCCGTCCACTGTCGCTCGCGCTGGCCGAGGTGCGTGTGGGCTTGGCGGATGCCAGCGCCGAACCGGTGCTCAAGGTGCTCGAGCCTACCCGCAATTTCTGTCCCGCATGCAGGGGATCACCGGGTCGCAGGCCGTTGGTCTGCGCCAAGGTCTGCACGTCGGTACCCAGGCGCTGCGCGATGCCATACAGCGTATCGCCGCGCCGTACCACACGGATGTCAGGCCGCACACCCCGATGGTGGCGGCCGCCCCGCGTCGGCGAATCCACCAGCATGGCCGCGCGCAGAACCTTGTCTGGTAATGCCACGGCGTTCGACGGTACCCGCAGCGTAGTGTCGATCACCGGCCGGTCGGTGGCGCCCAGATCATTGAGCTCGCGAATGACCTCGGGCTTGGTGTCAAAGTGCTGCGCAATCGTCGCGACGGTGTCGCCACGGCGCACCGTGTAGTGCTCGATGCGCATGCGCTGCTCGGGCGTGAGTCCGAGCAGGGCCATCTGTAATCCCTCGGCCCCGTCGATGGGCACCAGCAGCCGGTGCGGGCCGGTCGGATCCGTGGCCCAGCGATGGAACGCCGGGTTGAGGGTGTAGAGGTCCTCAGTGCTGATCCCGGAGATCTCGGTGACGACCTGCAGATCGATCTGGCCGCCGGTGGAGATCTGCACGAAGTACGGCTCGTCCAGAATATGGCTGAACTCGATGCCGTAGCGCGCCGGATTGGCGACCAGCCGGCGCATCGCCAATAGCTCGGGCACGTAGCCACGCGTCTCCGCGGGCAGTTTCAGATGCCAGAAATCCGTGGGTTTGCCGAGGCGCTCGTTGGTCTGGATCGCGCGGCTGACCGCGAGCTCGCCGCAGTTATAGGCCGCGATCGCGAGCAGCCAGTCACCGTTGAATTCATCGTGCAGCTCCTGCAGGTAGTCGAGCGCGGCACGGGTGGCCTCGACGGGATCGCGCCGACCGTCATACCACCAATCCTGCTTGAGGCCAAAGCGCCGTCCGGTGTCGGAGATGAATTGCCACAGCCCGGCCGCCCGCGCCGGCGAATAGGCGTAGGGCTCGAAAGCGCTCTCGATGACCGGCAGCAATGCAAGCTCGCGCGGCATGTTGCGCTGCTCGAGCTGGCCGACGATGTAGTACAGCCACAGCTCGGCGCGTCCAAAAGTGCGCTCGAGAAAGTCGGGATGGTTGGCGAACCAGTTCAGCTGCGCGGCCACCGCGGGTTGGTCCACGTCATCGAGCTGAAAGCCGCCGCGCAGCCGATCGAGCAGGTCGCTCGGCTTGATGGTCACGAGGCTGTCGGCGGGCGGCCCGGGCAGGGCCGAGGAATCCACGCGCGCCACCGTGATATCGGCGCCGAAGGAGCCGCGTGCCGCCGCATCCCCAGCGCCATCGCGCGCTGGCGTCAGGGTGTTGTCGACCGGCGCGGAGGCGGAGTCCTCGGCGGCGGCGACTGCCAGCGCGACGCTGTCGATGGGGGTCGCCTTGGCGGCGGAATCCGGCTTAAGCTGATGCGCGCATCCTGCCAACAGGACGACGAGGGATAGCAGGGCCGCGCTGGTAGGCAATCGGGTCAGCTTCGCTGGGCTCAACTTAAAGCTCCCCCGTGACGGGTACGTAGGACGTGATAGGTTATTCAGCCAGCATAGGCGCCGGACCGGCTAAATTTAACCCGTAAGCTCACATAATGCATAGTATTTCTGCTTTGCAGGTCACACCCTGAGGATGTCGGAATCTCCCATCAGCCTGCGGCAATGGCAGGCACTGTCCCTGGGACGGGCCCTGATCGCGGCCGAGGCGCGCCTGCTGGCCACAACCTTCGATGACGTCTTTGGCCAGGAATTGCTGCAGCTGGGGACCTGGGGCACCGGGCGTGAACTGCTGGCCCAGAGCCGAATCCGCCGCCAGAGCGTCGTCGCCGATGCCGCGCCAGCCGACGGCGATGTCGTGGCGAATCTGGCGCACCTACCCATCAGCAGCGGCTCGGTCGACGCTGTCCTGTTGCCCCATACGCTCGAGCACGCGCCTGATCCCTACGCCGTACTGCGCGAGGCCGACCGGGTGCTGCTGGCCGAAGGACAGCTCATCGTGCTCGGGTTCCGGCCCGCAAGCCTCTGGGGGCTGCGCTCGGCGGCTTCCCGGGCCGGTTATCCGCCTGGCCTGCGGCGGCGGCTGTCCGCAGGTCGTGTGCGCGATTGGCTCGGCCTGCTCAGCTATGAGATCGTGAGCATGCGCCCGTATCTCTATCACCTGCCCAGCAAGCCGCGCGGCACCGTCGATGCGGCGATCCCGAGTATGTTGCACCGCGGCTGGTTCTACGCGTGGCCTGCGGCGGCCTATCTGATCAAAGCGCGCAAACGCCTCTACACCCTCACGCCGATCCGTCCGCGGCTGCTGCGCGAGCGAAGGCCGGTGCTCGGCGGCCTCGTGGAGCCGAGCACTTGAACGATGTGGTGGAAATCTACACGGACGGCGCCTGCCGCGGTAACCCGGGACCGGGCGGCTGGGCTGCCCTGCTGAGCCTGGGTGAGCGCGAGAAGGAGATTTCGGGCGCCGAGAACCCGACCACCAACAACCGCATGGAGCTGCGGGCGGTCATCAGCGCGCTGCAAGCGCTCAAGCGGCCGAGCGCGGTCAAGCTGTACACGGATTCTCAGTACGTGCGGCGCGGCATCCTCGAGTGGCTGGTGCAGTGGAAAGCGCGCGACTGGAAGACCGCGGATCGCAAGCCCGTCAAGAATCAGGATCTCTGGCAGTTGCTCGATGAGGCCGCGGCGCGACACCGCATCGAGTGGTACTGGGTGCCCGGGCACGCCGGCGTTGCGGGCAACGAGCGGGCAGATGCGCTGGCCAACGCGGCAATCGATTCCATGCTGGCACCGAGGTAATCCATGCGACAGGTCGTGCTTGATACTGAAACCACGGGTCTGGAAGTCGAGCGTGGGCATCGCATCATCGAGGTCGGTTGCGTCGAGCTGCTGAATCGACGCTCCACCGGGCGCTACTTTCACCGCTATCTCAACCCTGAGCGCGAGGTCGACGCGGGCGCGCTCGCGGTGCACGGCCTGTCGCGAGCCCGGCTCGAGCAGGAGCCGAAGTTCGCCGAGATCGCGACCGAACTGCTGCAGTTCATCGAAGGCTGCGAGCTGATCATCCACAACGCGCCGTTCGACGTGGCTTTCCTCGAGCGCGAGTTCGCCCTGCTCGCCCCGAGCGCGCCGATCCTGCTGCGCAACCTCTGCACCGTGCTCGACACGCTGGCGCTGGCGCGCGAGCGCCACCCGGGGCAGCGCAATGCGCTGGATGCGCTATGCAAACGCTACGGCATCGATAATTCGCATCGCGAGCTGCACGGGGCGCTGCTCGATGCGCGCATCCTGGCAGATGTGTATCTGGCGATGACCGGGGGCCAGAGTCTGCTGGCGCTGGATGAGTCGGCGCGCGAGCGCGCCGCGGCCCGTGAGCGCGCTGCGCCGGATTCCATCCGGCCGAGCGGGGAGTTGCGAGTCATCCGCGCGAGCGCACCGGAGCTGGCCGCGCACGCCGAGCTGCGCTCGCTGCTCCTGCAGAGCAGCGGCGGGCGCTGTCTGTGGAGCGCACTGGAGAGCGACTCGGGGCCCAAATGAGCGCCCCGGCGCTGCGCTGGGCGGATCATCGCGCTCTACGAACACAAGGTGTTCATGCAGAGCGTGGTCTGGGGAGACAATACCTTCGACCAATGGGGCGTGGAACTCGGCAAGAAGCTCTGCGAGACAATCATGCCGCTGGTGCAAAAGCCAGACAGTGCGCAGGGCCTATCCAGCTCGCTGGCGGGGGCCTTGCGCTACGTCG
>JBELAR010000145.1:0-5104 GCA_049508555.1 Steroidobacteraceae bacterium
CCGAAAGTCGTCGCGAAACGCGGCCGGGGTCCAGTCCGCGGTCATCGCCTCGATCAGTTGAGCTGCCATCTCAAGCTCGCGGGCCGTGATGCGGTAATCCGACGTCTTTCCCGAGGGCAGCTCGAAATCCGCCGTCGGCACCAATTCCTGCGGAAAGCGCATCAGGATCAGCAGCAGCGCGTGCTCCTGCGGCATGAGGGCGCAGAGGTACTGCCGCGTGCGGATCACGACCTTGCCTATGCCGATGCGTCCGGCCTTCTTGAGCGTCTCGCGCAACAGCACGTAACCTTTTTCCATCCGCTTGCCCGGCACCAGGATGTAGGGCTTCTCGAAATAGCTCGGACTGATCGCATCGCGCTCGACGAAGGTCTCGATTGCGACGGTCTCGGTCGCTTCCGGTGCCGCTGCGCGCAGTTCCTGTTCTGGAATGACCACGTAGCTGCCCTTCTTGTACTCGAATGCCTTGACGATGTCCTTCCAGGCCACCTCCTCACCGGTTTCGGCGTTGACGCGCTCGTAGCGGATTGGCTTGCGATCGCGGCCGTCGAGCATGCGGAAGTGCAGATCGACGGTGCGCTCGCCCGAGTACAGCTGCACCGGCACGTTCAGCAGTCCGAATGAAATCGTTCCATTCCAGATTGGTTTAGCCACGGTAGTCCCCACGCCGATTCGAGAAAGTGCTCGATTCTGTTATCGCCTCAGACCGCGGTTTGCCGGCCGGCGCGGCCATAGTGTTTGCGGGTCGCGGCAGCGCGACGCGCCGCGGCGGAGCGTTGCGCGGCGCTGCGACGACCGGCGGCCGCGTGCGTTTGGGCGCCGATTGCCCGGGGACTCGCGGCCGTGGTGTCCTCGCGCTGAAGTGCCCTGAGCGACGCTCGGGCCCGCTTGACGCTCGACTTTCGCCTCGGCGCGCCGCCGTGAGCGCGCTCGAGGTCACGCTTGGCGCCGCGTCGCGTCTGGGGTGAGGCGGTCCCCTTGGCGGGGGGCTGTAAGTTCACGCCCGCTCGACGTGCCTTGGACAATCCGATCGCAATGGCCTGACGCGTGGAGCCGGCGCCATGTACGCCTTCGCGGATGTGATGCATCTCTTCGCGGATGAATTCGCCGGCCTGAGTGCTGGCGGCTTTGCCCTGGCGCTTATCGCGTTGCACCCGCTGCATTGTCTGACGTTCCGGCATGAAAGCACTCCTGCGCGTTGAACACGGCATCGATGCTAGCACCCGCTACGCCCGGCGACTGTCAGCGCACGCCGATTCATGGTCTCATCGATGCGCCCAATTTCGATGAGCGGCGCCTGGAAGCTCCGGTACCGGTCGCCTCGCGTGTGAAACGCGTGATCGCTGCACGCAGCGATCGCGCCGCATGGGCGTAGTCCTGCCAGGGCTTGACGCCTGCCAGCAGCGCTGGAGCCGTACGCACGGTAAAACGTGTGGCGTCGAGTCCGGCACGCACCTGGGACCACTGCAACGGCATCGATACCGGTGCGCCAGCGCGGGCGCGCGGTGACAGGGGCGCCACGGCGGTCGACATTCGATCGTTGCGCAGATAATCCAGAAAAATGCGGCCGGCGCGCTGATTCTTCGCCATGTTCATGATGAACCGGTCCGGACTGTCAGCGGCCATGCGCGCACAGACCGCCTGGGCGAACGTCTTGGCGGCGGCCCAGTCGAGTTTGTCGCGCCGGCCAACCAGTGGCGTGACCACATGCAGCCCCTTGCCACCGGTGGTTTTGCAGAAAGTGGCCAGCCCGAGCTGCTCGAGCCGCTCGCGCAATTCGTTGGCCGCAGTGATCACCGCGCTGAAGGCCACATCGGGCGCCGGGTCGAGATCGAACACCAGCCGGCCGGGTACTTCAGGTGCGTGTGGCTCACAGTTCCATGGGTGCAACTCCAGCGCGGCGCTCTGTGCGGCGGCGATCAGGCCTTCGACGCGATCGATGGCGAGGTATGGCTTGCGATCGCCGCTGACCGAGATCATCTCGAACAGATTCGACTGGCCCGGCATGGCGTGACGCTGGAAGAAATGCTGCTTGCCGATGCCGTCGGGCGCACGCACCAGTGAGCACGGACGACCCTCGATGTGCGCGATCATCCATTCACCGATCGATTCGAAGTAGCGTGCAAGCTCGAGCTTGCCGACGGGCCGGCCGTCGCCGGCATCCGGCCAGAGACTCTTGTGCGGCTGCGAAATCCGCACGCCGAGGACGGTGTTCTCGCCCTCGGCCGGTGGCTCGGCGGCCGCTGCACGGCGCGTGCCTTGGGTCTTTCGTGGGAGTGCGGGCACGTCGGTGCGCCGCAGCCTGGCGGGCCGTTCGGCCTGCACGCTCGCGGCCGCCTTGTCTGCGCGCAGGCCCTTGAAGGCGGCCTGTCGCACCATGCCCGAATCGGTCCAGCCCGCGAACTCGATCTCCGCCACCAGTTCCGGCTTTACCCAGCGCACGTCGGGTTCAGCGCGGGGCGCCAGCTCCCCCGAGAACGGGCTGGCATTTACGCGGACACGCCTGAGCGCAGTCTGCAACGGTCCGGCGACCCGCCGCCCGAAACCCGTGCCGACGCGGCCGACGTAAACGAGACGCTCATCGCGGTGCACGCCGACCAGCAACGATCGAACCGTACCCTGGCGTGAGGTATAGCCACCGATGACGACTTCGTGTCCGGCCCGGCACTTCGCCTTGGTCCAGCCACCGGCGCGGCCGGAGGCGTAGGGCGCATCGATGCGCTTCGAGACGATGCCTTCCAGCTGCATTTTGCAGGCGGATTGCAATACATGCGTAGCGTCGGCCCGGAAATGCTCGAGGTAGCGGATGTTCTGCGATTTCACGTGCTTAAGCGTGGCCTCGAGCTGCTGCTTGCGTGCCGACAATGGCAGCGGCCGCAGATCCTGCCCCTTCAGAAAGAGCAGATCGAAGGCGAAAAAAATCAGGGTCGCGGTGTCGCGCTCCGATAACGCGGCCTGCAGATCGGCAAAACTGGGCACGCGCTTGGCGGTGAGCGCGACCACCTCCCCGTCGATGATGCAGTCGGGCAGGGACTGCGCGGCACGCGCAAGCTCCGGAAACTTCCGCGTCCAGTCCAGTCCCTTACGCGTGAGCAACCGCGCCTTGCCGCGCTCGACGCGCAGTTGCAGGCGGTAGCCGTCGAGCTTGATTTCGTGAACCCATCCCGCCGCGGCGGGGGGCTGATCCACGAGCGTACACAACTGCGGTTCGATGAAGCTCGGCAGCGGGCCTTTTTTTGGCGGCGGTTCTGCCTTCGTTGCCGGCGCCGATTTCGCCGGCCGTGTTGCCGGCGGTTGCGATCCGTTCGAGCGCCAGATCGCATCGGCTTTGGGCGCACGCCCCTGCATGAAAGGTTTCGGTGCCTTGCCCTTGCCTGCGGCGATGGCCGCCATGCTGCGGCCCGAGGCCACTGAGCGGTCTTGCTCGAGCAGCGTCACGGCGTGTGCCGGATCGGCAGCCTCATCGCGATGCTTGATCAACAACCAGTTGCTACGCTTGGACCCGGAGCGATCGTTGCGGATGCGTACCAGCACCCAGCCGCCGTGCAGCCGCTCTCCCTCGAGCGTAAATTTCAGCTCCCCGGCCTTCAGTGCCTGCAGCGGCGGTTTGCCGGGCAGCGGCTGCCAGTAGCCACGATCCCACAGTTGCACCGTGCCGCCGCCATACTGACCCTGCGGAATCGTCCCCTCGAAGTCGCCGTATTCGAGCGGATGGTCTTCGACTTCCACTGCCAGGCGTTTGTCGGCCGGATCGAGCGACGGGCCCCGAGTGACCGCCCAGGATTTGAACACCCCATCGAGCTCGAGGCGCAGGTCGTAGTGCAGTCGACGCGCCGCGTGCTTTTGAATCACAAAGCGCAGAGCGGGCCTCGGCGCGGCGGCACGAGAGCCGCGAGTCCGCGCACCCCTGGGTTCCGCTGTTCGGCGAAAGTCGCGTATGGCGCGATAAGTCGAGAGCTTCTCGGGCACAGCTGCTCCTTGGGGATCATCCTGCCGGGGCGAGTCTTGACATCTGCGCTCCTGCACGTCTGTAGGTGTCGTTCCCGAAAGACGTCGGCGAGCGCTCCAACATCGACTTCATCGTGAAGCGCTTCGTTTCTACACGAACGCGGTTCAAAGCGCGAACCGCGCTCGACAGCTCGCTCGCTAGACTTGCCCTCACCTGGATCGCCCAGGCTACCCATAGCAACTCGGAGAGCATACATGAACAGCTTCAACCTCACGGCCATCGGCAACCTGGCCAGAAATCCGGAATTGATCGCCAAGGGCGACATCGCCTACACCCGCCTGTGTCTCATCGGCAACGATTATGCGGGCAAAGATGAGGGCGGCGTCGCGCGAGAGATCGTGACGAGTCTCTGGTTCGTCGCCTTCGGTCCGCTCGGCGAGGCTCTCGCCAAGAACGCACGCAAGGGTGATCAGCTGATCATCGACGCGCGGATCCGCGCCAACAACTGGACCGATCAGCAGGGCGAGAGGCAATACGACTACTCGTTCATCGTCGACGGCTTTCGTTTCGGTGCGCCTGGGAAGCTCAAGCGCGATGAGCTCGAGACGCGACGGGAGGACGGCTCGGTGCATGAGAGCGTATCGAGCGTTGCCTGATGCGAAACGGGTGCATCCCGTACAGTGATTTATGCGGTTGGGCGTTCTTCTCTACAGGAGTGGCTGGCAATGAATGAGTGCTTACGTCTGAGGGTCAGGACAACTCTGGGCGCCGTGGCCGCGTGCTTCACATTGCCGCAGCTCGCCGCCGCTCAAGCCTCGCCGTTCATGACGGGCGCGACCGCGCTTCAGACCAATATTCTGGCCTGGCTCACGCCCATTGCGGTAATCATGGTCATGGCGCTGGGCGCCATGGCCATGGCAAACCGAATGTCCTGGGGCTGGTGCATCGGCGCAATTCTTGGAATCGCGATCGCCTTCGGGGCGCCACAGATTGTGACCTGGGTGCGCGGGATGTTTGGGGTCTGAGCACATGGGTAATCGCAATGACGGTTTGATCGCTGAGCATCTCTTTGTCGGTGCCACGCGTCCGCCCATGCGTTGGGGGGTCACATATTCTGCGCTGCTATTCAACATGGTGTTCACGCTGGAGGCATTCCTG
>JBELAR010000146.1:0-5099 GCA_049508555.1 Steroidobacteraceae bacterium
GTCCACCCAATGCCCAGCAGCACTACACGGTGACTGTCCGGGATCTGCCGCTGTCCTGCCCCATGCCGGACATGAGCCTGTGGAATTCGCACCCGCGCGTCTATCTGCCGATCGAGGCGACCGGTTTCGCCAAGTGCCCGTATTGCGGGTCCGAATTCACGCTCGAGCGTTGAGCCGGCGCCGCGCCCGGCCGGGATCAGCGGTAGGGCCGGTAGGATTTCTCTTCGAGCAGTGCGGATCGAAGCTTCAGATTGATGCGCCGCTTGATTGCAGCACGCTCATCGTTGCGCAGATAGACTGCACGTGCCAGCTCGATGAAGGCCGCGTCGAAGCACCGCCGCGCCTCATGATCGCGAATGCGGTCCTCGATGTCCCATAGCTCGGCGTTGACGCGCTCGAGCGCGGCTTCGTCGGCCGCCAGATCCGCATCGGCGCCGAGCACGGCCAGGCGGCTCGCCTGCAGCCGCGAGAGTTCGCGATGCACGTTGGCGAGCTGGGCCTCATCGGCGATGCGCGCGGATTTGATACGCAGAATCGTGATCTTGTCGAGCAGCTCGCCGGGGGAGATCGGTACCAGAATGTCGTTCATCCGCTTATCGTAGCAGGGCGGGGGCCGCGCTCACGCAGCAGCGCATCGAGCCGCTCGCGCACGTCCGCCACCTCGATCAGATCCATTACTCCGGGGTGTTCGATTTTCTCATGCCACGGCAGCGCCGAGGCGCTGCGGCCGCGATAGCGCTGCGCGGCCTGCTCGTAGCGGTCGACGCACCACTGGCGCGAGAAATAGGGGCCGGAGCGCTGCAACCGGGTGGCCGCGTACAGGCCGATCACGGGCGTTGCGACCATGGTGGCCATGTGTGCCGGCCCGGAATCGGGCGTCAGCAGCACGGTCGCGCGCGCCAGCAGCGCGAGCAATTGCGGCAGGGTATCCCGGCCGATCTGGTTGTGCAGCGGCACGCGCGCGTGCCGTTCGATGCCAAGGCCCAGCTCGCGCTCGAGCGCAGAGCCGCCGCCACACAGCACCACGCGCATGCCGTGGCGCTGCACCGCGTACTCGACGATGGCGGCATAGCGCTCGGCGCGCCAGTTGCGCGCCGCGTGCGTGGCACAAGGGCTCACGAGCAGGGTCGGCTGCGCATCGGGAATCAACGCGGCGGCATAGGCGAGCGCATCGGGCGGCAGCGGCAGATTCCACTCGAGCTCACCCGGGGCGACGCCGATCGCCTCGAGGAAGCCCTGCAGGGCATCGAGCACGTGCTGCTCGCGCCGTGGCGCGATGCGCCTGTTGGTGAACAGCCACTGCAGCTCACGTGCGCGGGCACGATCGAACCCGACCCTCAGCGGGGCGCGCACGCACAATGAGGCGAGGCTCGCGCGCAGCGACAGTTGCATGTGCAACAGCGCATCGAACTGCCGCCCGCGCAGCTCGGCGCGCAACGCCCTCGCGCCGGCAAGTCCGGCGCGTTTGTCGATGGTGATAAACTCGACTCCAGGCAGCAAGCCCAGCAGGCGCGCCTCGAGGCGACCGATGATCCAGGTCAGCCGTGTCGAGGGCCAGACGCGCTGCAGCGTGCGCACGACGGGCACCACGTGGCAGGTATCGCCGATAGCCGAGAGCCGCAGGATGCACAGGCTGCGCGGCGCAGAAATGGGATGAGTCATGGGGAAATCATTGCGCTGGCCGGTCGGGGCTGAGGTTCGGCACAAACCGATCCGCGGCGGCGCGATGCTATATGACGCCTCTCGGGCCGGCAACGCCGATGGCTACTGGTTCGATCAGCTCTGGTGGTCGCGGCGCGGCACGGTGCGCGAAGCCAGCGAGGGGCGCGGCGCCGTCGCCTTCATCGAGGCCGATGCCCGTGGTCTGGTCCTGCGTCATTACCGCCGCGGCGGCTGGATCGCCCGCCTCACGCGCGATCGCTATTACTGGCGCGGGGAGTCCCTGGCGCGCTCGTATGTGGAATGGCATCTGCTCTACGTGATGCGGCGCGCGGGCCTGCCGGTACCCGTGCCGATCGCGGCCTGTTACCGCCGCACGGGCCGCTACACCTACAGCGCGGACCTGCTGACCGAGCAGATTCCCGCCGTACTCTCGCTGGCCACGCAGCTGCGCGCGGCCCCGCTGGCTCTGACCGGCTGGATCGCCATCGGCCGCTGCCTGCGCCGCTTCCACGCCGATGGCATCTATCACGCCGATCTGAATGCACACAACGTGCTGCTGAGCGAGGATGAAAGGGTATGGCTGGTGGACTTCGATCGCGGCGCGCTGCGGGATCCGGGCTATTGGTGCGACGGCAATCTGGTGCGGCTGCGCCGCTCGCTCGAAAAGATCGCCGACGCGCTGCCGGCCGATCGCTTCTCCGAGGCCGATTGGGCGTCGTTGCTCGATGGGTATTTCGCGGCCGCGTCCACGGCCGCAATCGCGCAGGAGCCCGTCTGAGCAATCCATCCGGCCCGCGCGGCTCCGAGCGCCGCGGCGCGTTCCAATCCGGCCTCTAGCGCGAGCTGCGCACTCCGCCCCGCCGCTGTCCATCACAGCCGTGCGCCGTCTCTACACGCTGTTGCTCTATCTCGCATTGCCCATTGCGAGCCTGATCATTCTCTGGCGCGGTCTGCGCAGGCGCGAGTATTGGCGGGGCGGCGCGGCGCGTTTCGGTTTTGGCTCGCAGCGCGCCGGAGGCGGGGTGTGGGTACACGCGGTGTCGGTCGGGGAGGTGCAGGCCGCGGCGATCCTCATCGCAGCGCTGCGCGAGCGCGCACCGGCACTTGAAATCACGCTGACCGCCGCCACGCCGACCGGCTGCGCGCGCGCGCGCTCATTGCTGCCTGGACTCGAGGTGCGCTATGCACCCTATGATCTACCCGGCAGCGTGCGCCGTTGCCTCTCGCGGCTGCGGCCGCGGCTGCTGGTGCTGATCGAGTCCGAACTGTGGCCCAATCTGCTCGAGCAGTCGCGGCGCGCCGGCATTCCGACCCTGATCGCCAGCGCGCGCATTTCAGCGCGCAGTGCCCGTATCTATCAGCGCCTGCCCGGACTGATGGGTCCGGCGCTGGCCGCGAACGTTTGGGTCGCGGCGCAGACGAGCGCCGATGCCGGCCGCTTTGCGGCGCTCGGCGTCGCCGCATCGCGTCTGACGCTGCTGGGCAACATCAAGTTCGACCGCACGTTGCCCGACGATATCTACGAGCGTGGAATACTGTTGCGCAGCCTCTTCGCCGGCCTGCGGCCGGTGTGGGTGGCGGGCAGCACGCACGCCGGCGAGGAGCCGATCGTACTGCAGGCGCATCGGCTGCTGCGCGCCAGCGAGCCGCGGGCGCTATTGATCCTCGCTCCGCGTCACCCACCGCGTTTCGATGCCGTCGCAGCGGCGGTCGCCGAGCAGGGCTTTCGCTGCCTGCGCCGCTCGCGCTTGGGGACGGACGCCAGCGGCGATGCGCTGTTTGATTCGAGCTACGAGGTGCTGTTGCTCGACACGCTCGGGGAATTGCTCGAATTCTACGCGGCAGCCGATGCAGCCTTCGTCGGCGGCAGCCTGGTGCGCGTCGGCGGGCACAACCTGATCGAACCCGCCTCCTTGGGTCTACCCGTGATCAGCGGCCCGGCACAGTTCAACAGTCCGGACGTCGCGCGGGCATTGGCGCAGCAGGGCGGTTTGATCACGGTGCATGATGCGCAGGAGCTCAGCGGCGCGCTCGCGCGCTTATTGCGCGATCCGGATGCGCGCGCGCGGCGCGCGGATGCGGCTCGCGCCGTCGTCGATTCGCATCGCGGCGCGCTGGCCCGGCTGCTGCGGCTCATCGACACATTGCTCACGGAGCCGGTGCCGGCTGCGGCGGTTCGACCAGCGAGCCATTGATGAGCTCCACCGCGCGGCGGTCGAGACTGGCCGGATTATGTCGCTGTTATTGCTCTGCGGGGCGAGCACACCGAGCGGTTAGCGAGCCGTCATGAGCGGCATCCAGATCCAGCGGGCAGCGAGGCTCGGGCTGGCCAGGCCTCAGAAGTCGAAAGTGGGTGGCCGAGGGGCACCTTCCAGGACCTCAAAGCAGGTCTCGAACAGGGGCTCGGTACTCCAGTCGTGCTCGCCCGCCCGGCGTACCAGGCTTGCGCGCTGGGTCTTGCCCAGGCCGGCGACGACGAACAGACGGCCCCCGGGGCGCAGCGCCTGCTCGAAGCGAGGATCATAGATCGGCAGTGACGCCGTGAGTACGATGGCGTCATAACGTGACTGCTCCTCCAGAGCCATGCCATCGGCATGGACCACCTCGACCGATGAGTCGAGCGCGGACCGAGCAAGATTGTCCCGCGCGAGCTCGACAATCGGCGGATGCAGCTCGAGGCTGCGCACCCGGGCGCCGAGTCGGGCCATGCAGGCGGAGACATAACCCGAGCCCGTGCCTACCTCCAGGATGTGCTCGCCGCCGCGCGGCGCGAGCGCCTGCAACAGCCGCCCCACCAGCATCGGGCGCAGCATACGTTTGCCGCACGGCAAGGGTAGCTCGCAGTCGGCGAAGGCCAGCTCACGCCAGCTCTCCCTCACAAACAGCTCTCGTGGCACGGTCCGCAGCGCGTCCAGAACGCGCTCGTCGAACACTTCCCAGGCGCGCACCTGCTGTTCGACCATCTGTTCGCGGGCGATTTGTGCCTGCATTGGACGTAATACCGTACCCGGGACGGCGTCACGTTAAGGGTTTTTACCGCAGCTGCCAAGGGCGCTGGCCACCATCATATGGTGAAATCGCCTAGGCCAGTGCCCATAGTCCGTTATGCTGCTGTTACCCGTGATGGCAGAGCTTGGCCCTCCTCCCAAGGAAAGCATCGCGCGTTCAGACCACCTTGATGTCGATAATCGTTCTGCTCTGTCTCCTCTTCGGCGTTGCCGCCATATTGTTACTGGTGCTGTACTTTCTGCAGCGCCGACAACTCGGCGCGCTCGAAGAAGTCTCGCAGCAGCTCCAGCGCACCGCCATCGGCGGCTCATTGAAGAATCGCATCGAGCTGCACACGGATCAGCCGGAGCTCGCGGCACTCGTGACCGCCGTGAACCATCTGCTCTCGCGCGCCTCCTCGGCCGTGGAGCAGGTACCGTTGCGCGGCG
>JBELAR010000147.1:0-4967 GCA_049508555.1 Steroidobacteraceae bacterium
GTTCTTTGCCGAGGCCAGCCGAGGGCTGCTGGCGCCGCTCTCACACCTCACGATGAGCCCGCTGTCGCTCGACCCGGTGAATCTGCCGGTCTATGCGGCGCGCACCACGCTGCGGATGTTCACGGCCCTGGCGCTATCGCTGTTATTCACCTTCACCTACGCGACCTGGGCAGCCAAGAGTCCGCGGGCCGAGAAGCTGCTGGTGCCGCTGCTCGATATCCTGCAGTCGGTGCCGATCCTGGGATTTCTATCGGTCACGCTGGTGTTTTTCATGTCGCTGGTGCCGGGCCGCGTGCTCGGTGCGGAGTTCGCCGCCGTGTTCGTGATCTTCACCAGCCAGGCCTGGAACATGGCCTTCAGCTTCTATCAGTCGCTGCGCACATTGCCTGATGAACTGTGCGAGGCCTGCGGATCCTTCCATCTGACGCCCTGGATGCGCTTCTGGCAGCTCGAAGTGCCGTTCGCGATGCCGGGGCTGCTGTGGAACACGATGATGTCGATGTCGGGCAGCTGGTTCTTCGTGGTCGCGTCCGAAGCCTTCAGCGTCGGCCACACCAATATCGCGCTGCCCGGCATTGGCTCCTACATCGCGCTCGCCAACGAGCAGGGCAACCTGCGCGCGATCGGCTGGGCGATCGCGACCATGCTGATCGTGATCCTCATCTACGATCAGTTGATATTCCGGCCGCTGGTGGTCTGGAGCGATCGCTTCCGCATCGATCAGGAGCAGGGCGGTCGCGTGCCGAGTTCGTGGGCTCTGACCATGATGCAACGCTCGCGCGTCGTCGGCGGATTGCGGCTGCTGTTCTTTGCGATCGTGCGCCAGACCAGCCGCAGGGCGCCGCGACCCGAGACCCTGGCGACGCTGGCGCGCGTCGGCACCGGTAAGCGCACCGGACTCGTGTGGTTCACCATGCTGGCGCTGCTGCTCGGCCTGGCCGTGTGGCGCATCGCCGCCATGCTGATCGGCAAGACCTCCCTGCACGAGGCGCTCGGGGTCGCGGGACTCGCCACGATCACGATGCTGCGCGTCGTGATCCTGGTCGCCCTCGCGAGCCTGCTGTGGGTGCCCATCGGCATCTGGGTGGGCCTGCGGCCCCGCGTCACGCAGTATGTGCAGCCGGTGGCGCAGTTCCTGGCGGCCTTCCCGGCCAATCTGCTGTTTCCGCTGGTCGTGTTCCTCATCGTCACCTGGACGCTCAATCCCGACATCTGGCTCAGCCCACTGATGATTCTCGGCACCCAGTGGTACATCCTCTTCAACGTGATCGCGGGCGCCGCCGCCATGCCACAGGAGTTGCGCTACGCATCCGAGAACTTCGGCATCCGGGGCTGGCTCTGGTGGCGCAAGGTCGCATTGCCCGGAGTGCTGCCGTATTACGTCACCGGCGCCATCACCGCCTCGGGCGGCTCGTGGAACGCGGCGATCGTGGCCGAGATCGTGAGCTGGCGCAATGTCGAGGTCAAGGCTCATGGCGTCGGCGCCTACATCCAGGAAGCCACGAATGCCGGAGACTTCCATCGCCTCATCCTCGGGATCACGATCATGAGTCTGTACGTGGTGGCCATCAATCGCACCTTCTGGCGGCCTCTGTATTATTACGCCGAGCGTAAATTCCGCCTGACCTGACACAGGATCTCACGCGCATGAACTCCGTCCTGAGCCATCCCACTGAAGCGCTGCTCACAGTCGAGAACGTGAGCAAAGCGTTTCCGAAGCCCGACGGCGGCGACCTGCTGGTGCTCGAGGGCGTCAACCTCAAGCTCGTGGCCGGACAGATCGTGGGCCTGCTGGGCCGCTCCGGATCGGGCAAGTCGACTTTGCTGCGACTGATCGCCGGCCTCGCCGAGCCGAGTGGCGGTGACCTGCGCTTCCGTGGCCAGCCGATCACTGGACCGGTCGTCGGCGTGGCCATGGTGTTCCAGAGCTTTGCGCTGTTTCCATGGATGACGGTGTTCGAGAACGTCGCGCTGGGCCTCGAGGCGCAGCGCATGCCCAAGGCCGACATCCGCAAGCGCTCGCTCGCGGCCATCGACCTGATCGGACTCGATGGTTTCGAGTCCGCGTATCCGCGCGAGCTCTCGGGTGGCATGCGCCAGCGCGTCGGCTTTGCGCGCGCGCTGGTCGTACACCCCGACATCCTGCTGATGGACGAGCCGTTCTCCGCGCTCGACGTGCTCACGGCCGAAACGCTGCGCACCGACTTTCTCGATCTGTGGTCGGAAGGACGCGCGCCGATCAAGGGTGTCATCCTGGTCACGCACAACATCGAGGAAGCGGTCCTCATGTGCGACCGCATCCTGGTGTTCGGCAGCAACCCCGGCCGCATCCTCAGCGAGATCACGGTCACGCTGCCGCAGCCGCGCAAGCGCCTCGATCCGAGCTTCCGCGAGCTGGTCGAGCGCATCTACGTCGAGATGACTTCCCGGCGCAGCGGCGCGGCGCCCACGGCCGCGGCTGCGGCCGCCGGCGGCAAGAGCGAGCGTTTTCCGGGTCTGGGGATCGGCAGCGTGCTGCCGCGGGTGTCCTCGAACCTGCTGTCCGGCCTGCTCGAGACCGTCGCCGCCCCGCCCTTCAACGGCACGGCGGATCTGCCCAAGATCGCCTCGGACCTGCAGATGGAAATCGATGAATTGTTTCCTGTCGCCGAGACGCTGCAGCTCATGCGTCTGGCAGAAGTCGAGGGCGGCGACATCCGACTGACCGAGGCCGGGATAGCCTTCGCCAATGCCGAGCTCGATGAACGCAAGCGCATCTTCGCGCGCCATCTGTTGACCTATGTACCGCTGGCCGCACACATCCGCCGCGTGCTTGACGAGCGCGCCTCGCATGCAGCGCGCAAAAGTCGCTTCATTGACGAGCTCGAGGATTTCATGGGCGAGGACGATGCGGAACAGACGCTGCGCGCCGTGATCAGTCTGGCGCGCTATGCCGAGGTGTTCGCCTACAACGACGAGAATGCGGCCTTCAGCCTCGAGAATCCCGTCTGAGGCGCGTCAGCGGCGAGCCCGGCGACGGACATTGGACCGCCCGAGATGGCCCAGTTCATGGGCGATTTTTTGATCACAAAAAAATCGCTCATGAGCTGGACCATCTCTAGCGATCACCTGGCGTCCCGGTGGCTCGGCCGGCCGCCCCGAGTATGGGGGCCATGCTCGCGAGCAGGAATTCAATGAACTGGCGGATCGCAGGTGTCGCCGCCTGCGCGGGCGCATAGAACGCGGCGAGCTGCAACGGCTGCGCGAGCGACCAGTCGGGCAGCACGCGCTCGAGCTTGCCCATGGCGAGGCCCTGCCGGCACAGAAACTCCGGCAAGACGCCGATCCCGAGGCCCGCGGCCGCGCTGGAGTGCACCAGGGCCGGATCGTTGACCTGCAATGCCGGACGGGCTCGCAGCTCCTGCTCCTCGGCGCCACGTCGCAACTGCAGTGGCGGCGGCGGCGTGTCGGTCTCCAGGGCTCGGAACAGGGCGTGGGCGTTCAGGTCGCTGGGCAGCCGCGGCCGTCCATGCGCGGCCAGGTATGCCGGGGTTGCACAGAGCAATTGCGGTGCGCGGCCGAGCGCGGTGCGCATCAGCGCCGGGCGCTCGAGGGCGCCGTTGCCGATCAGCAAATCCCAGCTCTCGGCGGGGCCGTGCGGCAACGCGTCGGTCAGCGAGACCTGCAACTCGACGTCGGGATAGTGTTCGAGAAAGCGCGGTACCAACGGACTGACCAGGATGCGCCCGTAGCCCGCGTCCACCAGTACGCGCAGGCGCTGCGGTCCGTTCGGGGCAGCGAAACGTGAGCGCACCGCCCGGACCTCCTCGAGCAGGCGCTGGCAGTGGGGCTGCAACACGGCGCCGGCCGGCGTGAGGGCCACGCGCCGGGTGGTACGCAGCAGCAATCGGCTGCCCAGTCGCCGCTCAAGACTCGCGACGGCACGGCTCACCGCAACCTTGGGCACGTTGAGCTCGCGGGCCGCGGCCGTGAAAGAGCCGAGTTCGGCAACATGGGCGAAAGCGGCCATTTCCGAGGCCAGCCACATATTGTTTCCCTTATAGCGCTCCCAGACCTCTGGGCCGAAACATTGTAACTCTAAAGGAACAATCGCAGTGGGGGATCACGACGCCCCGCGGCGAGGAGCCATTGGGACGTCGCGCCTCCCCACGTGATACATTGAATGCATGTATTCACTGGAGCGATTTTCATGGCAACTTCCATTCGGCTAGACCCGGCGACGGAGCAGCGGCTGGAGCAGCTCGCGGCACGGACAGGACGGACTAAGGCGTATTACTTGCGCGAGCTGGTGACTAAAGGCTTGGATGATCTGGAGGACTACTACTTGGCGGCGGCGAGCATGGAGCGAGTGCGCAAAGGAGACGAAAAGGTCTATACCGCCGAGCAGGTAAGGACAGACCTTGGCTTGGACGGTTAGTTACACCGAGACGGCTCGCAAGCAGCTGCGCCAACTGGATCGCCAGATCGCTCGGCGCCTCGTTGATTTCATGGATCAACGCGTTGCCGCGCAGGTGGATCCGCGCAGCACTGGGCAGGCACTGACAGGACCAGTGCTTGGGTCATTTTGGCGTTATCGCGTAGGAGATTATCGGATCATTTGCGATATCCAAGATGGCGCCTTGCGCGTCCTGGTGCTTGGGATCGGGAACCGTAAAGACGTCTATCGCTGAGCCCTGTCGGCGGTGTTCGCTTGCACATTGCGCGGGCGACGTCATCGAGAGCACCGGGAGCCACGACGCCCCAGAGCAAGGAGCCATGGGAACGCCAAGTGATCGCTGGCGATGGTCCAGCTCATGGGCGACTTTTTTGTGATCAAAAAATCGCCCATGAAGTGGGCCATCTCAAGTGGTCAGTTGCTCAGCCCGTTGGTCAGCTGCTCAGCCCGTCGTCAGCAGTTCGGCATCCGCCTCGACCACACTTGGGCCACCCGACTTGACCGTGCGCGCGAGACTCAAGGTCTCGGGCAG
>JBELAR010000148.1:0-4964 GCA_049508555.1 Steroidobacteraceae bacterium
TGCGCTATCGACCCACAGTGGCACACTGCATGAAACCCCTTACAGCTTTGCCACCCGATTCGAGGGCGTCAAGGGCACCAATCCCGAGGAGCTCATCGCCGCGGCCCATGCCGGCTGCTTCACGATGGCACTGACGGCGAGTCTGGGCAGCGCCGGCTTCACGCCGAAGCGTCTGGCGACCTCAGCCACACTGACACTGGAGCAGGTTGCCGGCAACTGGACCATCACCACGGTTCACCTCGAGAATGAAGCCTGGGTGCCCGGCATCACAGCAGAGAAATTCGCACAGATCGCCGCCGATGCCAAAGCCAACTGCCCGGTGTCGCGGCTGTTGCGCGCAGAGATTTCGCTGCACGCCAAGCTCGAGACTATCGGGGCGAGCTGAGGCGCTTACTTCGGGGCATGCACCGCGTGCGGGTGATGCGGATGGTGGTGGTGATGCCTGTGCTTCGCCGACGCGATAACCGGTGCCAGGGCCAACGTCGCGGCCAGCACGGCCAGAACTGCAACTTTCGACTTCATGCTTCTATCCCTCAGAGCGCTTGCTCTACAGTCCACGGGCGTCGGGTCTATGCTGTCAGCACCCAATCCGCCTGTCGGATCAGGCTGTTATTGTAGCTTGATTTGTGCTATTCGCCAGCTCGCGCGCAAGAAATTCTACGGCTGCGCGTGTGCGCGATACCACTCATAGGTGCTCCTCAGGCCCGCGTCGAGCGTGATCGTGGGCCGCCAGCCCAGGGCTGTGAGGCGCGAGGTATCCAATAGTTTGCGTGGCGTACCATCGGGTTTCGAGGGATCAAAGCGCAGTGAGCCCTTGAAGCCGACCGTATCGGCCACGATCTGCGCGAGCTGCGCGATGCTGACGTCTTCGCCCCAACCGACATTGATCGGCCCCTCGCCCTCGTAGCGCTGCATCAGATGCAGGCACGCGTCGGCCAGATCATCGACGTGCAGGAACTCGCGGCGCGGTGTGCCCGTGCCCCAGACCTCGACGATCGGGGCATTCGCCAGTTTCGCCTCGTGGCACTTGCGGATCAGCGCCGGCAGGACATGCGAAGCGTTGAGATCGAAGTTATCGCCCGTACCATATAGATTGGTCGGCATGGCGCAGATCGCGTTGAAGCCATACTCGCGCCGGTAAGCCTGGCATAATTTCAGGCCCGCAATCTTGGCGATCGCGTACCACTCGTTCGTGGGTTCGAGCGCTCCGGTCAGCAGGCATTCCTCGGGCATGGGCTGCGGCGCGAGCTTCGGATAGATACAGCTCGATCCCAGGAACAGGAGTTTGCGCGTGCCGTGGCGATACGCGGCATCGATGACATGGGTCTGGATCAGCAGGTTTTCGCGCAGGAATTGCACCGGCTGAGCGCGATTGGCCTCGATGCCGCCGACCTTAGCCGCCGCCAGGTACACGACCTGCGGCCGATGCGCTGCAAAGAACGCCTCGACGGCTGGGGCAGCAGTCAAATGCAGCTCAGCGCGCGAGCGCAATAGCAGATTGCTCGCACCCGCCGCGCGCAGCCGGCGCACCAGCGCGGAGCCCACGAGGCCGTTGTGTCCGGCGACGTAAATCGATGAGTCGGTCACGGACCGATTATTCTCGGTATTGATAAGTCTTGAACCCCTCGCGCGCCATGACCGCGTCGCGCCGCGCGAGTTCCAGATCCTCCGTGACCATCTCGGTGATCAGCGTCTGGAAATCGATCTCCGGCGTCCAGCCGAGCTGCCGGCGGGCTTTGCTCGGATCGCCCAGCAATGTCTCGACCTCGGTCGGACGAAAGTAGCGCGGGTCGATCTTGATGATGGCGCGGCCGCTCTTGGCATCGATGCCGCGCTCCTCGACCCCCTGGCCTTGCCACTCCAGGCGCATCCCCAGCAATAGCGCGGCCCGCTCGGCGAATTCGCGCACCGAATGCTGCTCGCCGGTGGCGATCACGAAATCCTCGGCCACGCTCTGCTGCAGCATGAGCCATTGGGCGCGCACAAAGTCGCGCGCATGACCCCAGTCGCGCAGTGAATCAAGATTACCGAGGAACAGGCACTCCTCGAGGCCCTGGTTGATGCGAGCGAGCCCACGCGTGATCTTGCGCGTCACGAAGGTCTCGCCGCGTACCGGGGACTCGTGATTGAACAGGATCCCGTTGCAGGCGTAGAGGCCATAGGCTTCGCGGTAATTGACCGTGATCCAGTACGCGTAGACCTTGGCCGCGGCATAGGGGGAGCGCGGGTAGAACGGTGTGCTCTCGCGCTGTGGCACTTCCTGAACTTTGCCGAACATCTCGGAGGTCGAAGCCTGATAGAAACGCGTCTTGCTGTTCAAGCCGAGGATCCGGATCGCCTCGAGCACACGCAACGCGCCGAGCGCGTCGGAGTTCGCCGTGTACTCAGGGGTCTCGAAGGAGACTCCGACGTGACTCTGCGCAGCCAGATTGTAAATTTCGTCCGGCTGCACCTGCTGGATGATGCGGATCAGATTACTGGCGTCCGTGAGATCCCCGTAATGCAGATGCAGGCGCACGCCGCGCGCATGCGGATCCTGGTACAGATGATCGATTCGGTTGGTATTGAACGATGAGGCGCGGCGCTTGATGCCGTGGACCTCATATCCCTTATCGAGCAATAACTCGGCGAGATAGGCACCGTCCTGGCCGGTGATGCCCGTGATCAAGGCTCGCTGCATGCATTACGCCCGCTCAGGTTGATCTGGCAGGTTAGCGCGCCGCTGAATCAGCTGCAAGAATTGATCTCAAGGCAAAGCCGGTTCGTGTTCCAGGACCGTCTGGGAGTCCGGCGCGAGCGCCGCGTGCATCAACTGGGGAGCCTCGCTCTGCAATACGATGCGGGCGCACAGGCCGGGCCGATTGTCCTCGAGTTCCAAAGTACTGCCGTGCAGCCGTGCCACGGCGTCGACGAGACTCAGGCCCAATCCCACCCCCGGGGTGCCGCGACTGACATCACCGCGATAAAAGCGCTCCACCACTTTGGGTTTCTCCGTGTCGGGAATACCCGGGCCGCTGTCGGCGACACTGACGATGACCGACTGGTCGGCCGGCCGCCGCACTTCGACCTGTATCCAACCGCCCTCTGGCGTGTATTTGAGCGCATTGTCTATGAGATTTCCGAGCGCCTGCGCCAGCAATACCGGGTCGCCGCGAATCGGCGCCGGTCCATCGCTCGCGAGGCTGAGCGTGCGGCCCTTGATTTCTGCTGCCGGCTGGTAGAACTCGACCGCATCGGCGGCCACCAGGGTCATGTCCAAAGAAACGAAGCCCGAGCGGCGCAGGCCGCTGTCGATCTCGGCAAGGCGCAGTAATGCGTTGAAGAGACGGATCACGCGGTCCACATCCGCCACCGCGCTCTCGAGTTCCGCGAAAGTCTGTTCGGAGGAGGGTTTGGTCAGCGTGAGCTCCTCGAGGCGCGAGCGCAGTTCTGCCAGCGGCGTGCGCAGATCGTGCGCGATCGCATTGGAAACGTTGCGCACGCCGTGGATGAGCTGCTCGATCTGATCGAGCATGCCGTTGAGCGTCTGGGACAGCGTGTTGAGTTCGTCGCCGCTGCGATGGGTTGTGAGCCGCTGGCTCAAGTCGCCCTGGATGATTGCCGATACCGTCTGGCGTATGCCATGGATGCGCACCAGCATGGCGCGTCGGATCAGGATGCCGCCGATCGCACCCATGATCGAGAGGAAGCCGACGGCGTTGGCCAGCGCGTACCAGAAACGGTGCTCGAGGGGCGCGAGGCGCGCCAGGTCCCGGCCCACGAGCAGATTGTAGCCGCCGGGCAAGGTCTCGCGCACGAACACGGCACTCGTGATATGGCCATCCACATTGACATCAAACGTATAGGTGCCAGCTCCGGCCGGGGCTGCTCGCGGCCAGGCGTCCAGATTCCCGGCGAGCGGCCGGTAGTGCTCATCGGTCAGCAGCAAAATACGCTCGCCGGCGAGTTGCGCCTCCAAACGCCGGCTGATGAAGGCGGTGAGCCCGCTCGAGCCTTCGCGCCGGAAGATATCCGCGAGGCGCTGCGCATCGGCCTGCAGGATCTCGATGCGCCCTTCCTGAATCGTCACATGCCAGGCGTACCACAGCGGCGCGGCGAACAGGGCCAGCGCGGCGATGCCAAGCAGGATGTAGGCCAGCGCAAAATTGGTGGCTGAGGAGCGCACTTGAACTCAGTCCTGCGCGGTCATGGTATAGCCGGCGTTGCGCACGGTGCGCAGCAGCGGCCGCTCGAAATCGACATCGATCTTCTGCCGCAATTTACTGATATGCACGTCCACCACGTTGGTCTGCGGGTCGAAATGATAGTCCCAGACGTTCTCGAGCAGCATGGTGCGCGTGACCACCTGGTTGGCGTGGCGCATGAGATACTCGAGCAGCTTGAATTCGCGCGGTTGCAGGACGATGCTGCGCTCCCCGCGCGTGACCTTGCGGCTGAGCAGATCGACCCGCAGATCGCCGACTTCGAGTTTGGTCTGTGCGCCCTCACCCTGGGCCCGTCGCGTGAGCGCATCGAGCCGTGCCAGCAGCTCACCAAAAGCAAACGGCTTGGTCAGGTAGTCATCCCCGCCGCTGCGCAGGCCGCGAATGCGCTCATCAACATCGGACAGGGCGCTGAGGATCAATATCGGGGTCTGCTTGCCGGACTTGCGCAGCGCCTCGATGATCGCGAGCCCGTCGATTTCCCCGGGTAGCATGCGATCCATGATGATCACGTCGTACGGCTCGCTGGCGGCCAGGAACAGCCCGTCGCGACCATTGCCGGCGTGGTCCGCGGTATGCCCGGATTCCTTGAGCCCCTTGATGACGAACTGCGAGACGCGCTCGTTATCCTCGACCAGCAGGACTTTCATGACACCGCCTCAGGTTGCGCTTGGAGCCAATTCGGGAGACGCATGCTGCGCCGCTGCTCGAACCTTGTCGCTGGCGCGCTCGCGGCGGCGCACGCCCGTGAACTGGTCCAGA
>JBELAR010000149.1:0-4944 GCA_049508555.1 Steroidobacteraceae bacterium
ATCCCTTGATCAATGGCAGCCGCTCGCTCGCAAGCCGCGCCCAGTATTCGGGCAGCAGCACGAATACGATCGCGCTCATCGTCAGGGACACGGTCAAGGCCACCGCCGAGCCCATGATGATGCCGAGCAACACCGCCATCGGACGCATGGAGTTTCTCTGAACTGGCGCCGCGGCGCCGGTCGTCGCAGCGATTTGGGTAAGCGCGACTGCCATACGGCGCGCAAAGCTGTCACACTTCAGGTACCAGTCTAGCGTCTCGAGGGCCCACTCGCAGCATGTCCCACGAACCCGGTAAAACTCACAGGTTCCTCCCCCAACTGGCCCTCGGCGCCCTGGGTCTGCTGGCCCTGGCCGGCGCGCGCTCGAGCGGAACTCCGGTCGCGAGCGCATTGCTGCCCAGCGACGCCGTGGCCCCGACCGCGCAGGAGCGCTCGCTCGCCCCGCGTGTGGCGGGCATTCTCGAGCAGAATCACTACCGTCATATCGCGATCGACGAGAAGCTCTCGCCCCAGGTGCTCGAGCGCTTTCTCACCGCGCTCGACCCTCAGCACAGTTATTTTATTGCCGGCGACATCGCCGGCTTCGACCGCTGGCGGCTCAAGTTCGGCGACATGATCCATACCGGGGAAGTCGACCCCGCCTACCTCATGTTTTACGTCTTCCAGCAGCGCAATCGCGAGCGCATGAACTACGCGCTCAAGCTGCTCGATACCGAACCGGACTGGACGGGCGATGAGAGCTTCGATTTCGATCGCGAGCACGCGCCGTGGCCAGTGAGCCAGAGCGAGATTGACGAGCTGTGGCGGCTGCGAGTCAAGAACGACGCGATCTCGCTGATGCTGACGGGCAAGAGCTGGCCGGACACGGCCGACACGCTGCGCAAGCGTTACCAGCGCGTGCTCACGCGCCTGGACAAGATATCGCCCGAGGACGTGTTCGAGTCGCTCATGAACGCCTACGCCTCCGCGTACGATCCGCACTCGAATTACTTCTCCCCGCGCAGCTCGGAGGAGTATCGAATACAGATGAGCCTGAGCTACGAGGGCATCGGCGCGTCGCTGCAGCTTACCGACGACTTCGTGACCGTGACCAATGTACTGCCGGGTGGTCCCGCGGCCGCCGACGGCACGCTCAAAGCCAACGATCGCATCACCGCGGTCGCGCAGGGCAACGACGGGGCGCTGACGGACGTGATCGGCTGGCGCCTGGACGATGTCGTGCAGCTCATTCGCGGCAAGGTCGGCACGGTGGTGCGCCTGCAGATCCTGCCCGCCGGGGCTACCCCAGGGGCCGCCGAGCGCACGCTGCGGCTCACCCGCAATAAAGTCACGCTCGAGGGACAGGCCGCCAAGAAGGAAGTGCGAACGCTGCAGCGCAACGGCCGCAGTTACAAGATCGGGGTCATCACGGTCCCGAGTTTTTACAATGACATGGAGGATGGTGGGGCGGCGAGCGCGGACAATCGCAGCACGACTCACGACGTGCGTCGCCTGCTGCAGCAGCTCGCCAATTCCGGGGGCATCGATGGCCTGGTGCTCGATCTGCGCGGCGATGGCGGCGGCTACCTGCCCGAGGCCATCGGGCTCACGCATCTGTTCATCAATCACGGACCGGCCGTGCAGCTCAAGGACACGACCGGTCAGCTCGAGGTACTCGATGAGCCCGATCCCGGACAGGCCTATACGGGTCCGCTGGCGGTGCTCATCGATCGCACCAGCGCCTCAGCGTCGGAGATCTTTGCCGGCGCGATTCAGGACTACCACCGTGGTCTGATCATCGGTCAGACGAGCTTCGGCAAGGGCACCGTGCAGAGCGTCATACCGCTGGATCGCTGGTCCTCTAAACCGACCGAAGGACAGCTCACGGTCACCATCGGCAAGTTCTATCGGGTCACGGGCGAGAGCACGCAATTGCGCGGTGTCTCACCCGAGCTCGTGCTGCCCTCCCCGATCAGCACCGAGGACGTCGGTGAGAGCGCGCTCGAGCACGCCCTGCCCTGGGATCGCATCGCGTCGGCTCCATTCCGCGCGCTGGCGCCCGAGGGCACGCTGGTGCAGACGCTCGGGACGGAGGAGAACGAGCGCGCCACGCGCAACGCCGACTATCAATGGCTGCTCGCGAGCCTCACGAGCCTGGACGCCTCGCGCGCTGAAAAGACGCTGTCACTGAATCTCAAGAAGCGCCAGCAGGAGCGCAAGCTGCAGGATCAGGCACGCCTCGCGCAAGAGAATGTGCGCCGCAGCGCCGATGGGCTCGCACCGGTCAAGTCGGTCGAGGACATCACCGTGAGCGATGAGCCGGATGTGATCCTGGCGCAGGCGGCGGACATCATGGCCGACACGGTCGCGGCCAAGGGCAACAATGGGCCGGAGATGACGCAGCAGGCTTCCGCTGTCCCGCCCTGAAGAGCGCTAGCGCAGCAATGCGCGGTAGATTTCCCACATGTCGTCGGCCAGCGCCTTGGAACCATCGACCGCGAGCGACAGGCTCTCCGCGACCGGAACCGTATCGCCCTCATTGCGGTATTTGGCCATTTCATGCAGCCGATCCGAGCGCTGCTTGATTTCCTGCGAGAGGTTGCCGCGCTGCTGCAACAGACCGCGCGCGATGATGATGGCGCTCATCGTCGCCTCGCAGCGCACGCGATCGCCGTAATCGTCACGCGGCGGCTCGCGCCGGCCCGCGGCCGCGCGCGCCGGCTCGAGCAGGCCGGTCGGTGCGAGCCGATCACACAGACTCTGGGCATAGGCGACGACCGCCAGATTGATCGCGCGCCGCGCCTCGAGCGATAGCTCACCGAATTCCGGCGGCGTCTCGGTATTGAGCGCCTCGCGCGCCGCGCGTGCATCCTCGAGTTCCTGCGCGCGCAGCATCGATTGCAGATTGAACGCCTGCAGCCGCTGGCGCAGCGCACGACGCTTGAAGTAGTGCCAGATCTGCTGCAGCCGCTGCATGCTCTGCTCGATCTCGGCCACGGCGCCGCGGGCCTCGGTGGCGCGAAGCTCGGCCTCACGCAGGGCGGCGTCGATGGTCTGGCGGCGATCAAACTGACGGCGATTGTAATCGGCGAGAAAGGCGCGCCGTTCGCGCTCTTCCTGTTGCTCGGCCAGTTCCGCAGCGAACTGCGTCAGCAGCGTACTGCCCAGACTCCACAGCTCGCGCAGCTGATAGAACACCAGCGTTGGGTAGGCGCTCTCCGGCCGGCTCAGTCGCGACTCGAGTCCCTGCAGCATCTCCTGCACGCGCGCGGTGGCGCCTTCCTGCTGCTTGATGCGGTCCTTGAGCCGCTGAACCTCGTCCTGCACACTGCCATAGGCCTTCTTCAGTTCCGCGCGATTGCGGAACAATTGCAGCAGGCGGTCGTGATCGACCTCACGCCGGACAGAATCCCTGCCGAGGTGCAGGAATCCGAGTTGTGTGAACAGTTTCATGAGTGGCGGCATGATGTGCGCGGGCCACGGACCGCAGGACAGCAGCCAACCTCTAGCTGACCGGCTCCTTCACCGCAAACCGGTGGCCTCGCTCCGCGCAGTACTCCAGCCACTTATTTAGCATCATGTTACGCATCCAGCGCTGATGCAGTTCACGTTCCCCTCGGCGGGACCCCGGCGCGCGCGCGCGCTGTTGCTCGGGAAACTCCTCGGCCTCGAGCAGCCGGGCATCATGGTAGGCACGCAATCGCAGGTCCGGCAGGCGTTCGAGACTGGCGCAGTCGGCGCTGCGCAGGACGTAAGTCAAACTCAGCACGCTGGTATAGGGCATGTGCTCGAGCACGCCGAGCTGCAGCTCGCAGTCGCCGTCGACACGGGAGATCATCGTTCCCGAGAGGCGCTTTGGGTTGCCCGCCAGCTGCAGGAAGCGCAGGTAATTGCACTCATACAGACCCATGAGCGCGACAAAGCCGCGGGGAGGTGCGCGCCATGACAGCTTGATGTCCGTCTCGCAGAGCATGCATCGACTATAGCATGCAGCGTAGCGGCAAATCCGCCGCGAACAGCCGATTTAGTGGCGCAGTTCTCAGGCCGCGCCGGGCCCTCAAGGCGCGATGAACATGCGCTCGCGGTAGAAGCGCAACTCGTTGATCGATTCGTGCACGTCCGCGCGCGCCAGATGAGCCGATTGCTTCGAATACCCCGCGCTCAATCCCGGCATCCAGCGACGCGCCAGTTCCTTCAGCGTGCTGACGTCCAGATTGCGATAATGAAAGAACCGCTCCAGCTCCGGCATGAGCCGCGCCAGAAAGCGCCGGTCCTGGCAGATGCCGTTGCCGCACATCGGCGAGGCGCCGGGGGGCACGTGCGTCGAGAGGAACAGCAGCGTCTGGCGCTCGGCCTCCGCGAGCGTCATGCGGCTCGAGCGCACTCGCGCGAGCAGACCCGAGCCGCCGTGCTGGCGCTGGTTCCAGGCATCCATGCGGGCCAGCACTTCCTCCGGCTGGTGAATGGCGAGCTCGGGACCCTCGGCGATCAGGTTGAGATCCTTGTCGGTGATCACCGTTGCAATCTCAATGATCTGATCGCTCTCGGGCATCAGTCCGGTCATCTCCAGGTCGATCCAGATCAAATACTCGTGATGGGCCATGACGTCTCATTGATTCGAAAGTAAGGCATCATAGCAAGGAATGTCGGCACATTTTCCCGCCAGAAGATCCGCCCGCGCCAGTTCGCGCGCGCGCAGCGACGGCGCTGCGGCGCTGCCTGGTCCGGCGCTGCGCGCCCGCGTCATCGCCGCCCACGGACGCATGCTGCGCGTGCGCGGCGAGCACGGTGAGGAGGCGATGGTGCGCTCGCCGGGGCGCGAGCCTGAAATCGTCTGCGGCGATTATGTGCGCTGCGAATTCGAGGCCCGGCACGATGAGCTGCGAATTGTCGCGCTCGAGCCGCGCGCCGGCGCGCTCTATCGCAGTAATGCGCGCGGCGAAGGTGAGCTGGTCGCCGCCAACC
>JBELAR010000015.1:0-27179 GCA_049508555.1 Steroidobacteraceae bacterium
GTGAGCCCACAACGCGCCAAGCAAAGCCGCCGGCGCGCCATCATGGTGATTGTTGGCCTCATCGGGGCGACATTACTCTATGGCGACGGCACCATCACCCCGGCAATTTCCGTTTTGAGCGCGATCGAAGGCATCAAGATCTACGCGCCGCAGACCGCGCGCTTCGTCGTCCCACTGACAGTCGTGATCCTGGTGGCGTTGTTCGCGATCCAGCGCAAGGGTACATCCTGGATCGGCGGCATATTCGGGCCCGTCATGATGATCTGGTTCATCGTCATCGGTGTGCTGGGAGTCATGGGCATTGCAAGGGGACCGGCGATTCTTGCCGCGCTCAGTCCGGTGCCGGCATTCACCTACCTGTGGCACGCCGGGCCGCTGGCAACGGTGGTGATTGGAGGCGCCTTCCTGGCGGTCACGGGCGGGGAGGCATTCTATGCCGACATGGGCCATTTCGGTCCGTTCCCGATCCGCATCGCCTGGTTTGGGGTGGCACTGCCGGCCTTGACGCTGAACTATTTCGGTCAAGGTGGCCTGCTGCTGAGCCAGCCCGATTCGATAGAAAACTCATTTTATCAGCTGGCTCCGCAATGGTCGCATTATGGTCTGGTTACGCTCGCCACCGTCGCCACCGTGATCGCTTCCCAGTCGATCATCTCCGGGGCTTATTCGCTGACGAGCCAGGCGGTGCAGCTCGGATTTCTGCCGCGCCTGCGCATCGTGCATACGGCCGGGCACGAGATCGGCCAGATCTACGTGCCGCTCGTGAATTGGGCGCTCGCGATCGGCACCTTGACGGCCGTCATCGGTTTCGGCTCCTCGGACGCTCTGGCGGGAGCCTTTGGCATCGCGGTCTCGATGCTGATGGCGATTACCACGGTGATGGCCACCTTCGTCGCTCTGCATTGGAAGTACAACCCGCTGCTCGTCTACAGCATAAACGGCAGTCTGATCGCCCTGGATCTGCTGTTCGTCGCCTCGACTTCCACCAAGCTGTTCGATGGCGGCTGGTTCCCGCTGTTGATCTCGCTGGTCATCGCCTTCCTCATGCTCACCTGGCGCCGGGGCCAGGAGATCCTGGATAAAGTGCGTCTGGAGATTCGAGACAAGGCGAAGGACTTCATCGAGCGCATCAGTGCCGATCCCCCGTACCGGATACCGGGCACGGCGGTTGTGCTCGGTCGCATGACCAAGGGAGTGCCGCTCGCCCTGACCCGCAACCTCATGGTCAACCACGTGCTCTACGAGAAGGTGCTGCTGGTTGCCGTGGAGATGACCGAAACACCGCGTGTCGCCGACGAGGATCGAGTCCGGATCAGCGCGCTGTCCGATGACGTCACGCGCGTCGAACTGCGCTTCGGTTTCATGGAGCAGCCCGACGTTCCCAAGGGACTCAGCGTAGCGGTGGCGCGCCAGCAGATACCGGCCTGCGATCTACAGCGGGTCATGTACTTTACCGGCCACGAGACCATCACACCGACGGGCCGGCAGGCAGGCATGGCCCGTTGGCGCGAGGTGATTTTCGCTTTCATGCACCGCAATGCACAGCAGCCGGGGGCATATTTCAACATTCCGAGCGCTCGTATCATGGAAATCGGCGTCGAGTTTGAGATTTGAGCGAGGCCGCTGCGCCACGGCCTCAGCGGCCGATATGGCCTACCCGGGATCGGCTGCCTCCGCGGTTATCTGGGCGGCCACACTCGATATCCGGCTCTCCAGCGTGCCGAGTCGTTGACGCAGCCGCTCGATCTGCTCCTGACCGAGGTGCCGGGCGCAACCGCTCAGGATCCGCTGCGCCCGCAGCAGGAGTGATTCGAGAATGCGCTGGTCGCTGCAGGTTGAGGCGATATCGTCCAGAGCGCGCAGGAGTCGCAGACTGACCGCAATATCCGCCGCCGCGTAGTGGCGAATCTGCTCAAAAGCCGTATCGAGCAGATCGTCCACCCCGATCCACGGAACGATGACGCGCACGACATGCGGCGGATCGCACAGCAGTGAGGGCGGAGTGCTTCGACTGGCGAATCGGATCAGGATGCGTCCGAGCTGGTCGATGCAGGTGATCGCCGTACTGGGGTCATTGACCGCGGGAGAGAGGGCTTTGAGCGCGATGTCGACGATCTGGATCACGCCAAACTCGACGTCCTGCTGCAGCGTGCGTGCCGGCCCGATATCAAACGCGCCGCGCAGCGCCTGGGCGCGCCCGGAATCCAGGCGATCCCCGGGCGAAGCGCCAAACAGTGCGACCCCTGCAGGCACGAAATGACCGACCCGGCGTGGCAGCCGCAGCCGCAACTTGTACGTCTTGGCCAGCTCGAGCAATTGGCGGGCATCTACATAACGGATGTAACCGGAAACCGCGTTGGCCACCAGAAGCTCTTGCCTGTTGCCATCGTACGGCACTGATTCCGCACGGTAGTTGTGCTGCCGGGCGTCCGGCATGATCTCATCGATCACGTCCTCGGTTTCACGGGCGATCCGATCGACGATGTGGTTGACACTGATCGATTGGGAAATATGATGAATGAAGACGATCAACCAGGCGACGCACATCAGCGCCAGCAACATGGCGCCGGAAACTGTGGCGATCGGGGCGAAAGGTCGCGGCAGTGCGCGCGCGGCCGGCAGGGCAGCCACGCAATAGACGAACGTGCCGAGAAATATTCCCAGCGTCCACTGCGTGACCCGGTCCTTGGCGAAGCTCAGGAGGATACGCGGGGAGAACTGCATCGAGGCGAGTGTCAGCGCCATCAGAAGCATGGCAAAGACAATCGACACCACCGTCATGATCGATGCGGCGATCGTGGCCAGTACGATCTGGGCGACCTGAGGATCTGCATGGGAGGGGAACAGGACCGTGGGAACCCATGCGCTCAGCACTGGAGCGCGCTCTTCGAGCGAGGAGAGCGATGCGCCCAGCAGGCCGAGTGCGAGGGAGATCAAGAGCGGCCGCACCAGAAAGCCGCCGCGAAGCGCGTACGTCGTGGTGCGCAGCAGTGGAAGCAGTCGGTTCGTCACAAGTTGTTTCTCCCGCCACCGGGCGTCGTGGTATTTAGCCTGAGATGCGTCCGTCTCGCACTGATACTCGCCACGTTGGCGGTCCCGGCACTGGGCGAGGATGGCGGCGACGATGCGGCTCCCGACAAGAGCGGCTACACGCTGCTCGATCCCACACCTGCGGCCGAGCTGCGGGACTTCAACACCGATCGTCCGCCGAAGGCGAACAGTCCCTATACGGTCGATGCCGGCCATTTTCAATACGAAACCGACCTCGCGGTGTTCAGCAGCAGCGCCGAGGGCGCTAGCAGGAGCGACGCCTGGACCGCGGTGGATCCGACTCTGAAACTTGGCTTGACCAACTGGATCGATGCCGAGTTGCAGCTCACCCCCTATGAGTCCCTCAGCACGCAGGTTGCTGGCAACACCACCACGATCTCAGGGCTCGGCGATACCTACGCGCGCCTCAAGGTCAATGTACTGGGTGATGATCGCGGCGCCGCGGCGGTAGCGCTCCTGCCTTACGTCAAGCTGCCGACCGCGCAGCCCGGACTTGGCAACGGCAAGATCGAGGGCGGCTTGATTCTGCCCGTGAGCTTCAGCGCACCGGCCGGTTTCACCATCATCGTGATGCCGGAGGCCGACTATCTCAATGACAGCGCCGAGCGAGGCTACCACGGCGCCTTCGACTTCCTGGTCAATGTCAGCCATGCACTGGACCGGCGCTGGACCTTTTATTCCGAGGTTTTCACCACCCGGTCTTTCGAGGCCGGCGAAAGGCCCATTTACACCGCGGATGCGGCTCTGACCTGTGCTCTGAGGCCGGATGTGCAGTTGGATTTTGGTGGCAACTTCAGCCTGAACGGCATCGCGCCGCAGACTCAGCTCTACGTGGGCCTGTCGCAGAGATTTTGAACGGGTTCAGGGGCCGGAGACTCTCTTGAGTGCAACCGCGTTCATGCAGTAGCGCAGGCCGCTCGGTTTGGGCCCATCCGGAAACACGTGCCCCAGGTGCGCGTCGCAGGTATTGCAGGTGGTCTCGACTCGCGTCATGCCGTAGCTCGTGTCGGCGTGGTAGGCGATCGAGTTGAGGTGCAGGGGTTGCGTGAAGGAGGGCCAGCCCGTGCCGGATTCAAACTTGCGCGAGGCATCGAACAGCACGCTGCCGCAGCAGCGACAGGCGTAGAGACCGGGCTCGAACAGGCCGCATAGATCCGAGCTGAACGCATGCTCGGTGCCGGCCCGGCGGGTCACGCGGTATTCCTCGGCGCTGAGCTCCTGGCGCCACTGCGCGTCGCTCTTCTCGACCCGATGATCCGGCGCCGGCGCGCCCTCTTTGGCATAGCGCAGCACTTGATTCCAGTCCAGCATGATCCGGTTCTCCATTAACTCAAGGGGCCGAGTTCGGCCAGGATCTCGGCCGTGTGCTCCCCCAGCCGCGGGGCTGGGCGCCCGAGTTGCAACTGCGCGGCCGAGAAATCGATCGGCGTACGCACCGAGGGTACACTTGCTCCCTCAGCCCACGGCGCCGCAATGGCCCGTTGCAGAGCGCGGTGCCGCACCTGAGGGTCCGCAAAGGCCTCGGCCACGGTGTTGATCGGTCCGGCGGGAATGCCCGCCTTGTCCAGCCCGGCGAGCAGCTCGCCGCGCGCTCGCAGCTCCAACCGCCGGGCCAGAATCGAGACCACGATCTCACGATGCGCGACACGCGCGCTGTTGGTGACAAAACGCGGATCCTGCGCCAGTTCGTCCAGACCGAGCAGGGCGCACAGGCGCGCGAATTGCGCATCGTTACCCACCGCAATGATGATCGGTCCGTCGCTGGCGTGGAAGACCTGATAGGGCACGATATTGGGATGCGAGTTGCCCTGCCGGTGCGGCACCGTTCCACTGACGAGGAAGTTCAGCGCCTGATTGGCGAGGACGGCGACCATCGTATCGAGCAGCGCCATGTCGATGTGCTGCCCCGCTCCGGTGCGTGCGCGCTGCGCGAGGGCGGCCTGGATGGCGATCACGCCGTACAATCCGGTGCAGATGTCGGCCAGCGCGACGCCGATCTTCTGCGGCTCGCCCTCGGGGGAACCCGTGAGGTCCATGATGCCGCTCATCCCCTGGATGAGCACGTCGTAGCCGGAGCGGCCTGCGTAGGGGCCGGTCTGCCCGAAGCCCGTGATCGAGCAATAGATCAGACCGGCGTTGATCGCGCGCAGACTCGCGTAGTCGAGTGCGTACTTCTGCAGCGCCCCGACCTTGAAATTCTCGATCAGTACGTCGGCACGCGCGGCGAGCGCGTGCACCACGGCACGGCCCTCGGCGGTGTTGTAATCGGCGATGATCGAGCGCTTGCCGCGATTGCAGCTGTGAAAATACGCCGCATCGCCATCGCCACCCGCGGCCGTGCGTATGAACGGCGGGCCCCATCGGCGCGTGTCATCGCCCGCCGGAGCCTCGACCTTGATCACGTCGGCGCCCAGATCCGCCAGTGTCTGGCCGATCCACGGACCGGCCAGGATTCGCGCGAGCTCGAGTACCCGCAGACCCGCGAGTGGCGCATTCATCGGCACAGCTTCAGCTGAACGCCTGTATACCCGTCTGCGCGCGCCCCAGGATCAGGGCGTGGATGTCATGCGTTCCCTCGTAGGTATTGACCACCTCGAGGTTCACCAGATGCCGGATCACGTTGAACTCATCCGAGATGCCATTGCCGCCGAGCATATCCCGGGCCGCCCGGGCGATGTCCAGTGCCTTGCCGCAGGAATTGCGCTTGAGCATCGAGGTGATTTCCGGGCACGCGCTGCCTTCGTCCTTCATGCGGCCGAATCGCAGGCAAGCTTGCAGGCCCAATGTGATCTCCGTCTGCATGTCAGCGAGTTTTTTCTGGATCAGCTGATTGGCCGCGAGTGGGCGTCCGAACTGCTGCCGGTCGAGCACGTACTGCCGTGCCGTGTGCCAGCAGGACTCGGCGGCCCCCAATGCGCCCCAGGCGATGCCATAGCGCGCCGAGTTCAGGCAGGTGAAGGGACCCTTGAGGCCGGCGACACCCGGCAGCAGACTCTCGTGCGGCGCCCGGACCTCATCCATGACGATCTGACCGGTGACGGAGGTACGCAACCCCACCTTGCCGTGCAGGACGGGCGCCGAGAGCCCGCTCCAGCCCTTCTCCAGCAGGAAGCCGCGGATCGCGCCGTCATCGGTCTTGGCCCAGACTACAAACACATCGGCGATCGGGCTGTTGGTGATCCAGGTCTTCGAGCCCGTCAGGCTGTAGCCACCCGCGACAGCGCGCGCACGCGTGATCAATCCGCCCGGATCCGAGCCGTACCCGGGCTCGGTGAGACCAAAACAGCCGATGAGCTCGCCGCGAGCGAGCGCCGGCAACAGTCGCTGCTTTTGCGCCTCGCTGCCGAAGGCGAATATCGGCAGCATGACGAGCGAGGACTGCACGCTCATCATCGATCTGAAGCCGGAATCGACCCGCTCGATTTCGCGCGCGGCCAGGCCGTAACAGACCTGATTCAGGCCCGCGCCGCCGTACTCGGCGGGCAGGCTCGAGCCGAGCAGACCGAGGCTGCCCATCTCGCGGAATATCGCCGGGTCGGTGTGTTCGTTGCGAAACGCGAGCAGTACCCGCGGCAAGAGCTCGGACTGCGCGTAGTCGCGCGCAGCGTCCCGGACCAGGCGCTCCTCCGTGCTCAACTGCTGCTCGAGCAGCAAAGGATCGTCCCAGTGAAAGCTCGGCTCGCCGGGAGGCTCCATCGGCATGATTCATTATGGCAGTGGCTGTGTTCACATACCAGCCAGGGTCCGCGCGCGCTGTGCGGCATCTGCGACGTATTACCTCGTGCGCCGCCGGTCGATCGATCAGTGTGGGCCCGCTCAGGAGTGCGGGCGCGCCGTGTGAGGGAAATCTCATTTTACGCACCGCGTGGACGAATCCGCTCCCGTCAGGAGCCGTCCGGCCGATAAGTAGCCTGAGTTGTACAGGGCCAGCGGGCCAGGGGGCTTCCTGCCCCATCCGCGGCTCACGGAACCAGGCGGCTTCGCAAGGGAGTATGGAAGGGGTGGACAGAGCACAGCAGCGCGCGCCAGCCGCGGATGTCATGTTCGCCTCGTACGCGCAGCTGGCCCACAACCTGCTCGATGATCTGAGCGCAGTGTGCCTGCTCGATGGGGCACTGCACTGCTGCGGTCAGGATGGAACCCTGGAGCTCGAGGGGATCCGAAAATCACTGCGCTCCGCCGGATGGGATGGCTCGACGCCGCGCGTGCCCGTCGCGCTGCCTCAGTCCCAGGAGCAGTGCCTCATCGCGATTCCGCTGGAACACAGCGACGGCACGCTCCTGGGCGTGTTTTGCATCCAGCAGCCCCTGAGCCAGGGCGCCTCGGCGCCGCCGCCGGCCCAGATTGCCGGACGGCTCAAGCCATTGCTCGACTGCGTTCAACGCGAGCTCGCCGCGGCCCAGCCCGCCAGCGAGCGCATCAATACCTTGACCGAGCGCTCGGCGGAACTCGAGTGGCTGTTCAAGGTCACGAGCAACCTCAAGGGCGCCGCCGATGATCACCGCATTCTCGAAGAACTGCTCGCTGCCTCGGTGGAGCGGCTGCAGAGCGCATTCGGCGTACTCATCGTGCCGGACAAGCGCATCCGTATCGAACACGACATCTCAGGCTCCTCGACGCTGCGCGACGCCTGCCTGCAGACGCAGCAGCATCTGATCACCTGGGCGCAGCGCCAGAACCGTCCCTTGGTGATCAACGGCCAAGGCGTCGCTCGCAACGCCCCCGACGTCGCACGCTGCAAGATTCTCTCCGTTCCGGTCGTACGCGACAATGGACGCGTCATCGGCATACTGGCGTTCTTCAATCCGCCCGCGGCGGCCGATTACGCGCGGCGCCATATCTTCCTGGCACGGCACCTGGGCCGCCAGACCGCAACCATCGTCGAAACGCAGTTCGATCTGATGACCGGTCTGCACACGCGCGATGGTCTCGAGCAGATGTATGGGCGCCTGCCGCCGGAATCTGCCGAGCTCAACCGCAGCGTGATCTACATCGACGTCGATCACATGAGTGTGGTCAATGAGCTGCAAGGGTTCGAGCTCGGCAATGAGCTGATCGTGCGCATCGCCGACCTGATGGCCCCGCCGCTGCTGGCGGAGGGCGCTCTGGCGGCGCGCATTGCCGGCGACCGCTTCGCGATCATATTGCCCGGCGCGGATCCGCGTGCCGCGGCGCTGATAGCCGAGCAGCTGCAGAATGCCGCGAGCCGGCTGGTCATCGGCACGGCGCAGGCGGCAGTCGATGTATCAATCAGCTGCGGGGTGGCGGCGCTGGTCGCCATGCCGCAGGGTCTGGCCCGCGCACTGGCCGCGGCCGAACTGGCCTGCAAGAGCGCCAAGAAACACGGCCGCAACCGCGTCGAGCTCTACGCCTGCGAAGACCAGAGCATGATGCGCCGTCACGAGGACGTGGTCGCGGTCGGACAATTGCGCACGGCGTTCAAGACCGACCGGCTGCTGCTCTACGCACAGCGCATCGTGCCGCTGCAGAATCGTGAACTTCCGGGCGGCTACGAGATCCTGTTGCGGTTGCGCGGCCCGGACGATCGCATCATCGCCCCCGGCGCACTCATCAACGCCGCGCAGCGCTACCAGTTGCTGCCGAGTGTCGACCGCTGGGTCGGGGAGCGCGCACTGCAGATGCTCACGCCCTACCGCAGCATGCTCAAGAGCCGCGGCATCTCCATCTCGATCAATGTTTCCGGTCAATCGATCGGTGATGAGGCGTTCATCGGTCGCTTCAGCGAGCAGCTGCAGGCCGCGAATCTGCCTCACGGCAGCATCATGGTGGAGATCACCGAGCAGGCCGCGGTGACGAATCTGGCTCGGGCCAACGACATGATTCACCGCCTGAACGCGATGGGCTGCCGCCTGGCGCTCGATGATTTCGGCACTGGCCAGAACTCGCTGACGAATCTGAAGAGCCTCGAGATCGCTCGGGTGAAGATCGATGGCAGCTTCGTGCGCGACATCGTCACCAATAAGCGCTCGCAGGTCACGGTACGTGCGATCGTGGAACTGGCCAGGGGCTTCTCGATCGATACCGTGGCGGAATTCGTGGAGACCAAGGAAGTCGCCGACGCGGTGCGCCGGCTCGGCGTCGATTACGCCCAGGGCTACGCCTTCAGCAAGCCGGAACCGCTCGGCGAGATCCTGGAAAGCCTCAACCTCGACGAATCACGGCGGATGCACAAGCTGTTTCTCGAACTCTGAGCCCGCTCGCCTCGCACGGCCTGCGTCTGCGCTGTCGAAGGGATGGCGCACTACGATCGTGTCGTCCCGATCGGGGCCGGTCGAGATCAGGTCCAGCGGCACGCGGATCAGCTCCTCGATCCGCTCGAGGTAGCGGCGGGCATTGAGCGGCAAAGCGCCGCGCTCACGCACCCCCGCGGTGCACTCGGTCCAGCCCGGCACTTCCTCATAGACCGGCTCGACGTCGGCATAGGCATCAGCGAACAGCGGCGGCCCGGGCAACGTCTCGCCGCGCACCCGATAGCCGACGCAGATCCGGATCGTATCGAGGCCATCGAGTACGTCGAGCTTGGTCACGCACAGGCCCGAGACGCTCGAGTGCGTGATCGAGCGCCGCAGTGCCACCACGTCGAACCAACCGCAGCGCCGCCGGCGGCCCGTGACCGAGCCGAACTCGTGTCCGACGCGAGAGAGATGCTCGCCGTAGTCGTCAAACAGCTCGGTCGGGAAGGGTCCGGCGCCCACGCGCGTCGTGTAGGCCTTCACGATCCCGAGCACGTAATCAAACACGCAGGGCCCCATGCCGGTGCCGGTCGCGGCGCCGCCGGCCGTGGTGTTGGAGGAGGTGACGAAGGGGTAAGTGCCGACATCGACGTCCAGCATCGCGCCCTGAGCGCCCTCGAACATCACATTCGCGCCCTGGGAGCGCAACTGCATGAGTGCGCCGGTGACATCGAGCAATAGCGGCCGCAGCCGCTCCGCGTACTCGAGCTGCTGATCGAGCGTGCGCTGAAAATCCACCGGCGGCTGCGCGAAGTAGCGCTGCAGTATGAAATTGTGGAAATCGAGTACTTCGCCGAGCTTGGCGGCGAAACGGTCGCGCTGGTACAGATCGGCCACGCGCACCGCGCGGCGCGCCACCTTGTCCTCGTACGCCGGACCGATGCCGCGCCCGGTCGTGCCGATTGCATTGACGCCCCGAGCCGCCTCGCGCGCGCGATCGAGCGCCGCGTGCGACGGCAGGATCAAGGGACAGGCCGGCGAGATGCGCAGCCGCTCGAGCACCGGCACGCCCTGTGCCAGCAACATGTCGGCTTCGCGAAACAGCGCCTCGAGTGACAGCACGACGCCGTTGCCGATCAGGCACTGCACCCCGTCGCGCAGGACGCCGGAGGGGATCAGCGACAGGATGGTTTTGTGGCCGCCGATGACCAGCGTGTGGCCGGCATTGTGGCCACCTTGAAAGCGGGCGACCGCGGCGGCGCGCTCCGTGAGCAGATCGACCACCTTGCCTTTGCCCTCATCGCCCCACTGCATGCCGATGACGACGACGAACCGACCCATCAGGAGCGCACCAGAAACAAGATGGCGAGCCCGACCAGCATGCTGAAGAAACCGCCCAGCCGCAGCTCGCGTTCCTCCATTGCGGCGAGCTTCGACAGCAAACGCTTCATGCCCGGCGGATTGATGAACGGCATGACGCCCTCGACGATGCAGACAATAGCCAGCGCAGCCAGGAAATCAGTCCAGTCGAGCCCCACATTCCGTCCTAAGAGCGCGGCTAGCGCCCGCTGGCACTGTGCAGATATTTGAAGAATTCGCCATCCGGCGAAATCACCAGCACGTCGCCATCGCGACCCAAGGCGCTCTTGTACGCCTGCATGCTGCGGTAGAAGGCTGCGAACTCCGCGTTCGCGCCGTAGGCTCTGGCATAGGCGCCGGCCGCCGTCGCATCGGCGTCGCCCCGCAGGCGCTGCGCCTCGCGCGTGGCATCGGCCAGAATCTGGGCGCGCTTGCGCTCGGCGTCGGCGCGGATCTTCTCCGCCTGCGCCTCGCCCTGATCGCGCAATTGCTGCGTCTGGGACATCAGACTCTGCTGCATGCGCTGATAGACCGAGCCGGCGACGTCATCGGGCAGATCGACCCGCTGGAGCTGCGCGTCCACGAACTGCACGCCCAGCGCTGCGGCCTGCGAGCGCAGGGCATCGACATCGAGCGCGCCGGAGGTCAGGCGCGCATCGGCAACGCTCGCGGCGAGCGGCGCGGCGGCCACGGCGCTCTTGAGCCGATCGCGCACGATGTCGGCCAGGCGCGCCGCGGCGGCATCTTCGTCACCCCCTGTGGCCTGGAAATAGCGCGCGGCATCCGCGAGGCGCCACTTCAGATAAAAATCCACGTTCAATGCCTTCTGATCCTGTGACAGAAAGCTCTCGCCCGGATAGACATGCGTGATGAGGCGGCGATCCAGGCGGTGCACTTCATCGAACGGGGACTTCAGGTGCGCTCCGGGTCCATATGCGCCGGGCTGAATCTGCCCCAGACGCGTGAGCAGGCCGACCGAGCCCTCATCGACCACGAACACCATGCTCCAGAGCAACAGCGCCAGCAGTGCGAACCCGAAGGCAGCGTAGACACGCGTGTACATCAGCGCTCCGGCCGATCGCGGCTGCGCGCATCATCGCCCGCGCTCGTCTCGGTTGCCGCCGTGCCCACGGCGCCCGTCGTACCCGCCGCGGCTGGAGCAACTGCCGGCTGGGCGCCCGGCGGGGCCGCGGTGCGCATCGCCTCAGCCAGCTTGTCGAGCGGTATGTAGATCGTGTTGCCGCTGGCGCCCTTGGTATCGATGACGATCTTGCGGGCGTGCGCGAGAATGCCCTCCATGGTCTCGATGTACATGCGGCTGCGCGTGACCTCGGGCGCATGGGCATAGGCCTGCGCCACCTGGGTGAAGCGTTGCGCTTCGGCCTCCGCGCTCGCCACGGTCTGCGTGGCGTAGACCTGGGCGTCGGTGAGCTGCCGCTGCGCTGCGATTTGCGCCTTGGGCAGGATGTCATTCGCGTAGGCGTCGGCCTCGCTCACGGCTCGCTGGCGCTCCTCCCCTGCCTTGGCCGCGTCGCGTTGCGAGGCGAGCACGGGATCGGGCAGCTGCACGTCGGTGAGGTTCACGCTGGTCAGAGCGAGGCCGGCGCCGTAGCCATCCAGGCCCTTCTGTATGCGAGCTCGTGCCTCGGCGCCGATGCGTGAGCGCCCCTGTCCGTCCATGAGCGCCGCCAGAGCGCTGCCGCCGATCAGTTCGCGCACGACGGTCTCACCGAGCTGCCGCAGGCTCGCCTCCGGATCGCGCACCTGAAAGAGGAACTGCTGCGGATCGGCAATGCGGTACTGAATCGACCAGCTGATGTCGATGAGGCTCTGCTCGGTGGTCAACATCAGCGCCTTGGAGCTGACGCCGTCCACGGCGGCGACATCGAGCTTGGTCACGCTCTCGATGGGCCACGGCCAGTGCCAGCCGTGTCCGGGCTGTTCGGTGGTGACGTAGCGGCCGAAGCGCTGCACCACACCGCGCTCGGTGGCGCCGATCTGGTAATAGCCGCTCGACAACCACACCGCCACGATCAGCAGTGCGAGGCTCAGCGCCGCCATACCGCGGCCGCTGCCCGGGCGCCATAGCCGCTGCACCTGACGCTGCAGGCGGCGCAACAGATCGTCGAGCGAGGCATTGTCCGGTGCGCCACGCGCCGGCGGCCGCTTCTTGTCTTCGCCGGGTTGATTCCATGCCATATCGAACAAGCCGTCTTTGCGTGTGTTCCCGTACCCTCAGCTGCCCACTGTCACGGCCTTCGGCACCGGCGAGGCTTCCAGGTAAGGCTCGAGGGAGGTGCGCGCCACCGCACGGGGCAAGGGCTGAGCCTCCAGCAATTGTACTCCGGGCAGCGAGGCCCAGGTACCCAGCTGCGCGGCCGGCAAATCCACGAGCAGTTCGAGTGCCCCGTCCTCCAGCGAGCGCTCATCGCGCACCACGCCGGCGGCATACAGGCGGGCGCGCAAGGCGCCGGCCGCGGCGGGCAGATGCAGCCACAGGCGCTGTACCTGCAGCTCCAGGCGCTCGGCGATCGCATCGCGCAGCGCCTCCAGACCCTGCCCTTGCGCCGCGGAAATCCACACGGTCGAGGCATGACCCTCGGCGTTGCGCTCGAGCTGCGCCGCCAGCCCCAAGCGGTCGATCTTGTTGTAGACGCGCAATTGCGGAATGTCGCCAGCGCCGATCTCGCGCAGCACCGTGTCGACCTGCTCGATATGCTCGTCGCGGCGCGAGTCGCTGGCATCGACCACATGCAGCAGCAGCTGCGCGCTGCGCGCCTCCTGCAGAGTTGATTGAAAGGCCGCGATGAGCTCATGCGGCAATTCGCGAATGAACCCCACGGTGTCGGCCAGCACCACCGGCGCGCCGCCGGGCAGGCGCAGCCGCCTCACGGTCGGATCGAGCGTCGCGAACAACTGGTCCGCCACATAGACCTCGCTGCCCGTGAGCGCCTGAAACAGCGTCGACTTGCCCGCATTGGTATAGCCGACCAGCGCGACCGCGGGGACGGGGATCTCGGCACGGGCGTTGCGGCCGGTATCGCGCTGTTGCTTGAGACGCCCGAGCCGCCGCGTGAGCGAGCGCACGCGAGCCGCGAGCAGACGGCGATCGGTCTCGAGCTGCGTCTCGCCCGGTCCGCGCAAACCGATGCCACCCTTCTGCCGCTCCAGGTGCGTCCAGCCGCGCACCAGACGGCTGGCCAGATGCTTGAGCTGCGCCAGCTCGACTTCGAGCTTGCCCTCGAAGCTGCGCGCTCGCTGGGCGAAGATGTCCAGAATCAGGCCGCTGCGATCGAGCACGCGCAATCCACTGAGTTGCTCGAGATTGCGCTGCTGGCTGGCCGAGAGCGGGTGATCGACCAGGATGAGCTCGGCGTGCAGTTCGCGGGCAGCGCTCGCAATCTCACTCGCCTTGCCGGTGCCGACAAAGTAGCGCGAATCCGGCCGCTCGCGGCGCCCCGTGATGGTTCCCACCGGCTGGGCGCCGGCAGAGCGCGCCAGCTGCTCGAACTCCTCGAGATCCTCGGGCTGAACCGCCGTCCCCAGCCCCAGACGCACGAGCACGGCGCGCTCACCCGCGCGCGGGCGCTCAAACATGCCGCTGTCCGTTGCGTCGCATCAGTCGGCCGCAGTCTCCGCAGTCGCGCCCTCTTCCACGGCCAGGCGCACGGCGCGCGCCGGCACCACGGTCGAGATCGCGTGCTTGTAGACCATCTGGCTGACGGTATTTTTCAGTAACACCACGAACTGATCGAAGGAATCGATCTGGCCCTGCAGTTTGATGCCGTTGACCAGATAAATTGAAACCGGAACGTGTTCCTTGCGCAGCGCGTTCAGAAATGGATCTTGTAAAGATTGGCCTTTGGCCATGAAATTCTCCTTATTGTTCAACCGGCTCCGCTTTTAAATGACAGCTGTGCTTAACCGGGCTCGGACTGCCACCTGAAGCGCAGTCCAGGGGGATGTGAAAGAACGAGAGCGATTCTAACACTCCAGGTCGCGGCGGTCATGCGCCGAGGGCCGCCAGAATATCCGCAGCAACACGCTCCGGAATTCCTACAACCTCACTGCGCAGCGTGGTGATCTCGCGATCACGACGCAGCCACGTAAGCTGCCGTTTCGCCAACTGCGCGGTAGCGTTCACGGCTGCGGTACACGCGGCCTCGAGACCCAATTGATTGGCGCAGTAGCGCCAGAGCTGACGATAGCCCACCGCGCGCATCGAGGGATGTTCCGCAGTGAGGTCCCCGCGCGCGTACAGGCGCCGCACCTCATCGAGCAGGCCGGCGCGCATCATGGCCGCGAAGCGCGCTTCCAATCCCACGCGCAAGCCGCTGCGCGAGTCCGGCCACAAGGCGTAGCGCAGCCAGCGGTAAGAGGCGCGCTTATCCTGGGTGCGATCGTGCCACTGTGAGAGCGCTACGCCCGTGAGTCGATGCACCTCGAGCGCGCGCTGAATGCGCTGGGCGTCCTGGGGCGCGATGCGCGCGGCCGCTTGCGGGTCGATCCGGCAGAGCCGCTGATGCATCGCCGCCCAGCCGTGTACGGCCGCCTCGGCATCGATCTCGCGCCGAACATCGCTCGAGGCCGCCGGCAGCGTTGCCAATCCCTCGCGCAAGGCGCGCAGATACAGCATCGTGCCTCCCACCAGCAATGGCAGCGCGCCGCGCAAATGGATCGCCGTGATCAGCGCGCTCGCCTCGCGCACAAAATCACCCGCGGAATAGACCTCGGCCGGATCGCGGATATCGATCAGATGGTGCGGCACGCGCTCACGGATCGCGCGCTCGGGCTTGGCCGTGCCGATGTCCATGCCGCGGTAGACCTGCACCGAATCGGCACTCACGATCTCGATCGGCACGCGGCCGGCCAGGCGCTGCACCAGCTGCAGCGCGTGGTGGCTCTTGCCGCTGCCGGTCGGTCCTGTCAAGACGACCAGCAGCGGCGCCGCCGCCGCCGCCTGCATCAGCGGCCCCGCAAAAACAGCTGATCGATCTCGCGTAGCGACAGGCGCAGCCACGTCGGCCTACCGTGGTTGCACTGGCTCGAGCGATCGGTACGCTCCATCTCGCGCAGCAATGCATCCATTTCCGCCAAGCTCAGCGTGCGCTGACCGCGAATCGCGGCGCGACAGGCGATGCTGCCGAGGATACGGTGTGCGGCGCCATCCAAATGCGGCGCCCCCTCCCCGCCGGCCAACTCGCGTGCCAGCTGCGCGAGCAGGCCCGCCGCGTCGCTGTGCGCGAGCAGCGCCGGAACGGCACGCGCCACCAGGCGCTCGGGTCCGAAGCGTTCGAGCTCGAAGCCGAGCCGCTCGAGCTCGCCGCGCTCTGCCAGCAATGCTTCGATCTCGTGCTCGCCAGCCGCCACGCGCAGTGGCTCGAGCAGACGCTGCGCGGCCGGCGCCGCCGCGTCGTACTGGGATTTGAGCTGCTCATAGAGCACCCTCTCGTGGGCCGCGTGCGTATCGATGAGGATCAATCCCTCCGGATTTTGCGCCAGGATATAGATCCCGTGCAGCTGCGCGATCGGTACGCCGAGCGGGCGCGATTGGGCCGCGTCCACCCCGCTCCACAAGGCCTGCACTGCCGCGAAGCTGCTGCGCGCCTGAGCGCCCTCCTGCGGCGGCGGCTCGTGCGCACCGAGGCGCCAGGAGGCGGCGCCGGAGTCGCCGGCATAGCTCAGCGGCAATTCCGTCAGGTGGGCGAGCGCCGCGGTCCTCTGCGCCTCGCTGAGTTCAAGCCAGGCAGCATCGCTCGGCGCGGGTCGCGTTGCCGCGAGCGCCCGTTCCACGCTGCGAAATACAGCATCGTGTACCGTGCGACTGTCGCGGAAGCGCAGCTCGAGCTTGCTCGGATGCGCGTTGACGTCGATCTGGCGCGGATCGAGCGCGAGGTAGAGCACGTAGCTCGGATGACGGCCGTGGTAGAGCACGTCCCGGTAGCCCAGGCGCACGGCATTGCCGAGCAGGCGATCACGCACGGCGCGCCCGTTGACGAACCAGTACTGCAGGTCGGATTGCGCTCGCGCGGCCGTGGGCAGACCGAGCCAGCCGGTGAGCCGCAGCGGGCCGACGGTCTGATCGATAGCGAGGGCCTGAGGGCGAAATTCCGCACCGACGATGCGATCCAGGCGCCGCTCGATCGCAGCCGCATCGAGTGCAGCGGGCAGATTCAGGATTTCCCTGCCGTTGTGCCGCAACCGAACCGCGGGCGCGTAAGCCGCGAGAGCGAGCCGCTCGACCTGGCGCAGGATATGAGCGAATTCGGTACCCGGACTGCGCACGAAGCGGCGCCGGGCCGGAACGTTGTAGAACAGATCGCGCACCTCGACGCTGCTGCCGGTCGGATGCGCGACCGGTTTGAGCGCCGACTGCACCCCACCCTCGACGGCGATTTCCCAGGCCGGCAGATCGGCGCGGCGCGAGAGCAGGTGCAGGCGCGAGACCGAGGCAATCGAGGGCAGCGCCTCGCCTCGAAAGCCGTAGCTCGTGATGCCCTCCAGATCCTCGAGCGTGGCGATCTTGCTGGTCGCATGGCGCTCCAGGCTGAGTGGCAGCTCCTCGGCACTCATGCCGCAGCCGTCATCGCGCACGCGTATCAGGCCCAGGCCCGCGCGCTCGATGTCGATGTCGATGTGCGTGGCGCCCGCGTCCAGCGCGTTCTCGAACAGCTCTTTGACCACCGAGGCGGGACGCTCGATGACCTCGCCGGCGGCGATTTGATCGATGAGGTTGGGTGGAAGGACCCGGATCGGCATGCCGGCCCCGAGGCTGGAAAAGTGCGTGAGTGTACACGCAAGCACCGACGCACTATCGGCCGCTGTCTGCAACCTGCGTGGTGGCCGCGGCAGCCTCATCGTGGGTGCGCGCGTAGCGACTGCCTTCCGGCGGATATTGGCGGAAAAAGCTGCGAATTCCGCTGAATATAGCCTCGGCGAGGCGCTGCTGCTGCGCGCGCGCGCGCAGCGCCCGCTCCTCGGCGGGATTGGAGATGTAGGCGGTCTCGACCAGCATGGAGGGGATATCGGCTGATTTGAGTACCACAAATGCTGCCTGCTGTACCTCGCGCTTGCGAACCGCGCCGACGCCGTCGAGGGCACCGAGGACGCGATCGGCCGCCTCGGAACTCTCCCCGATGCTCGCGCTCTGCGAGAGATTCAGCAGTACACCGCGCAGGTCCGGAGCCTGAGTGGCCAGCGAAATGCCGCCCTTGAGATCGGCCGCGTTCTCCTGATCGGCCAGACTGCGGGCCGCCTCGCTCGAGGCGCCACGCTCGGAGAGGATATACACCGAGGCGCCCGAAACCTCGCGCGCGCTGATCGCATCGGCGTGTATCGACACGAACATGTCGGCACGGGCTGTGCGCGCGCGTTCGATGCGCTCGCGCAGAGCCACGAAATAGTCGCCGTTGCGGGTCAACACCGCGTGCATGCCAGGCTCATCGTCGATGCGCGCTGCCAGCGCACGCGCAATGGCCAGCGTGACATCCTTCTCGTGGGTTCCCGCCTGCCCGGTGGCGCCGGGATCATTGCCGCCGTGACCCGCATCGACCGCGATGATCACGGCACGCGCACCGGCCGGCGGGGCGTGCGCGGCCCGAACGTTCGACGGGCTCGCCGCGCGCGCGCCCTGCGCCTCGCCGGCGCGCGGGGCGCCGGCCTGTGCCACCAGGCGCAGCCGCCAGGTGTCGCCGTCGGTGCTCTGCTGCAGCTGCAGCGTCAAGGTCGAATTCAGATCCAGCACGAGCCGCAGATTGCGATCCTCCGGTCGCCCGGAGCGCAGCGCCATCACGAGGCCGTTGGCCGACGCCGCGGGTAATGCCACGCGACGCCGGGTTCCGGGTAAATCGATGACCAGCCGCTCGGGATCGTGGAGTCGAAACACATGTGGGACCACGGGGCTGGAGAGCGAGAGCGTGAGCAGCGCGCTGTCCGCCCCGTCCTGCAGGCCGATCTGCTCGAGCTGCACCGCACTGTCGGGCGCAGCGCCAACCGCACTGGCCACGGCGCTCAGCAGCAGCACAGACAGGCCCGCGGCAGGGGCCGCGCGCGGCGCCCGTCTTGGCCGTTGCCTCGCAGATCGAATCATCAGATGAGGGTGCTCGCCGTCTGGAGTAGTCGACGGGAATGTATTCCCGCTGCATAATTATTTCAAGCTTTCAGATAGATACGCGATTAATCTCAATTCAGATCTGACTTGGTAACAGCTGCTCCAGAGCCGCGAGCCAGGCCGCGCCGGCGCTCGTATGGGCCGCGAGGGCGGCAGTGCGGCCGGCCGCCGCGAACTCCAGCCGCAACGCCAGATCGGGCTGGGGCCAGCTTGCCCCGGCGCGCTCAGGCCATTCGATCAACAGCAGCGTGTCGGGCACAAAATAATCGCGCAGGCCCAGCAGTTCCAATTCCCCCGGATCAACCAGGCGGTAGCAATCCACATGCACGGCCAGGGCCGCCGGCAACGCATAGGTTTCCACCAGGGCATAACTGGGACTGCGCACCGTGTCCGTGGCGCCCAAAACATGGAGCAGTGCGGCGGCCAGCGTGGTCTTGCCGCTGCCGAGTTCACCGCTCAGCCACAGCAGCCGTGGCCCAGCCAATGCCCAGGGGCAGGTGCGGCCCAGGGCTGCGCCGAGCCCCTCGGTCTGCGCGGCGCTGCTCAGCAGCCACTCATGGCGCACGGCCGGCGCTCTAAAGATTGACCCAGCGGCCGATCGTCTCGGCGAGCTCGAGCGCCAGGATGCCGCGACTGGAATCCCGAGCCAGATCGTCGCCGCCGAGCGCGTGGGCGAGCACGCCGGCGCGCGCGGCACGCCAGGGATCGCGGCATTGCGCCAGGATGCCCGTGATGGCTCCCGTGAGCACATCGCCCATGCCGGGAGCCGCCATGGCCGGATTACCGCGCTCGCAGATGGCCGGGATCTGGTTCGCTGCGCCGATCAACGTGCCGGCTCCCTTGAGCACGATGACCGCTTCAGGATGTCGCCCCTGCAGGGCGTGCAAGGCCGCCAGCCGATCGGACTGGATCACCGCCGCGCTACTGCCGAGCAGGCGGCCCGCCTCGCCCGGATGCGGCGTGAGCACCGAGCGCGCGGGCGCCGTGCGGCCCGCGCGCGCCAGCAGATTCAGCGCATCGGCATCGATAACCAGTGGTTTGCCGCAATTCAGGGCGACATCCAGCATGGTGCTCGCCCACGGCGTCTGGCCCAGCCCCGGGCCGATGGCCACGACATCTGCCCGCCGCAGCAATTCCTCGAGTCCCGAGGCTTCCTCCAGTGCGTATAGGATCAATTCGGGTCTGCCGGCCACGACGGCGGTGAGATTCTCAGGCGCGGTGGCCACCGTGACCAGCCCGGCACCGACCCGCAGGCAGCTCTCCCCGGCGAGTCGAACCGCACCGGGCATGCCCGGTGCGCCGCCGATGATCACGACGCGCCCGAAATCGCCTTTATTGGCCTCGCGCGCGCGCGGCGGCAGCGTACGCGAAATCTCCGTCTCGCTGAGCCGTTCGAGCAATGCTCGAAAGCGCGGCTCCGGCGGCGGCGAGACCGCCAGATCGTCGAACAGGAGCCGACCGACGTGATCGGGCCCGGCGGCGAGAAACAACCCGGTCTTCAGCGCGACGAAGCTGATGGTGCAATCGGCGCTTATGGCGCTACCCATGACCATGCCGCTATCGGCATTCAATCCCGAGGGCAGATCCAGGGCCAACACCGGCCGGCCACAGGCGTTGATGTCGTTGATGGCCTGCGCCACGGCGTCGCGTACGTTCTCGGACAGGCCCGTACCGAGCAAGGCGTCGACGATGACGTCCGTGTCCGCAATCAGTGCGCCGTCGTAGGCGGCGATGCGCCCACCGCTCGCGCGAAAATCCTCGCAGGCATGTAATGCGTCGCCGCGCAGGGCTTGCGGACTGACCACCGCCCGTACACTCACGGCCAGTCCCGCGGCCTGGGCGAATCGCGCCAGCGCGTAGCCATCGCCGCCATTGTTGCCGCCACCGGTGACGATGCTGACCCGCATGGCCGTGGGCCAGCGGCTGCGCAGCGCGCGCAGCGCGGCCTCCGCGGCATGCTTCATGAGCGCGTAGCCGTCCGTGCCCTGGGCGATTGCGTAGGCATCCATGGCGCGCACCTGGGCGGCCGAATACAGCAGACTGGGTGAGGACATCGAGGGATTATACTGAGCGCACCGAGGTCACCATGCACGTAACCGGCGCCGCTGCGCCTCCATTGACGGCGACGGCGCCCGCATTGCGCAGTTCGATCGAGGCGGCGGCGCGCGCGCTCGGCTTCGATGCGATCGGCATCGCCGAGGTGAGCTTGACGCGGGACGAGCAGCGGCTCGAGGCGTGGCTCGCGCGCGGCTGGCATGGACAAATGGACTATATGGCGCGTCATGGGCGCCGGCGCAGCCGTCCCGCGCAGCTCCTGCCCGGCACCGTGCGTGTGATTTCCGCGCGCATGAATTACTGGCCGGCGGCCAGCCGCGATGCCGGGGCGCTGCTCGCCGAGAGCGAATCGGGCTATGTCTCGCGCTACGCACTCGGGCGCGATTACCACAAGGTGCTGCGCCGGGCATTGCGCGCACTGGCGGAATCGATTGCGGCCCTCGCCGGTCCGCACGGCTATCGCGTGTTCGTCGACAGCGCGCCGGTGCTGGAGAAGGCGCTGGCCCGCAACGCCGGACTCGGATGGATCGGCAAGCACACCAATCTGATCGCGCGCGATGCCGGTTCGTGGTTCTTTCTCGGTGAGATCTATACCGACCTGCCCCTGCCGGCAGATCGCCCGGCGAGCGCCCATTGCGGCACCTGCTCGGCCTGCATCGGCGCCTGTCCCACCGGCGCTATCGTCGCGCCCTATCAGCTCGACGCGCGCCGCTGCATCTCATACCTGACCATAGAGCTGGAGGGGGCGATTCCCGAGCCGTTGCGCGCGGCGCTGGGCAACCGCATCTACGGCTGCGACGACTGCCAGCTGGTGTGCCCCTGGAACAAATTCGCCAAGGCCGCGGCGCATCCGGACTTTCGCGTCCGTCATGGTCTGGACTCCCCGCGCCTGAGCACGCTATTCGGCTGGAGCGCCGCGCAGTTCGAGCAGCGCATGCGCGGCTCGGCCATCTATCGCATCGGCTACCTGCGCTGGCTGCGCAATATCGCCGTGGCACTGGGCAACGCGCCGCGCACGAGCGCGGTGCTCGAGGCGCTGCGAGGCCGGCTTTCTGACCCCTCGCCGCTGGTGCGCGAACATGTGCAGTGGGCCCTCAAGGCGCATGAGGATCGCGGCGGCCCGATCCGGCCGAGCGTGGGCGATTCAGCGGCCGCGCGCGCGCAGATTGTCGATGAGTCGGGAGCGGCCCAGGCGTGCGGCCGCGAGCACGATCAGGTCGGGCGCCCCGGGGGCGGGCACGGCTAGGTCGGCGGCATTTCGAATCGAGAAATAATCGGGCCGCATGTCCGCACGTTCGAGTGCTTCGCGGCCCTCGCGCTCGATGTCCGCGTAATCGCGCCCGCCCGCATCGATCGCGGCCACCGCCGCACGCAGTGACTGATAGATCGCCGGCGCGCGCGCACGCTCCTCGGGGCTCAGATAGCGATTGCGGGAGCTCAAGGCGAGCCCGTCGCTGGCTCGTACCGTGGGCGCGGCCAGGACCTCGACCGGCAGCGCCAGATCGAGCGTCATGCGGCGGATCAGCAGGAACTGCTGATAGTCCTTCTCGCCGAATATCGCCACATCCGGCGCCACGATGCCGAACAGCCTCGCGACCACGGTCGCCACGCCATCGAAGTGCCCAGGACGCACCTGCCCGCAGAGGATCTCCGACAGGCCGCGCACGCTCACCAGCGTCGCCTGGCTGCCGCCAGCCGGATAGATTTCCAGCACGCTGGGCGCGAACAGCAGGTCGCAGTGTGCCTCCGTGAGCACGCGCGCATCCTCCTCCGGTGTGCGCGGGTAGCGCGCGAAGTCTTCGTTTGGCCCGAACTGGATCGGGTTGACGAACACGCTGGCGATCACGCGATCGGCGCGATAGCGCGCCGCAGCCAGCAGGCTCAGGTGACCGGCGTGCAGATTGCCCATGGTCGGCACGAAACCGATGCGTAGCCCGGTCTTGCGCCAGGTGCGCACCTGCGCGCGCACCGCGTCGATCGTTGTTAGCGTTTCCATGCCGGATCGGGCTCAGAAGGACTGCTCGGGCGTCGGGTATTCTCCGGATTTGACGGCCCGCACATAGGCCGACACCGCGTCCTGCAGCGAGGCGCTGCCAGCCATGAAATTGCGCACGAAGCGCGGCTTGCGCCCGACGGTGACGTCGAGAATGTCGTACAGCACCAGAATCTGGCCGTCGGTGTCCGCCCCGGCGCCGATGCCGATCACCGGCGCCTTGACCGCCTGTGTGATCGTGCGTCCGAGCTCGGATGGAATGCATTCGAGCAGTACCAGGTCCGCGCCGGACGCTTCCAGCGCCAGCGCCTCCTCGAGCATGCGCTGCGCGGCGGCCGCCTCACGCCCCTGTACCCGGAAGCCTCCGGTCTTGTGCACCGACTGGGGCTTGAGACCCAGGTGCGCACAGACGGCTATGTCGTGGCCCGCGAGGAATTCGACGATCTCCCGCTGCCCCTTGCCGGCCTCGAGCTTGATCATGCTCGCCCCGCCCTCCTGCATGAGCCGCACGGAATTCGACAGCGCCAGATCGCGTGAGGGATAGCTCATGAACGGCAGATCGGCCAGCAGAAACGGCCGCTGCAGGCCGCGCGCCACGGCCGCGCAGTGATACACCATCTGATCCATCGTGACCGGCACCGTGGTGTCGTGACCCTGGATGACCATGCCCAACGAATCCCCGACCAGCACGAGGTCGACCCCGGCGCCATCGAGCAACGCCGCGAAGCTGGCATCGTAGGCCGTGAGGCAGGCGATCTTCTCGCCGTGCTGCTTCATCTGATCGAGCGTACTGAGCGTGACCGGCGGGCGAGTCGAGTCACGCGACTGCAGGTGCGTGTACATGGCTAATCAGAATGAGGCACTTGAGAGCGGCATGCAAGGCGCCGGGGTTGCGCTCGGTCGCGGTCGCAGGCTGGCCGAATGATCAGAGCGCGGCATTGCGTAGCGGATTGTAGTAGAGCCGGCCGCGGCGCATGCGCACAATGGCGGCGAGCAACTCCGCAAAGTCGGCCTCGCTGTTTATCGGATCGATGGCCGCCGCGTTGACGATCAACAGCGGCCCGGCCTCGTATTCGTGAAAGAAGCGCGCATAGGCCGCGTGCAGGCGCTCGAGATAGCCACGATCGATGTATTGCTCGTAGGCGATCGCACGCCGCCCGATGCGCGCGAGCAGCACGTCCACGGGCGCCTGCAGGTAGATCACCAGATCCGGACGCGGCGCATCGATGGCGAGCTTCGTATAGACCTGCTCGTACAGACGGTATTCCTCCTCATCGAGCGTCGTGCGGGCGAAGAGCTTATCCTTGTCGATCAGGTAGTCGGCGATCCGCAGCGGCGCAAAGAAATCATGCTGCTTGAGAGCGGCGAGCTGCGCCGTGCGCTGGAAGAGGAAATAGAGCTGCGCCGGCAGAGCGCCGGCGCGTGGATTGCGGTAGAAGCGCTCGAGAAACGGATTCTCATCGGCGCGCTCGAGCACCAGCTCCGCACCGAGGTTCGCGGCGAGCTTGAGCGCCAGACTCGTCTTGCCGACGCCGATCGGTCCCTCGATCACGATGAAACGGTGTGGCGGCTTCTCTGCAGTCATGGCGGCATCGTCTCATCCTGCAGGCGCCAGATACCCTCGGGGGTGACTACGGCCGCCAGCTCGGCGACACGTCCACGACCAGGCACCTCCAGCTCGGGCGCGACCTCATTCAGAGGATACAGGACGAAGTTGCGCGCCACTATGCCGGGGTGGGGCAGCTGCAGCTCCGGTCCCTCGAGCAGCAGCTGCGCGTAGATGAGCAGATCCAGATCGATACGGCGCGGACCCCAGCGCTCGCCCGCGGGCGCACGGCCCAGTTCGCGTTCGAGTGTGCGCAGCGCGCTGAAGAGTTGCGGCGCCTCGAGCTGCGTCAGCAGCACCGCCACGGCGTTGACGTAGTCCGGCTGTGCCACCGGTCCGAGGGGCCTGGATCGGTACATCGAGGAGTGGCTCTGCAGCCGTGTGTGCGGCAGGCCCTGCAATGCCGTGAGGGCGCGCCGAATCTGCATTCTGGGATCATCGAGATTGCTGCCGAGTCCGACGTAGGCCGGGCGCCACTGCATTCAAGCCGGGCCCCGGAAGCGGCGGCGACGCCGGCGGCGGTGTCCCCCGGGTGCCGCGGCGTCCGGGGCCTGCGCATCGCTCGGTGTCTGCGATTCGGCCGCGTCCAGCGCGAGCGCGTCGCGTTCGACCGCGGCGGCGGCGGGCGCCGAGCCACGCGGCTTCGCCAGCGAGTCGATCAGCGTCAGGCGTGCCGCCGGCGCCACCTCCTGCAGCCGCGCCCACCAGGAGGCAATCTCGGCCGGCGCCAGACCCAGCCGCGCTCGCAGCTCCAGCAGATCAAAGGCGGCACGGAAGCGCGGCTGCTCGAGCAGTCGCAACGCGCGTTTGCCGCGCGGCTGCTCGAGGCGCGGCTGCAGCGCGTACATCTCGCGCACGCCCAGGGCTACCCGGCGCGGGATCGTTACCCGCGTCGATGCCGCGCGCAGCGCGCGATCGCAGGCCTCCACGATGGCGCCGATCTCGTGCCAGCGCTGCGGCGGCAACGACTCGATCGCCTGAGCGATCGGCCCGTACAGCAGCAGAGCGAACAGGAACGTCGGGGTCACGGGTTTGTCCGCCGCGACCCGCTCATCGGTGTTGCGCAGTCCCTGGCGCAGCAGCCGCTCGATCAGGCCGTCGGGGTGCGCCGCCAGATACCGCTCGACCGCCGGGAAGAGGACCTCGAGCAGCTGGCGCTCGCGCAGCACCTGAAGGCTACGTTCGCCGTGGCCGGTCAGGAACAGTTTCATGGTCTCATCGAATAGCCGCGCCGCCGGCACCCCAGTCAACAGCGTGCGCAGCGGTCCGATGGGCGCTGCGGTCGAAGGTTCGAGCGCGAAACCAAGCTTGGCCTCGAAACGCGCGGCACGCAGCATGCGCACGGGATCCTCTCGATAACGCGTCTCGGGATCCCCGATCAGGCGCAGCCGATGCGCGCTGATATCCTCGGCGCCGCCCACGTAGTCCCACAGGGTAAAGTCGGCAATGTTGTAGTAGAGCGCGTTGACCGTGAAGTCGCGCCGCCAGACGTCCTCCTCGATGCTGCCATAGACGTTGTCGCGCAGCAGGCGCCCATGCGTGTCGAGCACGCGTTCATGGTCGATGCCATTGAACTCCGCCTCATCGTCCAGCTCGGACTCCTCATCGAGTTCGGGCGCCTCGCCCTCCTCCGGATCGGCCTGTGGCACCGGTTCCTCGCTCGGCAGGGGTGCACTGGCGGCTCTGAATGTCGCGACCTCGATGACGTCGCGCCCGTACACCACGTGCGCGAGCCGGAAGCGCCGGCCAACCAGGCGGCAATTGCGAAACAAGGCCCGGACCTCGTCGGGCAAGGCGTTGGTGGCCACGTCGAAGTCCTTGGGATGACGCCCGAGCATGACATCGCGCACGCACCCGCCGACCAGAAATGCCTGAAATCCGGCCTCTTTGAGCCGGTACAGGACGCGCAGTGCGTTGCCGGAGATATTAGAGCGGGAGACGTTGTGGTCGGCACGAGCGATGATGCGTGGCGCAGCGCCGATCGTGATGGCGGAGAGATTTTGGTTCAAATCATCATTCCAGCTTGAGCAATGAAAATGGTCACCTATAATACCGCGCCTTTTAGTAGCCTCCTGCCCTTACCGCTCCCTTCGTCTAGAGGCCTAGGACACGGCCCTCTCAAGGCTGGAACACGGGTTCGACTCCCGTAGGGAGCGCCATCCAATCAAGCACTTAGCATTGATTGGCCGGGCGTTGGCGAGCCCCGCTTAGCGCTAGTCTGCGCAGCAGCCGAGCTGCCGCGGATTCCCGTCGGCATCGAGCGAACCGAGCCAGGAGCTCGTCGCAGGCGCGCCTCGAGTGCGAGCGAATCTGCGCGCGAATCGCGAGCGCATCGTTCGAGTTTCACTTTGGGAGCGGGTCTGACCATGCAAGCTCATGGAGGACTTGCCGTACGGCGACACCGCGCCGATCATCACGCAGGGGTTGGGCACATTGAAGCCGTGCCAAGCACGGCGGCGCAAAGGATGGCAGCAGCCGGTGGAGCCGGGAGAGAGCGCATGAGCACGAATATTCCGGACGAGCTAGTGATCGCGTACGTCAACGATGAGCTTGAGGGAGCCGAGCGAGCGCGGGTAGAGCAGGCGATCGCGCGCGATGCGATTCTGGCGCAGCGCGTCGCCCAGCAGCGCGCGTTACGCGAACGCCAGCGCGGAGCCTTGAGCGGCGCCTTGAATGAATCACTCGCGCGGCGCCTCATGCACGCCCGCAAGCTCAGTGCGCCCAGCGGTCCCGCCCAGGTCATCGATCTGGCGCGGGCCCGAGCCGCGAGGGCTCGACGCAGCGAATCGCGGCGTGCGCCGATTACCCGCC
>JBELAR010000150.1:0-5599 GCA_049508555.1 Steroidobacteraceae bacterium
GTTGCCATCAGCGGCCGGTAAGCGGCGTGAACTGCGGACCCGTGCGCCCGGGCGGACGCTCCAGCAGCACCTTCAAGCGCGGCAGCGCTCGCTCCCAGCCGCTGCGCAGCCGGCTGTAGACCGGGTGCCAGGCGCTGCCGTCCGGAAAGCCCGAGCCGAGCACGCGCAGCACGGTGATGGCCGCGACGCCGGCTTCGCGGGCAGCGACGTCGTCGCGATCGAGCAGGAAATCCTCGACGATCACGTTACCTTCATCGGGCATCCCCGGGAAGGGCATGTAGATCAGACGCAGGCGGCGCGGCGGCGCGAACACATCGATATTCGCCTCGAGCGTCGGGCCGCCTTCCAGCATGACCGAATAGATACCGCGCTCCCGTGCATCGATGCGCACGGCACGCGTGTACCAGCGCTCCAGTGTCTTAGGATCGAGCAGCGCCTGCCATACCACATCGATACCGATGCGTATGTCGACCCGCTGGGCGTAGCCGCGCATTCCTTGCGCCATGGACCTCAGGCTCCGGTGCGCGCCGACTCCAGGTGGTCGCGCACTGCGACCACCAGCATCGGCAACAGGGATATGGCGATCACGCACAGCGTGACTACGCTGAAGTGCGTGTGCACCCAGGGCAGATTGCCAAACAGAAAGCCGCCGAACAGGAACAACGCCACCCAGGCCGCGCCGCCGGCCAGGTTGAATGCCTGGAAGCGCGCATAGGGCATGTGGCCGATACCGGCGACGAAGGGCGTGAAGGTGCGCACGATGGGCATACGCGAGCTTGAAGAAACGGTAACGTCCGCTGAAGGCCTTACGGCCGAGCTGACGGCCGATCGCGTAGTTCACTGTATTGCCTGTTAGCGCCGCGAGCGTGAGCAGGATGAATACCCAGCCCACGTTGAGGGTGCCGCTGCTATCGATCGCAGCGAGGGCACCGACGCCGAACAGCAATGAATCCCCCGGCAGAAATGGCACCACAACGAGGCCCGTCTCGGCAAATATGATCACGAATAAGACAGCATAGATCCACTCGTGATAGCGCATGAGCATGTCGACCAGATGTCGGTCGAGATGCAGGAACAGATCGACTATCACTGCGGGGCGGGCGGTGGGGCGGGCGGTGGGGCGGGCGGTGGGGCGGGAGGCGCAACGGCAGGGGCGAGCATCCGGCCGGTGGCGATCTGGCCCGGATGGCCCGACAGCGCCTGCAGCGCGAGGGCCACCTGCGCATCACGCTGTAACAGCGTTGGCTGCGCCAGTCCCAGGGAAGTCTCCTCGCTCGCATCCATCTCGCCGGGCGGCTGCTCGGGCCCCTCGAGCACCGTGTCGGGCACGATGCCGATGCCATTGATCGATGCGCCGGAAGGCGTGAAGTAGCGCGAGGTCGTGAGCTTCAGCGCCTGTCCGTCTGACAGCGGCATGATGGTCTGCACCGAGCCCTTACCGTAAGTGCGCCGCCCGATCAACGTCGCGCGATGGTTGTCGTGCAGAGCGGCGGCGAGAATCTCGGAGGCCGACGCCGAGCCGCCGTTGACCAGCAGCACCAGCTTGGCTCCCTTGCTGATGTCGCCCGGCTTGGCTTCCATGCGGAATCTCGCCTCCTCGGTGCGCCCCTCGGCGCTCACGATGGTGCCGTGATCGAGAAAGTCATCGGCGATCTGCACGGCAGCATCGAGCACCCCACCGGGGTTATTGCGCAGGTCGAGCACGAAGCCTTTGGGAGCTGCAGCCGCACCGCGGTGCTCAAGTTTGCCGACTGCCCGCTCGAGCTCCTGCGCCGTGGCGTCGGTGAAGCTCGTGATGCGCAGGTAGCCGTACTCCGGAGTGAGCATCTCGGCCATGACGCTCGGCAGCGGTACCTGCTCGCGTTCGACACTGAACTCCAGCAGCGCATCGCTGCCGGCGCGGCGTACTGCGAGGCGGATCGCGCTCCCCTCCGGCCCGCGCATACGCGAGATGGCCGCATCGATATCGGCCGGGTCGACCGCGATGTCATCGATTCGGACGATGACGTCGCCGGACAGAATGCCGGCGCGTTCAGCAGGCGAATCGGGCATGCGCCGCACGATGCTCACGCCGTTCTTGCCCGGCGCGACTTCGACGCCGATCCCGGCATAGGCGCCGCTGGTACTGACCTTCATGTCCTGATATTCGTCGGGAGTGAGAAAGGTCGAATGGTCGTCCAGAGATTCCACCATGCCGCGTATGGCGCTGAGCAGAAGTTTGTGGTCGGCCACCGAATCAACGTAATTGTCGCGCACGCGCTGGATCACTTCGGCCAGCAGGCGGGCATCGCTCCAGGGCAGCGCGGCGCTCGAGGGCACACGCACGGCGCCCGTTGGGGGACCCGGCTCACGGTCGGCCAGTACGCGGTCCGCGGCCGACAGGGATAGACCGAGCAGCAGGCCCAGGATCAACGCAAAGGTCAAACGGGCGCGAGTCGACATAGGACGAATACTACAGCGGCATGGCGTCGGGCCAAATCGTTTTAATCCATAATCGCATGATTGATGTCCGAGGCCGCTGCCGCCTTGCGGGGCGGCCATCCCGCGGCGCTCAGGCGCTGCTGGCCAGCGGCAGATCCGGTTCGCTGGGCCAGCAACCGCTCGGGTGCGCCGCCGCCAGGTACAGCGGCAGCTCCATGAGCACGTCGGCGAGGGGTATGGGCTGCGCGATTGCAAACCCCTGGCCGTAGTCGACCCCGAGGGACTCGATGCGGGTGCGGATCTCATCGCTCTCGATGTATTCGGCCACGGTCGTGAGCGACATGGCACGCGCCAATTGCGCGATCGCCTGGACCATCGACTCCGCACGCGGATCCTTGAGCACGTCGCGCACGAAGCTGCCATCGATCTTGAGCATGCCGATGGGCAAGGTGCGCAGGTAGGCGAGGGAACTCAGGCCGGTGCCGAAATCGTCCAGGGCGATGTTGCAGCCGAGCTTGCGCAGGCGGCGCATGAGCACTTCGGCCCGCGAGAGATTGCCGATCGCAGCGCTCTCAGTCAGCTCGAAGCACAAGGCCGAGGGGTTCAGGCCGCTGCTCTCGATCAGCTGCGCCACGTGCTCGGTGAATTCCGCATCCTGCAGCGACTGCCCGGAGAAATTGATCGTGAACACCACCGGGCTGCTCTGCAATAGCTGCGCGTGGGGCTTGAGCATTGCGATCGCGCGCGAGATCACCCAGCGATCCAGTGTCGGCATGAGCTGGTAGCGATTCGCCGCGGACATGAAGTGATCGGGGCCGACGATCTCGCCGTTCTCGGCGACCATCCGCAACAGAATCTCGAAGTGCGGCGCGCCGCCGTGACCTCCGAGCGGCACGATGAGCTGCGCGTTGAGCTCGAGCCGGTCCTCGGCGATCGCAGCGCGCAGATTGCTGATCAGATTGATGTCGGTGAAGCGTCGCACGATGCTCTCGTCGGCCTCGTGATAGACCTCGACGCGGTTGCGGCCGCGATCGTTGGCAGCCTTGCAGGCGGTCTCCGCGGCGGCGAAGGCGTGTACCAGCTCCTTCGAGCGCGCGTCGACCGCGGCCACGCCGATGCTGATGGAAACCTGCATCTTGCCGTCCCCGAGCGCGGCGCCGACTTCCTCGGCGCCGTGGCGCAGCGCCTCGGCGAATTCCGCCGCGGCGGACAGCGCCGCGGGCAGCAGAATGCTGAAGCGGTCGCCTGAAATACGTGAGCCGAAGGCGCGCGGCGGCAGGCGGCTGCGAATGAGCTCGCCGATATGCGTGAGCACTCGATCGCCCATGGGCATGCCGTAGTTGTCGTTGATCACGTGCAGGCGGTTGACGTCGATGAACACCGCGCTCCACGCGGTCTGGGTCGGACTCGGGGTGGCGCTCGGGGCCGCGGGCGGATCGTCTTCGAGCGCCCGGCGCACGCGCAGCTCGAAAGCCGGCCGGGTCAGCAGGCCCGTGAGCGCGTCGTAGCTGTGCGCAATAACCGAGGCGACCCGGCCCGCGAGCAGCTCCGTGAGACGCGCGTGGTGCGCGGTGAACTCCGGAGCCGTCTCGGCGCGGAACAGCGCCAGCACGCCCACGCAGCGATGGTCGGCACGGGTGATCGGGCAGGCGAGCACGCGGTAGGCGACCTCGGTCTCCCCATTCTGCAACACCATGCGGTTCACGATCGATGGCCCACGGCGCACCTGCGCCATCGACAGCAGATGCCGGTGCGCCTTGGCGAGCAATGCGGTATCGAGCGGCGCTTCCGCGGACGCCTGCACCATGGCGATACCGCGCTCCGGGATGATCAGTGCGGCCAGGCCGACCTTCAGATGTACGGTCGCGCTGTGCACGATGGCTTTCAGATCGGTGGCGCTCTCGGGCTTTGCATCCGGGCCGCCGCCGGAGACCGACAGCAGCATCTCCAGGTCGTGGTCCTGCTCGGCCAGGGAGCTGTGCAGGTTCAGGATCTCATCGCGGGCGAGCAGCTCGCGGCGCAGACACTCGAGCGCCGGCTTGACCAGGCCGTGCACGAAGGAGAACGTGCGCGGCTCGATATCGTTGCTCGGGCGGAAGCTGATCGCCACCACGACGAACGGGCGGCCATCAGTCGCGGCATCGTCGGGCATCAGGTAGAACAGATAAATCGGCTCATCGCCGACCAGGCGTTGTACGCCGAGCGCGCCGGGCTCACGCATCGCCTCCTTGACCGCCTCGGACACGACACTGCCGACTTCGGGCGGTACGGACATGGCGGTGGACCAGTGCAGGCTCCCGCGCGGATCGAATACGCTCAGCGCATTCATACGCGGCAGCAGCGCACGCAACAGCTGCGCATAGGGCTCCAACGAGGACCAGGCGGTCCCCGAAGTGCGCTCGGGTACTGTTTTGCTCATGCTTGGGTATCGTTCCTCTGGCGAGGAGAATCGCCGAGGGCCGTCCGGCATGCATTGACGGACTTCGCTTTTCGGGCATAAGTGCGGCCAAACGCATGCCAACGTGTGGCACGGTAATTGCTTACTGTGCTGGCAGCGGCTGGCGCTCGCGGAACCAGGGCAGGGGATCGACCGGGCGCCCCGAGCGCCGGATCTCGAAATACAGCTCCGGCTCGGGCCTGCCACCCGTATCCCCGGCAGCGGCGATCACGTCGCCTGCCGACACCGATTCGCCGGCGGCCTTATAGAGCTGCGCGTTATGTCCGTACAGGCTCAAGTAGCCCTCGCCGTGATCGATGATGGTCAGCAGCCCCAGGCCCGGAAGCCAGTCGGCGTACACCACGCGCCCAGCCGAGACGGCCCTGACCGGCGCGCCCAGTTCGGTCGCGACCACCAGGCCGTCCCAGCGCACGCCACTCGCCCGCGTATCGCCAAACCCGGCCTTGATATGCCCCGAGACCGGCCAGCGCAGCTGGCCGAGAAGGCGGCCGAAAGCGCTGACCGTGTCGGGCGGCGGGACTTCCTTGAGCGAGTGGTTGAGCTGCTTGAGCAATTGCTCCAGATCGGCCTGCTGCGCCTGGAGCCGTGCCAGGCTCTGCTCGCGCGTATGGGCCGCGGACTCCAGGCTCGCGAGCACGCGCGCGCGCTCGGTACGCAGGTGCTCGAGCTGCTGCAATTGGCTCTGCTGCGCCGCTTTGAGTCCCGCGAGCTGGGTTTGCT
>JBELAR010000151.1:0-4896 GCA_049508555.1 Steroidobacteraceae bacterium
TACCGACTGAGCTACCGACCCGGTAATCGCGGCTCAAGGGAAATATTGGGACGCGCATGATACCCAAAAGAGCGTGCCGCAGCACCGCATTCACTGGTAGCGGGTGGGATCAGGAACACCGACCGACGCGAAGCCCTCGCGCCGCAGACGGCAGGAATCGCAACGGCCGCAGGCGCGCCCTGCGCCGTCGGCCTGATAGCAGGACACGGTCACGCCGTAGTCCACTCCCCACTCCAGGCCGCTGCGAATGATGTCCGCCTTGCTCATGGTGATCAGCGGCGCATGCACCTGAAAGCTCGCACCCTCGACCCCCGCTTTGGTTGCAAGCGACGCCAGGATCTCGAAGCTGCGGACGAATTCGGGGCGGCAATCCGGATAGCCGGAATAGTCGACGGCGTTGACGCCGATGACCAGGTCGCGTGCCCCGAGCACTTCGGCCCAACCCAGCGCGAGCGCCAGCAACAGTGTATTGCGCGCCGGCACGTAGCTGATCGGAATGCCGGCGCCGGGCTCCTCGGGCAACGGAATGCGCCAATCCGTCAGCGCCGAGCCGCCGATGCCGGCCAGATCCACCTGCATGGTGCGATGCTCGCAGGCACCCAGGGCAGAGGCGACCCGCGCGGCTGCCTCGAGCTCGGACTGATGCCGCTGCCCATAACCCACCGACAGAGCGAAGGTTTCAAAGCCGTGCCTGCGTGCCCAGGCCAGCGCCGTGGCGGAATCGAGTCCGCCCGAGACGAGCACGACCGCCCTGGGCGCACGCCGGCCACCCGCGCTGTCAGCGCCCTGGCTCATTGCCCCATAGATACTTGTGCAGCTGGATCTGTAGCCGCACCGGCAGGCGATCGGCCAGAATCCAATCGGCCAGCTGCCGCGCCGGCAACTGCTCGTGGCTCGGTGAGAACAGCACGCCGCAGCGTTCGCTGAGCTTGAGGCGCTCGCAGGTGTCGCGGCTCCAGTCGTAGTCGGCACGATCGCATATCACGAATTTGATCTGCTCCTCGGCTCGCAGCAAGGCCAACTGCTCGTAGCGATTGCGGCGCTCCTCGCCGGAGCCTGGAGTCTTGACGTCCACGACCCTGATTACGCGCGCATCCACGGCTTCAATGGGCGCGGCGCCGCTGGTCTCCAGCGAAACTCGATGGCCGGCGTCGGCGAGCGCCGTGAGCAGCTCGAGGCATGGCCTCTGCGCCAATGGCTCGCCGCCCGTGACACAGACGTAGCGCGCCCCGAGCGCGCCCACACGCGCAAGAATCGCGTCGATTTCCCACCACGTGCCGCCCTCGAAGGCGTAGGCGGTATCACAGTATTGACAGCGCAACGGGCAGCCCGTCAGACGCACGAATACGGTCGGTATGCCCACCGTATCGGCCTCGCCTTGCAACGAGTGAAAGATCTCCGTGAGCTTGAGCCGCACGCTCAATCCGTACGGGTGCAGCGGTACTCGCTAATGCGCATCCGGTGGAATCCTCGACAAGCGCTCAGTAGCAAGCCGCGCCGCATCCGAACCGGGATATCGCTGCACGACCAGATTCAACGTCGCGCGCGCATCGGCCAGATGCTTGAGCTCGAATTGGGCATAAGCGAGCTTCAGCAGAGCATCGGGCGCCTTGCGCGATTGCGGGTACTGCTCGCCGACGGCCTTGAACGCGGCGATGGCCTCGTCGTAACTGCGCGTGACGTAGTAGCCCTCGCCCAACCAGTACTGAGCGTTGTCGGCCAGTGCGCTGCGCGGATAGAGGCGCAAAAACTCCCTGAACTGACTGATGGCCGTGTTGAAGTCCGAGGCCTTCAAGGCCGCGAAGGCACGGTTATATGCGCTCTGATCATCGCCCGCGGGCCCGGCGCTCGCGCTCGGGATGCCGCCGCCCGCGGCGCCGACCGTCGTGCCAGACTTCATGGCCGCCTCGAGCGCCCCGATGCGCCGATCCAGGTCCGCGTACAGATCGCGCTGCTGCTTGCGCAGCGTCTCGTTGGTGTTCTGCAATTCCTCCACGCTGCCGCGCAGCTCGCGCAATTGCCCCTCGAGCTCATCGATGTGCTGCGAGAGCGTGAGCAGGCTCTGGTTCGCGCCCTCCACCCGGCTCAGCCGCGCATCAATATCATTGAGCTTCACCAGTGCCGGGTCGGGACCCACAGGTGCCGTCTCGCAGCCCGCGAATGCGAACGCGCAGCTCAACAGCAGCGGCCAGGTCCGAGGCGGCGGTGACATCGCGCAGTGTTCAGTTCAGATAGACGATCTCGACACGGCGATTGTGCGACCAGGCCTCTTCGGTGTGACCGGTGACCGCAGGCCGCTCCTCGCCATAACTGACGGTCGTGATCTGGGTCTCGGACACGCCTTGGAGCATGAGCGCGCGCCGCACTGCCTGCGCGCGCCGCTCACCCAGGCCGATGTTGTATTCGCGCGAACCGCGCTCATCGGTGTTGCCTTCAAGACGCACGCGGGTGGTCGGGCTGCTGGCGAGGTAGCGCGCATGAGCGGTGATCAGCGCGTTGTACTCGGATCTGATTTCGCTGCTGTCGAAGTCAAAATACAGCGTCCGGTTCTGCAGCTGCGGGCTGTTCGGCCCGGCAACCCCGGCGCCTCCGCCCGCGCCAGCGGCCCCGAACGCATTGGAGGTGTCGGCGCCCAGGGCTTTTGACTGCTCGGTCGTCACGGCCGTGCCGCCGGTACTGGTGGGCACCGGCCTGGGCCTGGGGCTGCTGCAGCCCGTGAGCAGCACTGCACCGATCACTGCGACCCAGATGACGCTGTCACGCATGGTTTGACTCCTAAGGTTCGTTACTTCGCCCGCGTGGCCCGCATTCTACGCATACCGCACCACGATCCGCAGCTCCTGAGGTGCGTAGCTAGGGCGGAAACGGCTCCCAGACCGGCTCGCGCAGTTCGCCCTGACTCGAGGTCAGACGCTGCGTCACCTGACCGTCGACCGACACGGTCTGCAGCGTGCCGATTTCCCCGTCGCGACCAGCATAGATGATCGTGGCGCCGTTGGGAGCGAAGCTCGGCGATTCATCGAGGCTGCCGCGCGAGAGCACGCTGACGGTGCCGGAGGCGAGATCCTGCACGCCGATGCGATAGTTACTGCCCTCGCGCGTGACGAAGGCGATTTTGCTGCCATCGGGGGACGCGCGCGGTCGCGCGTCATAGCCGGATCCGAAGGTGATGCGCTGTACGTGCTTCGGGTTGGCCACGTCGAGCCGGTAGATCTGCGGGCCGCCCGCGCGATCGGAGGTGAAGTAGATGCTCTTTCCGTCCGGACTCCAGGCCGGCTCCGTGTCGACCGCCGGATCGTCGGTCAGGCGCGTGAGCGCCTGCGTCGCGAGATCCAGCAGCCAGATGTCCAGGTTACCCGCAGTACCCGAGAGCGTCAGCGCCAGCCGGGTGCCGTCCGGCGAGAACGCCGGGGCGCCGTTAACCCCGGCGCGTGCCGAGACCAGGCGGCGCTCACCGGTACGCACGCGCTGGATGTACACCGCCGAGACGCGATTCTCGAACGATACATAGGCCAGCCACTGATCGTCGGTCGACCAGGCCGGCGACATGATCGGCTGCGTCGACTCGAGAATCACCCGTGGCGACTCGCCATCGGAGTCGGCGACGATCAGCGCAAACTGCTGGGCTGAGCCCTGACCGTGCACCGACACATAGGCGATTCGGGTCGCGAAGGCGCCGCGCACGCCCAGAATCTGCTCATAGACGAAATCGCTGAGCTGATGGGCCGCATTGCGCAGATTCGTGCTGTTGGCCACGAAGCGCTTGCCGCCTATACGCTGACCGGTCAATGCATTGACCAGATCGCAATCCAGATCGAGTTCGCCGGCATAGGGCGAGGTGACGCGGCCGACGAGCACGTAGTCGTTACCGGCTGCCTTCCAATCCGCCCCCTGTACCTCCGCGGCGCGCGTCGGGGTAGTCAGCATGTCCCGGCGCTGCATGGCGCGGAAGCGCCCGCTGCTCTCGAGATCGTGTTGAACGACAGCGGCCACATCGAAGCCGCCATCGGCAGGCACGGCGCGCGCGAAGGGCACGATGGCGATTGGGATTGGATCGGTGACCCCCTGCGTGACGTTGACCTGCAGCTCGGCGCGGACCGGCATCGCCGGCACCGCCAGCATTCCCAGCACCGCGAGCAGCGCCGCCGTTCGACTCAAAGGGCGTGTCCTAGTCATGGGGCGTGAAGGTAACAACCACGTCGCGATCGAACAAGGCCGGATCGGAGGGCGCGGGCAAGGGTGAGGCGCGGTAGGCGGCGGTCTCGATGGACTGCCGCACCGCTTCATCACCATTACAACGACCGACCTTGACCGCGGTGACGTCCCCGCCCGGCACCTGCGTGATGTTGACCTGACAGTTGATACCGGCATGTGCGCTCGGCGGCCGGATCCAGGCGCGCTCGATACGCGCGGCAATCAGCGCCTGATATTGCGCCATTGCGCCGCTGGAGCGCGCCGCGTCCAGATGCTCCTCGGTCTGCAATTGTGCGCGCAGATCGGCCTCGCGCTGCGCCCGTTCCTGCTCCACCTTGCGCTGCTGCGCCAGCTCCTGGGCCTTGCGCTCCGCCTCCGCCTTGGCCTTGGCCTCCGCCTCGGCTTTTGCCTCCGCTTCGGCCTTCGCCTTCGCCTCTGCCTTCACCTTGGCCTCGGCCTCGGCCTGCGCCTCTGCCTCCGCTTTGGCGGCAGCTTCCGCCTTCGCCCGCGCTTCCGCTTCCACGGCAGCCTTGCGGTCCGCGTCCGCTTTCGCCGCCGCTTCTGCGGCCTGTTCACGCTCGCGCTGCTCCGCCTGCGCCGCGGCCTGTTGCGCCTCATCCGGCGGCGGCGGCGGTAGTGGGGCGACGGGCTCGGGCGGGGGCGGATTCGGCGTAGCCGCGGCCGCGGGCGCGTTGTCATGCA
>JBELAR010000152.1:0-4742 GCA_049508555.1 Steroidobacteraceae bacterium
GGCACCAGCGTGCGCGGCGTACTGGCCGAGCAGGAGCGTCGTGCCGTGGGCCTGGCGCAGCGCATCGAGGGTGGACGCATCGAGGATCTGACCGATGGCGGCTATCGGATCATTCTGGGCGATGCGCTGGCTGCGGCGCTGGCGGCCAACATCGGCGATGATATCGTGCTGATCGCGCCGCAGGGGGATGTGACGCCGGCCGGAATCGAGCCGCGGATGCGCCGCTTCCACGTCGCCGGCACCTTCCACTCCGGCATGTACGAGTTCGACCGCGCCCTGGCGCTGGTGAACATGGGCGACGCCGCGCGCGTCTACCAGATGGGCGATAGCGTCAGCGGAATCAGGTTGGCGCTGCGCGACGCATTCATGGCACCGCGCCTGGTGCGCGATCTGGCCGTCAGCCTGGGTGGCGGCTACTACGTGAGTGACTGGACACGCAACCACGCCAACTTCTTTCGCTCGATCGAGATCACCAAGTCGATGCTGTTCGTCATACTGCTGCTCGTGGTCGCGGTGGCGGCCTTTAACATCGTGGCGACACTCGTGATGGTGGTGAAGGACAAGCGCGCCGACATTGCCATATTGCGCACACTCGGAGCCGGGCCGCGCAACATCCTGCTCATCTTCACCATTCAGGGCGCCTTCATCGGTCTGGCCGGCACGCTCGCCGGCGCCGTGCTCGGACTGACACTGGCGGCCAACCTCGAAGCCCTCGTGCATGGACTCGAGCGCCTGCTGGGTACGCATTTTCTGGACGCGAGGGTCTACTTCATGAGCGATCTGCCGGCGCATGCGCAGGCCGGTGACGTGCTGCGCATCTGCGGCGTGGCTTTCGCGCTCTGCGCGCTGGCGACGCTCTATCCGGCCTGGCGAGCGGCCGGGACGCAGCCGGCGGAGGCGCTGCGGCATGACTGATCAGAGCGCCACGGTACTCGCGGCGCGTGGCGTGCGGCGCGGCTTCAGCGAGGGTTCGAGCACGCTGGAGGTCCTCGCCGGTGTGGAACTCGAGGTCAAGCATGGGGAGCGGCTCGCCATCATCGGCGCCTCGGGCTCCGGCAAGACGACGCTGCTGCAGATCCTGGGCGGCCTCGATCGCCCCGACGCCGGCACGGTTGAGGTGGCCGGGCGCGACATCCATGCGCTGCCGGAGCGCGAGCGCAGCGCGCTGCGCAATCGCAGCATCGGCTTTGTTTACCAGTTTCACCACCTGCTGCCGGAATTCTCCGCACTGGAGAATGTGGCGATGCCCTTGCTGGTGCGACGCGAGCCCGCGCCGCGCGCCGCAGCGCGCGCGCGCGATCTGCTCACGCGTGTCGGGCTCGCGCAACGACTGGATCATCAGCCCCACCAGCTATCGGGCGGCGAGCGCCAGCGCACGGCCGTGGCGCGCGCACTCGTGACCTTGCCGCAGCTGGTGCTGGCCGATGAGCCCACCGGCAACCTCGACGGCCGCAACGCCGAACAGGTATTCGCGCTGATGCTCGAACTGAACCACGAACTGGGTACGAGCCTGGTGGTCGTCACGCATGATCCGCGCCTGGCCGCACGCATGGATCGGGTGCTCGAACTCGATGGCGGCGTACTGCGTCAACCGGTGAGCTTGTAGAGCCGCCGTTCCTTGCGCGCGCGGTAGCGGCGCATCGTCGCGATCCGCCATGAGTATTCGAGCAGGCAGCGCCCGCCAAAACCGCAGACCAACCCGCACACCAGGCAGCCGAGCAGGAAGGGCGCCCAGGCCGGCCCCAGGCCGTGCTCGAGCCAGTTCCAGGTCAGCTGGAATTCGAAATGGTGCGGTCGATGGCGCAATAGCGCGACGCCGACGCGATAGGCGGCATAATAGATCGGCACCATCGTGAAGGGATTGACGATATAGGTCGCAGCGACGGCCACGGCAAGATTCAACCGCCACCAGATCGCCGCGATCACGACCAGCGGCAGGTGTATCGGCAGCGGAATGAAGCTCACGCCGAGACCGACGCCGAACGCGGCGGTGATGGAATGGCGATTGAGCGACCACAGATGCGCATCCGTCAGCCGATCGCCGAAGACGGTGAGATACCATTTGTGGCGCCGCTCATGAATGAGCCGCGACAGCTTCTTGACGAGTCTGCGAGGCATAACAGCACAACTCTAGCAGTTGCTGCGCGGCGGCCATAAGCGCGCCGTCTCGAATTTGCGCTTTGGGCGGCGCGCTTTAGGTATCATGCGCCCGCCGCGGCTGAAACCAGACGGAGCTGCAGCCAGGCAGGTCCAGAGCAGGAGTCGGCGCCAGAGATGTGGGAAATCGTGCAGGCGGGCGGAGCGCTGATGTGGCCCATCATCCTCTGCTCGATTGTGACCGTTGCGATCGTACTGGAACGGCTGTGGACGCTGCAGGATCGGCGCGTGCTGCCGCCCGATCTGATGCAGAAGGTCTGGAAGCTGGTCGAAGCACACCAGATCAATGACAAGGTCATCCGCGCGTTGCAACAGAACTCGCCCCTCGGCAGGGTCCTCGCCGTGGGACTCGAGAACCGGCATCGGCCGCGGGAGATTCTCATGGAGCGGCTCGAGGACACCGGGCGACACGTGGTCTATGAACTCGAGCGCTTCCTGAACACTCTGGGAACGATCGCCGGCGTATCGCCATTGCTCGGACTGCTCGGTACCGTGACCGGCATCATCAAGGCCTTCAATGCGATCAATGCCGGTGGCGCCGGAGATCCACGCATGCTCTCCGGGGGCATCGCCGAGGCGCTGGTGGCGACCGCGGCGGGCCTGTGCGTCGCGATCCCCTCGCTGATCGCCTACCGCTATCTGCGCGGCCGCGTCGAGCGCATCGTCGTGGAGATGGAAAAGAACGCATTGCAGCTGGTGGACGCGGTCGAGGCGGCGGCGCAGCAACCGGAGGAGCAGCAGGCGCTGCCGGCTTGAATCCATGAACCTCAAGCCGCGCCGCCCGGAGGAGCCCGAGATCAACGTGACCTCGCTGATCGACGTCGTGTTGCTGCTCGTGGTGTTCTTCATGCTGTCCTCGAACTTCTCGGCGGAGGGGCGGCTGCGCGTGCGGCTGCCGCAGGCCACTGCGGCGCCCAGCGAGCGCGCCGGCAACGAGCTCCTGGTGGTCACGGTCAGCGCGACGGGCGCCTACCTCGTCAACGGCCGCGAATTGGTCAACTCGAGCCCCGACACCTTGCGCGCCGCGGTACTGCGAAGCGCGACGGCGGCATCCAGATCCGGTCCGGTCACGATCCGGGCCGACGGTCGCGCCAGCCATCAGGCGGTCGTGACTGCAATGGATGTGCTGGGTCGTCTGGGATTCACACAGATGAATCTCGCCACGGTGAACGAGGCGGGGGCGGCGGCGCCTTGAACCGCGCTGCGCCCGGCAGCCCGGCCAGCGCCGCAAGCACCACGGACGCGCGCAGCGTATATCGACGCTTGCTCGGCTATGCCCGACCGCATCTGGGCATGTACCTGATCGGCGTGCTCGGCATGATGCTGTACGCGGGCAGCGATCTGATCACGATCAACTTCATCAAGACCTATCTGCGCGATGTGCTGACGCTCGAGCGCAACCCGCGCGTGCTGGCGCTGCTGCCCCTCGGTGTGATCGTGATCTTTCTGGTGCGCGGCGGCGGCGACTATCTGGCCAATTACTTTCCATCCTGGGTGGGGCGACAGGTCATCAAGGCGATCCGCAGCGACCTGTTCGCGCAGTATCTGCGCCTGCCGACCGCGCAGTACGATCGCGACTCCACGGCCACGATGCTCACGCGCCTCACCTACAACACCGAGCTCGTGGCTGCCGCAACGACCGATTCGCTGACGGTCATCATCCGCGATTCCCTCGCCATAGCGATCAATATCGGCGCGCTGTTCTGGCTCAACTGGAAGCTGGCCCTCTACTCGCTGCTCGCCGCACCGGCCATTGCCTGGCTGGTACGCAACGTCAACATCCGCTTCCGTCGCTACAGCACACGAATTCAGAATTCGATGGGCGACGTCACGCGCGTGGCCAAGGAGGCGCTCGATGCGCATCGCGTGGTCAAGGTATTCAACGCGCAGGCGCACATCCGTGCGCTGTTCGAGAGCGCCAATGAGCTCAATCGCCGCACCAACGTGCGGCTGATTTCAGCCCGCTCGAGCAGCAATCCGACGGTGCAGATGATCCTGGCGCTGGGGCTGGCCGGTGTGCTGTACATTGCCAACCGTCAAATCGAGGCCGGCGAGCTCTCGATCGCCCTGTTCTTCCCGTTTTTGATCGCGCTGGTGCAGATACCGCAGCCCCTGCGGCGCGTGCTCAACGTCGCCGGTCCGCTGCAGCAGGGTATCGCCGCCGGCGCGAGCGTATTCGAGGTGCTCGATGCCCCGACCGAACCCGAGGGGGGCAACCATCCACTGGAGCGTGCCCGCGGCGAGGTGGAGTTTCGTCACGTGAGCTTCGAGTACGCCCTGGAAAAAGGTCACGTGCTGCGCGACATCTCTCTGAGCGTGCCGGCCGGTACGACCACGGCGATCGTCGGGCGCTCGGGCAGCGGCAAGTCGACCCTGGTGTCGCTGCTGCCGCGCTTCTACGATCCGAGCGCCGGCAGCGTGCTGATCGACGGCGTCGATATCCGCGAGTACCGTCTGTTCGATCTGCGCCGCCAGATCAGCCTCGTCAGCCAGGATGTGGTGCTGTTCAACGATACGATTCGCAGCAATATCATCTTTGGCGCCACCGGTATCAGCGAGGCGCAGCTGCAAGAGGCGGTGCGCGC
>JBELAR010000153.1:0-4724 GCA_049508555.1 Steroidobacteraceae bacterium
CCACGCTGGTACTCCTCGAGCGCACGCGCGAGATAGTCCGCATGCTGCCCGGCCAGGGTCGGGTAGTCTCCGGTAATACCAACGCCTTCCTTGCCATGGCAGGCCACGCAGAGCTGCGCGACCTTCGCGGGCGGCGTGCCGACCGGCGCCGCACCGGACTTCAAGGTGCTGCCCGCGAAGTAGCTGGCGATGTCCTGCATGTCCTGGTCGGAGAGCGCGGTGGCCTGCTCGTGCATGGTGGCGTGCGAGCGCTCCCCGCTCTTGTATTCCCTGAGCGCCGCGACGATGTATTCGGGATGCTGCCCGGCCAGTTCGGGCACGCTGTAGGTCGGGTAGACGTTCTTGTAATCGTCGATGCCGTGGCACCCGAGACAGGTGTAGGAAAGTGCCTTGCCGCGTTCGACGTCGCCAGCAGCGCGCGCCGATACGCAGGCGCCGAGGCACGCGATCGTGAGCAGGATCTTGAGCATCAGCGCTAAAGTGTACGGACTGAAGCGGCGATTTACCACTGCATGATTGCACTGATTCAGCGGGTCACCGAGGCCAGCGTACGCGTCGATGGCAGCACGATCGCAGCCATTGGCCACGGTCTGCTGGCCCTGATCGCGGTCGTGCGCAGCGACGACCGCGCGCGCGCCGATCGGCTGTTGCAGCGTCTGCTCGATTTCCGCCTGTACCCCGATGCGAGCGGACGTATGGCTTTGAGCCTGAGGGAGCAGGGCGGCGGGTTGCTGCTGGTACCCCAGTTCACCCTGGCTGCCGACACCGGCCGCGGCAACCGGCCTTCATTCTCTCCCGCCGCGCCGCCCGAGCAGGCCAATTTATTGTTCGACCACCTGCTGACCCAGGCGCGCGCCGCGCATGGCAATACGGCCTCCGGTCAGTTTGGCGCGCACATGCAGCTGGCGCTCGTCAACGACGGTCCGGTGACCTTCTGGCTCCAAAGCCCGGAACCGTGAAGCCTGCCCGATATCCCCGAGCGGACAGTTAGTTGTGCAGCGCCAAATGCCCTATGATGGACCGTACGCCTGAAGACAAGGGCCCTCGATCGCCCGGAGCGCGCCATGGATCTATTCGCCCCCAAACATCTGCTGATCATATTGCTGATCGTGCTGCTGGTATTCGGCGGCAAGAAGATCAAGACGCTCGGTTCCGACCTGGGCTCAGCCTTCCGCGGTTTCAAGAAGGCCATGAACGACGGCGACAGCGAGGAAGCGGCGAAGCAGATTCCAGCTCCTCCGGCCAAGGACGCGGAGTTTCCTGAAGTTGCCGCCAAGGCACCGCAGCACAGTCCCGAGAGCAAGCCCTCGCCCCACGCCTGAGCGCGGGCAGGGCATCCGCGGCGTGCAATGTTCGGGATCGACTTTTCCGAAATACTGGTGATTTTCGGCATAGCGCTGGTGGTGCTGGGGCCGGAAAAGCTGCCCCGGGTGGCCGCCACGGTCGGCCGCTGGATCGGACGTGCCCGGCACATGGCGCGCCAGTTTCGCGAGCAGCTCGAGCAGGAAGCCGAGACCTTCAATCGGGCCGTGGAATTGCGGGAGCGGGACGCGGCTGCCGCCAAGACCGCCACGCCTCCGCCCACTACCCCGCCGCCCGTGACACCGGCGCCCGTGACACCGGCGCCGGCAGCCGAGGCGGCCGCACCAACGCCAGAGACACCACCCCCCGAGGCAGTAGCCCCGGAGCCGCCACCCCCGGAGGTGCCACCCTGGGAGATGCCGCCGTCCGCGGCGCCACCCCCGGCCCCCGCGGTGGCACCCTCCAGCGAGGCGGCTCCCGGCGAAATGCTCTTCGATATTCCGGAACCCGTGCCCGCACCCGTGGCAGCCGAAGCCGTGACTGCCGAGCCGGCGCCACCCCAGGCGGCGGCGCCCGGCGCCACCCCCCTCCAGAATCATCCGGCCGCGCCGCCTTTGGAAGTGCATGAGCGAGGACAGTGAGCCGCTGCCGGAAGGCACGCTGATCTCCCACCTGCTCGAGCTGCGTACCCGCCTGCTGCGGGCCGCGATCGCCGTACTGATCGCGTTTCTGCCCTGCGCCTATTATTCGAACCCGATCTTCGATCTCCTCACCAAACCGCTGGTCGCGAAGCTACCCCCCGGTCAGAAGCTCATCGCGACCACGGTGACCGCCACGTTCACCGCGCCGCTCAAGCTCGCCCTGGTCGCCGGTCTACTCATTGCGATGCCGTACGTGCTCTATCAGATTTGGGCCTTCGTCGCACCGGGCCTGTATCGCAAGGAGAAGCGCTTCGCGGTGCCGTTGCTGATCTCCGCGATCGTGCTGTTTTATCTGGGCGTGGCTTTTTCTTACTTCTTCGTCTTTCCGCTGGTGTTCCGCTTCTTCGTCGCGACCACGCCGCGCAACGTGCAACTCATGGCCGACGTGACCAATTATCTGCAGTTCGCCCTCACGCTGTTCGTCGCCTTCGGCGTGGCCTTCGAGACCCCAGTCGCCGTGGTGCTGCTGGTGCTCAGCAATCTGATCACACTCGAGAAGCTGCGCTCGGTACGCGGCTACGTGCTCATCGGCGTGTTCATCGTAGCCGCGATACTCACGCCGCCGGACGTGCTCTCACAGACGGCGATGGCGCTGCCCATGTACCTGCTCTATGAGGGCGGCATCCTGTTTGCGGCGATACTGCGCCGCAGCAGCGTCGAGGCGGAGGACGCCAATCCGGAGCAGGGTTCGGTGTGAGGGGCAGCTTTTCTGATTATCCGACTGGACTGGCGACCGTGTTTTTTACCCGGATGTGGGAGCGACCCGCATGAATGCCGGGGCGCGCGAGCCCGACCTGCTCGGTGCAGTCCCCGCGCCGCAATTGACGCTGCGCGCCGTCGTACTCGGCATCGCGCTGGCGGTGCTCATGGGCGCTGCCAACACTTACCTCGGTCTCTTCGCGGGCATGACGGTGGCCTCGGCGATTCCATCGGCCGTGGTGTCGATGGCCGTGCTCAAGGTGCTGGGCGGCGGCGGCATACTGGAGAACAACATCGTTCAGACGGGGGGCTCCGCGGGCTCCTCCGTGGCAAGCGGCGTGATCTTCACGACCCCCGCGCTCGTGATGCTCGGCGCCTGGCACGATTACCGTTACGGCTGGGTGTTCGGCTTTGCCGCGTTGGGCGGCGTGCTCGGGGTGCTGTTTTCCGTGCCGCTGCGGCGCGCACTGATCATCGAGCAGAAGCTGGCCTTTCCCGAGGGCACGGCGGCCGCTGAGGTGTTGCGGGCCGGGGCCGATCCCAGGCACGGGGCAAAGCTATTGTCGCTCGCCGCGGCAGCCGGGGCGCTCGTGAAGCTCACGGCAGCCAACGGGCTGCGGCTGATACCCGACTCCGCCACGGTGGCCGCCTACGTCGGACGCGGCATCGCCTATCTGAGCACCAATGTGTCCCCGGCACTGCTCGGCGTCGGTTACATCTGCGGCGCGAACGTCGGCATCGTGATGCTCGCCGGCGGTGTGATCTCCTGGAACATCGCCATACCCATCTACGCCAGCTATTATCTCGGCGACAATCCCGCGCTCGCGGCCAAGGTCGCCGGGCTCTCGGCAGCGGACGCGGCCGGTACGCTCTGGTCACTGCAGGTGCGCTTCATCGGCGTGGGCGGCATGCTCATCGGCGGCATCTGGACGCTGATTGCACTGCGTGGCTCGCTGCTCGCGGGCGTACGGGCCGGCTTTGCCGCGACGCGCGCGGCGCGCGGCGCCTTCGCCACGGCCATTCCCGAGACCGAGCGCGACATACCGATGAGATTCGCGATCCTCGGTGTGATCGCGGTCTCCCTGCCGCTCATGCTGATGTACGACTCGGTGGTGGGGAGCCTGCTCATCAGCATCCCGATGACCTTCGCGATGATCGCACTGGCGTTCCTGTTCTGCTCGGTCTCCGGCTACATGGCGGGACTGGTCGGCAGTTCCAACGACCCGGTGTCGGGCATGATCATCGCCACCATTCTGGCGGCCTCGGGATTGCTGCTGGTGCTCACACATGGCGATGCGCGCGTGGGTCCGGTGGCCGCGGTCATGATCGGTGCGGCCGTCTGCTGCGCACTCTCGATCGCCGGCGATAACGTGCAGGACCTCAAGTGCGGGCAGCTCATCGGTGCCACCCCGTGGCGGCAGCAGCTCATGCTGTGCATCGGCGCCGTCACCTGTGCCACCGTGCTCGCGCCGGTGCTCAATCTGCTGGCCCACGCCTATGGTATCGGTGTTCCGGACGCCGCCCATCCGCATCCGTTGCTGGCGCCGCAGGCCACCATGATGGCTGCCGTTGCCCGGGGACTGTTCGGCGGCAGTCTGCCCTGGGGCATGATCAACATCGGGGTCGCACTGGGCCTGCTGGTCATCATTCTCGACCAATGGCTGCGCGTGCAGGGGAGCGCCTTTCGCACCCCGGTACTGGCCGTGGCCGTCGGCATCTATTTGCCGATCGATATTTCGGTACCCATCTTTGTCGGCGGTCTGTTGGCTCATTTCGCGGCGCGCGTGCGCGGCGGCGGCACCGAGAGCCTGGCGGGCGGCGGTATGCTGTTCGCGGCCGGCATGATCGCCGGGGAATCCCTGACCGGCGTGATCCTCGCCATACCGATCGTTGCTTCGGGCCGCGCCGACGTGCTCGCGCTGCCGGCATCACTGCAGCTCGGGGGACTCAGCGGCACTCTGGTGGGACTCGCGCTGCTCGGTGCGCTGGCCGTATTGCTCTATCGCGTTGCCATCAGCGGCC
>JBELAR010000154.1:0-4701 GCA_049508555.1 Steroidobacteraceae bacterium
TGTTCATGATGTCTTGATACGCGGTGACCAGGCGATTGCGCACTTCGGTCAGGGCACGAAACGACACCGACGCCTTCTGGCTCTCGATCATCACCTTGGCCAGGTCTACCCCAGGAGTACCACGCTCCCAGGCATCGGCCAGTGCACTGGCGCTCTGCTGAGTCTGATTCACGGAATCGATGCCCTGCTTGAGCATCTGGCCGAAGGCTGGCGCGGCGCTCGCGCCGCCTGCGGCCGGTGTGAGCGCGCCCAGGCCACCGAGCGCGCCCGCCGCGGGGCTGGGCCCTGCGGCGGCCTGTGCCGAGAGGCTGCGAATCTGCGCCAACACCTGATCGATCGCCATGTTGCTCACGCTGCGTCTCCGCCGATTTCCGCTGTCTCACCGCAATCAATGCCCGCGTCGCGCAGCCGCGCGACCTTGTAGCGCAAGGTGCGAGGACTGATGCCGAGTCGCTTGGCCACGCGCTCACGGCTATCGCTGCTGCGCAGTGCCTCGAGAATGATTTTCTGCTCCGCCAGTGCCAGCGATTGCGCCAGCGCGCCATGCGCGCTGCCGCGCGCCGCTTCGCTCTCGAACAATGGCTCGAGTGTGGCCGGCGCCTGCGACTGCGGTGCCGGTGGCGCGTGCGCCGCGCTCGGCGTTCGGGCTTCCTCTGTCGCGGCCTCGAACACGATGTGCGTGTCGCGGATCAGATCCCCGTCGCACAGCACCAGCGCGCGTTGCATGACGTTTTCCAACTCGCGCACGTTGCCGGGCCAGCCGTAGGTCAGCAGTAGTTGCGCGGCGGAGGGCAACAACGCGGGGATACGCTCCCCGGCGCGGCAATGCGCGGCCAGCAGCCTCATCGCCAGCGGCAGCACGTCGTCGCGGCGCGAGCGCAACGGCAGCAGCGTGATTGGAAACACGTTGAGGCGGTAGTAGAGATCCTCGCGAAAACGTCCGGCGGCCACTTCCTCGCGCAGGCGCCGGTTGGTGGCGGCGATCACGCGTACATCGAGACTCACCGCGGCGCGGGCGCCCAGTCGCTCGACCTCGCGCTCCTGCAGCACCCGCAGCAACTTCGCCTGCAGCGAGAGCGGAATCTCGGAGATCTCATCGAGCAGCAAGGTACCGCCCTGTGCCTGCTCGAATTTCCCTGGGTGGGCGCCGTGCGCGCCGGTGAAGGCTCCTCGCTCCCAGCCGAACAGCATGGCCTCGAGCATCGTCTCGGGAATGGCGGCGCAGTTGACCGGCGTGAAAACCCCGCCACTGCGCATCGAGTGACGATGAATGTAGCGCGCCATCACTTCCTTACCGGTACCAGACTCCCCGGAAATCATTATCGTGCACTCGCTGCCGGCAACGCGCCTCGCCAGCTCCATCAGCAGCCGCGATGAGGGCGCGCAGGCGATGGGATCATGCGCATTAGCGGCACTGATCCGTTCGCGCTGGGCGCTGCTCGGCGTTGGTACGGGCGTCTGCATCGATTGATTCCTGAGCTTTCCAAGATTTACTTGGTCTTAAGCTCAGATAGCAATTTGCGTGCCGCCGTCAAATTGTGACGAGGCTCACGACGGCAGGGGATTGCCGCCGGTTCGGACGTCAATAACCCGGCGCCACCGCGTCGGAGTTGCCCAACGAATACTTGCGCAGCTTTTCCACCAGCGTCGTGCGTCGCAGTCCGAGCAGGCGCGCCGCACGTGCGACGGTACCGCCGGCAGCCTCCATGGCGCGCAGGATCAGACGTTGTTCCAGGGTCTCAAGGTGCAGCCGCAGATCAAAGCCGCTCGGAATCCCCTCGAGCAGGGCATCGGCGTAGTGTGGATCCATGGCCGCTTGCGCCTCATCGTCGGCGAGTTCGTCCTGGCACAAATCCGCAGCGGGCGCCGCGGCAACGGCAGGCGCCGCGCTCAGTAACGCCTCGCAGCGAACGACCTCCGGAATCGGCTCGGCGCACGGCGACCAGTCGGGAGGTCGATAGCGCGGCGGCAGATCAGCGACGCCAACCACCCGATTGGAGCATTGGATGGACAAGCGTTCGATCAGATTGCCGAGTTCGCGCACGTTACCGGGCCAGCGGTAGGCCTGCATGGCAGCGAGCGCTGCGGGCGTGAACTGCACGGTCTGCCGGCCCGAGGCGCGCACGCGCTCGGCCAGGTCGGCGATGAGCAGCGGCAAATCCTCGCCGCGCGCGCGTAACGGCGGCATCTCGATCGGCACCACGTTCAGACGATAGAACAGGTCTTCGCGAAATGTGCCCTTGCAGATCGCCTCCTCGAGATTGCGGTGCGTCGCGGCAATGATGCGTACATTGCAGCGCTGCATCACGCAGCTGCCGACGCGCTCGAAGCTGCGTTCCTGCAGCACTCGCAACAGCTTGACCTGCATGGCCGGATTCATGTCGCCGATCTCATCGAGCAGGATCGTGCCACCCTCCGCGAGCTCGAAGCGGCCTTTGCGCAGGGCAAGCGCGCCGGTGAAGGCACCCTTTTCGTGGCCGAATAACTCGCTCTCGAGCAACTCCGAGGGTATCGCGCCGCAGTTGATCGGCACGAAGGGCCGCGCCGCGCGCGCGGAGCTCTGATGAATCGCTCGTGCCACGACTTCCTTGCCGGTGCCGGACTCGCCGAGTATCAGCACGTTGCTGTCGAAGGGGGCGACCTGGCTGATCAGGCGATTGACATGAAGAATGGCGGCGGAGCTGCCGGTCGGCAGCACCAGTGAGTTCGCGGCACATCTCGACGACGCATCACGCCCGGTTGGGGCGGCGCCGTAGGGCACAGTCAAAGCAGCACGGTCGACCATGGACATGCGTTTCCCTCGGTTCCTGTTGCTTGACAGAATAGGCGTCGTGCCTCGCGAGGCGTTGGATTGCCGTCACACATTGCCCATGCACTGCGTCGCAGTTTGGCCGCTGAGCGTCCATGGCCTGGCCAACGCGGCAGGTCGATGCGGCAGATCGATGACCTGCGAGCTGCAATGCTCAGCCGTCGCGCGCCTTGCGCCGCTCGGCAATGCGACGCCGGTGACGCAAAAATGCCAGGCGTTGGATCAACTCGACGACGCCTTCGGCGAGCGCCGGAAACTTGACCTGGACGCTCGCGCCATCCACCGCGGTCACCTGGGCCGGCAATTCCAGCGGCTGCGGCAGGGAGCTGCGCAATTGGATACGGCACAGGCCCTGTGCGCCGACTGCGGGGGGCACCCCGAAGGCGATCCACGAGGCGCCGAGTGCGTTGAACTGGACCGCAGTCGCGGGCGGCATGGGCTCCCGCTGCAACAATCGCGACAACAGGTGCAGGATCAGGTTGAGCTTGAAATCCAGCCGTGCGATCTCGCCGGAGACGGGCGCCACCTCCTCGGGCTTGTCACGCGAGGGATACTCCTCGACTGCCACGCAGGCCTGCAACAGCAACAGGTTCGCCTCATCGAGTCCGACCAGCTGGAAGCTGTCGGGCGGTCCGGGAGTCGCCTGCCATTGCACCGGCAACACATCCTGATAGGCCAGCTCGTTGTAGAGCACGACGGTATCGACTCCCTCGTACATAACGCGATCCTACGCCTTAGCGCTTAGGTTCGCTCGCCTGCGGCGCGCCAGATCTGCGCGTCTCGGGGCCGATGGCCAACCAGGCACCGCGAATCTCGCCGAGTAGCCCGGTGACTTCCTTGATGCATCCTGCGTCGTTGTTCACGTTGGCCTGCAATAGCTGGCGCAACATGTAATCGTAGAGGTCGCGCAGATTGAGCGCCAACGCGCCTCCCTCGGTGAGATTGAGCGCTCCGCGCAGCTCGTTGACGATATTGACGCATTGATGCAGTGCCTGCGCCTTCTTTGCAATCTCGCCGCGCTCCAGGTAGCCGCGCGCCAGCAGCATGCGCTCGAGTGCCCCATCCATGAGCATCAGCACGAGCCGGTGCGGATCGCCGTCCGCGACCCCGCCATGCACCGCGACGCTCTGATAAGCGGCCAGCTTCGAGTTTCTTGCGTAGACGCTCACTGCCCGATGCTCCATCGATTCTTGATAGAGCATTTATCGGCGATTTGCGGGCGAACTTGAGCTGCCACGCAGGAATGTCCACTCAGGCGCTGGGTGTGCCCTGCACGGTCGGCAGGCCGGCGAATGCCTGCGTCAGGTAGGAAGAAGTGCTCTGCAGCGATGACAGCAAGGTGTTGAGCGATGAGTACTGCTGCGTCAGGCTCGCACTCAGCGCGGACATCTGCGCATCGAGTGCGGTGGTCTGCGTCGCGAGCGCGTTGTTCTGGCTGGTCAGCGTCTGTCCATAGTCGGTGATCGAACCGTCGCTGCTGAGCTCGGTGTTGATCTGGGAATTGAGCTGCGCGGCGACACCGTTGCTGCCGCTGAACAATTGACTGACCGCGTTGAAGTTGCTCGTCAGCGCCGTCTGCAGTGTACCGGTGTCGACCGAGAGCGAGCCGTCGCTGTTCTGAGTGATACCAACGCTGGGAAGAGTGTTGTAGCTCGAGGTGCCGACCACGCTGTTGAGCGCTTCCTGGATCTCGTTCTGCACGCCCGTGAGTATCGGATTGCCCATCATCGGCCCGGCCGTGCCGGTGCTCGCATCATAGCTGCCGAGCGTGGCGAGCGCGCTCTGCATCGTATTGTAGGCCGTCACGAAGCTCTGGATGTTCGTCGAAACAGTGGAGGTGTCATTGCCGATCGTCACGCTGTCGCCGGTGCCGGTGCCGGTACCGGTACCGG
>JBELAR010000155.1:0-4698 GCA_049508555.1 Steroidobacteraceae bacterium
AATGGTGGAGCGGAAGGGGATCGAACCCTCGACCTTCGCATTGCGAACGCGACGCTCTCCCAACTGAGCTACCGCCCCACGAGGCGCGCGATTCTAGCATCCGGACGCGGTACCGCAACTCGCGCCGGGAGGATCAAACCGCCTGCAGTTCCTCCGCGGCGTTGAACTGCAGGGCGGCCAGGCGCGCATAGAGCGGACTGTCGTTGAGCAACTGCGCGTGCGTGCCCACCGCCACGACGCGCCCCGCCTCCAGCACGGCGATGCGGTCCGCCTTCTGCACGGTCGCCAGCCGATGTGCGATCACGAGCGTCGTACGATCGCGCATGAGCTCGCCCAGTGCCGCTTGCACCAGGCGCTCCGATTCGGCATCCAGCGCACTGGTGGCCTCATCGAGCAGCAGGATGGGCGGATCCTTGAGGATTGCGCGCGCGATGGCGATGCGCTGGCGCTGCCCGCCGGACAGCCTGGTACCACGCTCGCCGAGAATGGTGTCGTAGCCGGCTGGCTGCGCCCGCAGAAACTCATCCGCCGCTGCGGCCCGCGCCGCCGCCTCGATCTGCGCATCGCTGGCGCCCGGGCGGCCGTAGCCGATGTTCTCGCGGGCACTCGCCCCGAACAGCACCGTATCCTGCGGCACGAAGCCGATCTGCCGGCGCAGATCCTCGGGGCGGAGCTGGGAGATATCACGGCCATCGATACGTATAGCGCCGCTTTCTGGGTCGTAGAAGCGCAGCAAAAGCTGGAAACTGGTGCTCTTGCCCGCCCCGGAGGGCCCGACCACCGCCACGGTCTCCCCGCTGCGTACATCGAGACTGTAGTCCGATAGCGCGAGGCTGTGCTGGCGCGAGGGGTAGCGAAAGCAGACTCGATCGAACTGGATGTCACCGCGCACCCGCGCGGGCAGCAGCAATGGCTGCGCCGGTGCGACGATGGCCGGCTCGGCGGCCAGCAATTCCGCGAGCCGCTCCATCGCGCCGGCCGCACGCTGCATTTCGCCCCACATTTCGGTGAGCGCGGCCGCTGCCACGGCGACGATGGCCGCGTACACCAGGAACTGACTGAGCTGGCCCGAAGTCATGCGATGGGCGAGCACCGCCTGCGCACCGAGCCAGAGCACGTAGGTGATACCGCCGAAGACCAGCATGGTTCCGATCGCGGTCAGTGCGGCACGCACGCGGCTGCGGCGAATGGCGGCGGCGAAACTCTGCTCCACGGCCGCCGCATAGCGGCGGCTCTGCAGTTCCTCGAGCGTGAAGGCCTGGACCGTCTGAATCGCATTGAGGGTCTCATCGACCAGGCTGCTGGTGTCGGCGATGCGGTCCTGCGCGGTGCGCGAGAGCCGGCGCACCCGTCGCCCGACCACGATGAGCGGCACGATCACCAGCGGGATCAGCACCAGGATTACGGCCATGAGCCTGGCGCTGGTGAGCGCCAGCATGACCAGCGCGCCGATCAGGTTGAGTACCGAGCGCAGGGTGATCGATAGGTTCACTCCCGAGATCGCCTGGACCAGCGTGGTATCGGCGGTCAGGCGTGAGAGCACCTCCCCGGTGCGCGTGACCTCGAAGAAGGTCGGATCCATGCGCACGACACGCCGGTATACCGCCTCGCGCAGGTCGGCGACCACGCGCTCCCCGAGCCAGGTCACCAGATAGAAGCGTAGCGCCGCGAACACCCCAAAGACGACGGCCGCCGCCAAAAAGCCTAGAAAATAGCGGTTTATGACGCCGACGTTGTTGGCGGCGAGGCCGTGATCGATGAGCTGGCGCAGCGCTATGGGCAGCGCCAGCATGGCCCCGGCCGCGACCAGCAGCGCCGCCGCGGCGCTGAGCAGAATCCAGCGATGCGGGGCCAGAAACGGCAGCAAGGCGCGCAACGGGCGCAGCGATTTGGCCTTGGGTCTATCCTTGGGTCTCTCTGTCACATTAGCCATGCACACTGATTCCTGTGCTGGACTGCGGCGAAAGTAGTCGACTGCATCTTGTCTCCGAGCTCAGACAGTGGTTTTCTATGCCCGTTTGGGGGTAACTTGTTCAATTACGCATTTTGCTTGCTAACTGGAGGATCTGCTCATGGCTTTATGGAAAGAGACCAGCCCGACACCGACGCCGTCAGCGGGCGGTGCGCCTGCCGCCACGAGCGGGCCGACGAGCGTGACTGAATTGCACGGCAAGGTCGAACGGCCACCGGTCGAGGCTCACCCGGCGGTGGAAGCGGCCAAGCGGGCCGCGCCGCGCCCGCCCGGCGGGGAATCCGTGATTGCCGCAGAACTGGCCATCGAAGGCAAGATCGTGGGCGGCGGTGACGTGCGCATAGCCGGCCGCTTCAAGGGCGACGTGCAGGTGGATGGCAATTTCCGTATCGACCCGGGCGCCCGGCTTGAGGGCCAGGTGCGTGCCGGCCTGGTCGTGGTCGGCGGGGAATTGCAGGGCAATGTGGATGCCGCCAAGCAAGTGGACGTATTATCCACCGGCGTGATTGTGGGGGACGTCAAGGCCGCCTCGATCACGGTGGCGGCTGGCGCGCGCATGCGCGGACACGTCGAGTTCGGTTGGGGTGAGGAGAAGCACACGGCACTCGAGCTCAAGGGGACCACTCGCTCGATATGAACAGCCCGCGCTCAGGCAATCCAGGCGCGACGCGCGTCTGTCCGCATTGCAAGGCGACTGTGCTCGAAAGCGCCCCGATCTGCCCGGGGTGCAAGCACCACCTGCGCTTCAGCGGCACTGGAGCACCACTCGAGGCCGGTGAGGGCTATTGCGCCCTCAGCGTCGATGGCACGATTGCCCACACCAAGTCGAGCGAACCCTGTGAGTATTGTGTCGTGCTGGAGGTGCGCAACGACCGCGGCGAGCCCCTGGCGCGCCAGGTCGTGGGTGTCGGGGTGCTGCGCAGCGGTGAATTGCGCCGCTTGAGCGTGCAAGTGGAAATGATGCCCGTGCGCGCTCATGTCCCCGTCAAGACTCAGCCGACGCTTCAACCGTTGACGGCGCCCGCCGTGCCGGCGGCCGCAGCGGCGGCCTCGAGCAGCCAGGGCCGCACTGGCCCCGGAGCCGCTCAGCCCATGTCCAAGGTGACGGCTCCCGCCACCTCGCCGCAGATGCAGCGTCTCGGAATCATTCGCCGGCCACGCTAGGGCTTCCGGCCCGCTCCGTCCCCGCTCCGTCCCGTCCCCGGACTTCTGCCCGATCAGTGCCGCGGCTTGCGGAATTTGAGCAGGAACTTGTCGCTCGTGCCTTTGAGCTCGAATACCTTGGCCTGATGCGGATCCTCCGCGTTGTGCAAGACATCGCTGGCGGCCTCAAACACGAAGCCGGCGCTGGTGACTTCCTGCTTGACCAACTCCACATCGATGCGGTGCAAGGTCCCGGTGTCGCGGCCGCCGGATCCGGGCTCAGCCGCATGGTCCTCGACCATGAACACGCCGCCGGGCTTGAGCGCCTTGAAAATCACGCTGTCGAAGGCCTTCATATCCGGCGGACCGTACGCGGCATTGTGCAGATCGTGGTAGTTCTCCGAGGTCCAGACCACGTCGAGGCTCGCGGGCAAGCTTAAGTCGGCGGCGCTCTGGCTCTGATCGCTGAGGTTGGTGCAGGGATTGGGTGGTGGCGGCGGCGGCGCGGCGCTCCCGGCAGCCGGCGGCGGCCTGGGCACCGCGGGCGTCACATGCACCGTATAGACATGTCCCTTGGGCCCGGCGATCAGGCAGAAAATGCGCGTGAAATATCCGCCGCCCGGCATGAGCTCAGCGATCTGATCTCCGGGCTTGATGCCGGCGAAGGCGATGACCTCGGCCGGCTTGCGGTTCACGTCGCGTGCGCGGTCGGCCTCGGGCCGACTGGGGTCGGCGACGGCTGCCGCAATATAAGGTGGCACCTTGATGGGCGCCGCGGCAACGAGCGCACCGGAGGCGAGAAGGAGCGATAAGGCGGCACTGGAGCGGACCGTCGTGTTCATGTGACCCCCAATATCATTGTGGTTCTCTGGTTCACGAGCCCGAAGGCAATCGACCCCCCAGAGCCAGGAGCAATTGTACCGTATCCTGATAGCGCTGCGACTGGGCTCGAACCAGTCCCAGGCGCGCCTGCTGGCTCTGACGCTGCGCGTCGAGCACTTGCACCACACCCGTGTTGCCCGCGCTGTAGCTCTCCCGGGTCAGAGCCAGATTCTCGCCCGAGATCGCGACCGCAGACTGCTCGCTTCGCAAGAGCTCGGCGTCGTGATCCAAGGACTCGAGCGCATCGGCGACCTGGGCGAAGGAGCGCAGTACGACCTGCTCATAGCTCGCCAGCGAGGCATGCATCGCATCCACCGCCGCGCGCTCGCGGGAGCGCAGCGCGCCATGGTCGAACAAGGGTGCCGTGAGACTGCCGGTCAGACCGCCCGCATTGCTGCTGGCATCGAAGAGCGCGTGCAAGGCGGTCGCCTGCAGGCCAGCGGTTCCCGCGAGGCTGATCTGCGGATAGAGATTGCCCGCGGCGATGCCGACCGCGGCGGTCGCGGCATGCAACTGCGCCTCGGCCGCCAGGACGTCGGGCCGGCGGTGGGCCAGCTCGGAGGGCAATGTGCCGGGCAACTGTGCGGGTAGAGCGAATTCGTCGAGATCGAAGTCCGGCGCGCTCCACTCCCCCGGAGCGCGCCCGAGCAGCACGGCCAGCGCATGCTGTGCGTTACTGAGCTCGCGTCGAAACGGCGGCA
>JBELAR010000156.1:0-4598 GCA_049508555.1 Steroidobacteraceae bacterium
CAGGACAAGGCTTGCCCATGTTCGGCGGTGAGGAGCTGCGCGAGTTCATCGCGCGTGCGAGCTGGGTCGCGGTCAACGATTACGAGGCGAGCCTGCTGGCCGAGCGCACCGGCTGGTCGCTCGAACGGATCGGCGCGCAGGTGCGCGCGCTCATCGTCACACGCGGCGCGGAGGGCTCCTGGATCTATGTCGACGGCGTGCGGCTGGAGATCCCGGTCGCGAGTGCCTCCCGGCTCGCCGATCCGACCGGCTGTGGCGACGCGTACCGCGCCGGGCTGCTCTATGGCCTGGCAGGCGGGCTGGACTGGCCGACGACCGGACGCACCGCCGCGCTCCTGGCGGCGATCAAGATCGAGCAGCACGGCACACAGCAGCATCGCTGCAGTCCACAGGAATTCAGCGATCGCTTCCGTGCGGACTTTGGTTATGCGCTATAGCGGCAAGCAGCAGCGTCCGAAGCTCGCCTGGACGGCGTTGGCGGCCCTGGCCGTGCTGCCGGGCGCCCTGGTGTGGGCCGCGCCGCCCGCGGCGCCCACTGCAACGCCGCTCGCAGCGGCCGCAGCAGCAGGTCAGGCGGCGGTGAGCGCGGGCAGCGCCCATCCGCCCTTGGCGATCCCGGCCGTCGAGGAAGCCTCGGCGGCCGATTGGGCGGCCACGCTCGAGCGTATCGCCGGGAGCGTGGTGGCGATTCAGATCGATCAGGCCCGCGCCTTCGATACCGAGCGCAACGTATCGGCGCAGGCCACCGGCTTCGTCGTCGATGCCGAGCGAGGTCTGATTCTGACCAACCGGCACGTCGTGACGCCCGGACCCGTCACCGCCGAGGCGACGTTTCTCAATCGCGAGGAGGTGCAGCTCTATCCGGTTTATCGCGATCCAGTCCACGACTTCGGTTTCTATCACTACGATCCGAGCAAGCTGCACTTCATCGCCCCCAAGGCGCTGCCGCTGGCCCCGCAGGCTGCGCAGATCGGCCGGGAGATCCGCGTGATCGGCAATAATGCCGGCGAACAATTGTCCATACTCGCCGGCACGCTGGCGCGGTTGGATCGCGAGGCGCCTGAGTACGGCCTCGGCCGCTACAACGACTTCAATACCTTCTATATACAGGCCGCCTCCGGCACCTCGGGCGGCTCTTCGGGCTCCCCCGTGGTCGATATCCACGGGCGCGTGGTGGCGCTGAACGCCGGCGGCGCCACCGGCGCGGCTTCGAGTTTCTACCTCCCGCTCGATCGTGTGCGTCGCGCGCTGCAGTTGATCCAGCAGGGCAAGCCGGTCGCGCGCGGCACACTGCAGACCGAATTTCGCTACCGGCCCTATGACGAGCTGCGCCGGCTCGGTCTGCAGGAGGCCACCGAGGCCGAGGTACGCAAGGCGCAACCCGACGGCACCGGCATGCTGGTCGTATGGGATGTGCAACCGGGCTCGGGCAGTGATGGGGTCATGCAGCCCGGTGACGTGCTGGTGCGCGTCAATGGCGTCCTGGTGACGCGCTTCGAGCCACTCGAAGCGGTGCTCGATGACTCGGTCGGGGCGAGTGTCGAGCTGCAGTTACAGCGCGGCGGCAAGCTGTACACCGCCAAGCTTCAGGTCGACGACCTGGACGCCATCACGCCGGCGGCTTACCTGGAGCTCGGCGCTGCCGTCCTGCACACGCTCTCCTATCAGGAGGCGCGCGCGTTTCATCGGCCGGTGCGTGGAGTGTTCCTCGCCGCCTCCGGCTACATGTTCGATGCCGGCGCCGTGCCGCGCGGGGCGCTGATCACGGCGCTGGACTCGAAGAAAATCGACAGTCTGGCGGACTTCGCCGCCGTCGTCGGCGGACTCGGCGAAGGCGCTCGCGTCGCCGTACGCTATTCGACCATCGACGATCCGAACGGCAGCGAACTGCGCTCGATACGCATCGACCGCCGCTGGTTTCCGGCGCGACAATGCGAGCGCGATGATCACGTCGGGTATTGGCAGTGCAGCGACCCGCCGCCAGTGCCGCCGGTCGGCGCACCTGCACCCGCCTCGACGCAGTTGCCACGCATCGACGACAAGCATGCGGCCGAGCTTGCGCCATCGCTCGTGTACATCAATTTCGATATGCCCTATGCGATCTCGGGAGTCACGGAGCGCAATTACCACGGCACCGGCGTGATCATCGATGCCGAGCGCGGGCTGCTCGTGACCGATCGCAACACGGTGCCGGTCTCGATGGGCGATGTGCGGCTGACCTTCGGCGGCACGCTCGAGATACCGGGCGACATCGTCTATATCCATCCGCTACATAATCTGGCGGTGATTCATTACGATCCGCGGCTCATCGGCGCGACACCGGTGCGCGCGGCCCGGCTTGCCACGGAGGAGCTCAAGCCCGGGGAGAGCGTGAATGTCGTGGGCATGGATGGCGGCGGCAGCATCCAATCCCGTACCACCACCATCGCCAATGTGGACGCCCTGCAGTTGCCGCTGTCGCGCTCGGTGATGTTCCGCGACAGCAATATCGAGGTCGCCTCGCTGGTCAACGCGCCGGATGATCTGGTCGGAGTGCTGGCCGACAACGCCGGTCGCGTGCGCGGGTTGTGGGCGAGCTTCGCCTCGGACAACGGCCGGGAATTGGTGCAGGAGAGTCGCGGGATCTCGAGCGATCTGGTGGCCGAGGTGCTCGACATCGTGCGCCAAGGGCAGCCGTTGCACTCCTTCGAGGCGGAATTTGTGCAAAAGACGCTGGCCGAAGCGCGGCGCTTCGGTCTGAGCGACGCCTGGGTACGCCGGATTTCTCAAGCCAACCCGGGCGCGCGCGAGGTACTGAGCGTGGCGCGCCTGGTCGGCGGTTCCGACGCGGCACGGGTGCTGCAGTCCGGGGACATCCTGCTGGCGATCGACGACAAGCCGGTCACCCAGTTCCGCGACGTCGAGCGTGCCTCGGCCGCCAAGGAGCAGGTCAGCGCCACGATCTGGCGCGGCGGCGGCGAGCAGACGCTTAACGTCAAGACCGCCAGCCTCTCGGGTAGCGACATCGAGCGCGTGGTCGAGTGGGCCGGGGCTACGCTGCAGGCACCGCACCGCGCGATCAGCGCCCAGCGCGGCATCGCGCCGGCCGGGGTGTACGTCGCCTATTTCGAATTCGGCTCCCCGGCCTCGCGTTATGGGTTGATACCCGGCCGGCGTATCGTCGAAGTGGACGGACAGGCCACGCCCGACCTTGACGCATTTTTGCGACAGGTCGGGGGCCGGCCCGATCGCTCCTCCCTCAGAATCAAGACCCTATCGTGGAATGGGGCTCCGGAAGTGATCACTTTGAAGCTGGACCGTCATTATTGGCCCGCCTACGAATTGCTGCAGTCCACCACCGGTTGGGAACGGCATTCGCTCGAATAGCCGCGCCCGCGGCCGGTACAATCGACGGCATGGTCAAGGTGGTGCGTGCAACTCAGCTCGAGCTCGAAACGGCCGTTCAGGCGCTGCGTGACGGCGAATTGGTCGCTTTTCCGACCGAGACCGTCTATGGCCTGGGCGCGCACGCCGCACATCCGGTGGCCTTGCGGCGGGTGTTCGCGCTCAAGGGTCGCCCGGCATCCCACCCGCTCATCGTGCATCTGGACAGCGTGCGCTATATCGGGCGCTGGGCGCGCGAAATGCCGGACGCCGCCGAGCAGCTCGCCGAGCGCTTTTGGCCCGGTCCGTTGACCCTCGTGTTGCCGCGAGCCTACAACGTCGATCCGCTGGTCACGGGCGGGCAGGACACGGTCGCCGTACGCGTACCGGCGCATCCGATGGCGCAGCAGTTGCTCACCGCCTTTGGCGGCGGCATCGCCGCACCCTCGGCCAACCGCTATGGACGCTTGAGCCCGACGCGGGCCGAGCACGTGCGCGAGGAGTTCGGCGCTGGCGTGCGCGTGATTCTGGACGGGGGGGAGTCCAAGCTCGGACTCGAATCGACCATAGTCGCCTGCCTGGACGGTACGGTGCGCCTGTTGCGGCCCGGTTCGATCGGCCTCTCGGAGCTGCGCCGCGTGGTCGGGGAAGTGCTCAGCGAGCCCGGTGTGCAGTCCCCTCGCGTGCCGGGAGGACAGCGCGCCCATTACGCTCCCTCGACGCCACTGGCGCTCGCCTCGAGCGATGAAATAGAGGAACTCGCCGCCGTGCTCTCGGGGCGCGGCCACCGCATCGCAGTACTCGCGCAGCGAGCGCCGCAGCGGGCACATCAATTCGTCACATGGATCAACGCCGGCGTACGTGCAGAGGCCTACGCGCACGACCTCTATGCGCATTTGCGTGCACTCGACAAATCCGCGTGCGCGCGCATCCTGGTGCAGGAGGTGCCGGGCGATGAGCGCTGGGATGCGGTGCGAGACCGGCTCTGCCGCGCCGCGGCGGCGAGCGTCATCGAGACTCAGGCCGATGATGATTCGCTGGCGGTAGGCGTGCTGCCTTGAAGTCGCTGCGCTGATGCCGCGCTTCATTGATGCGTTCGAACCGGAGCAGATCCGGCGGCTCGCGGATGAATTCGGCTCGCCCCTCCTGATCGTGGATTGCGCCCGGGTGCGCGCGCAGTACCGCAAGCTGCAGCGCGCATTGCCGGGCGTGGAGCTGCACTACGCGCTCAAACC
>JBELAR010000157.1:0-4551 GCA_049508555.1 Steroidobacteraceae bacterium
ATGCCCGGGGACAACATCAAGATGACGGTGGATCTGATTGCTCCGATCGCGATGGAGGAGGGCCTGCGCTTCGCAATCCGCGAGGGCGGCCGCACCGTCGGGGCCGGCGTCGTGTCGAAGATACTGAAGTAATTTATGGCTAACCAAAACATACGCATACGCCTCAAGGCCTTTGATCATCGTCTGATCGACAACTCGGCACGCGAGATCGTCGAGACGGCGCGCCGTACCGGCGCGACCGTGCGCGGACCGGTGCCATTGCCGACCAAGATGGAGCGCTTCACGCTGCTGGTCTCCCCGCACGGCGACAAGGACGCCCGCGACCAGTATGAGCTGCGCACCCACAAGCGCCTGATGGACATACTCAACCCCACTGACAAGACCGTCGATGCGCTCATGCGCCTGGAATTGCCGGCCGGGGTGGATGTGCAGATCCGCCTGAACTGACGGATCCGGGGCCTTGCGCGCCGGGCGCTGAAGCCCCGCTGCCGGCTCCGGCGGCGCTGTTGCTCGTGGCCGCCGCGGCCTATATACTGCGCGCCCTTTTCGCCTCCGGCGTTGGCCGGTTCTGGCGGGGATTTCCGCGAAAGCGGCATCGGGCGCGGTTGGAGCCTCCTGGACAGGTGGGCACCAAGACCACTCGAGAACAGCAGCGCCTTGCGCGCTGTCCTCCTGTAGTCACCCGTGGATTGAAGCGGTCCGGCGCGCACCGAGCGCCTGTGCGCGCACATTGAGAAGGATGGAAGTTCATGGCAATTGGTCTGGTCGGCCGCAAATGCGGTATGACGCGAATCTTCACGGAGGCGGGTGACTCGATACCCGTGACCGTCGTTGAGGTGCTGCCCAACCGGGTCACACAGGTCAAAACCGTGGACCATGATGGCTACGCTGCGGTGCAGGTCACCTTCGGGACGCGCCGACCGCAACTGCTGAGCAAGGCTGCCGCCGGTCATTTTGCCAAGGCAAACGTCGAGCCCGGCCGCGGCCTGATCGAATTCCGGCTCAGCGGCACCGCTGGGGCGGACCTCAAGCCCGGTAGCGAGCTCAAAGTGGACCTGTTTACCGAGGGTCAGGCGGTAGACGTGACGGGTGTGACGATCGGCAAGGGCTATGCCGGTGTCATGAAGCGGCACAATTTCGCGGGCGGCATGGCCACGCACGGTGCCTCGCTCACGCATCGCACGCCGGGCTCCATTGGCCAGCGCCAGACGCCGGGCCGGGTGTTTCCGGGCAAGCGCATGTCCGGTCATATGGGCGTGGTACGCCGGACGACCGAGAATCTGCGCATCGTCGGGGTCGATGGGCCGCGCAATCTGCTGTTGATCCGTGGTGCGGTCCCCGGCGCCGAAGGCGGCAACGTTGTCGTACGAGCCTCGGTGAAAGCGGCGCGACATGCGGCCCGCAAGGTCGTGGTGCCCAACAAGGCCGCTCCGGCCAAGACCGGCACCACTGTGAAGGCGCCCGCGCCGGCCAAAGCCGCGGCACCCGGCAAAGCTGGAGCGGCCGCCAAGGGCGCGCCCAAGAAGTGATGCCCATGAAACTCAAAGTTGCCAACGGCGGCCCCGAACTGGCCGTGTCGGACGAGAACTTCGGCCGCGAATACAACCAGGCGCTGGTGTTCCAGGTCGTCAATGCCTACCGGGCCGCGGGCCGTTCGGGCACCAAGGCGCAGAAGACCCGAGCCGAGGTGCGCGGCGGGGGCAAGAAGCCCTGGAACCAGAAGGGTACCGGTTCGGCACGCGCCGGCTCGATTCGCAGCCCGATCTGGGTCGGCGGCGGCCGGGCCTTTGCGGCGCAACCGCGCGATTTCGGGCAGAAGGTCAATCGCAAGATGTACCGCGGCGCCATCCGCTCGATGCTCTCTGAACTGGTGCGCCAGGACCGCCTGATCGTGACGCCATCGCTCGCGCTCGACGCGCCCAAGACACGCCTGCTGGTCGCGCATCTGAAATCCCTCGCGCTCGAGGACGTGCTGATCATCGTCGAGGCCCCGGACGAGAAGCTGGCGCTCGCCGCGCGCAATCTGCCGCATGTCGAACTGCTCTGGGCCGCGGCGGTCAACCCGGTGAGCCTGGCGCGGCACGAGAAAGTGCTCGCGACCGTCGGCGCCGTGAAACTGCTCGAGGAGCGCCTGCAATGACCGCGACCCGTAAACCGTTGGGAAAAGAGGGACTCATGAACGTGCTGCTTGCGCCGCATGTGACCGAGAAAACCTCGCTCGGCCTGCAGGAGCGCAATCAGTACGCGTTCCGGGTGCGCCGCGATGCGACCCGCACCGACGTGCGGCGCGCCGTGGAGCTCATGTTCGACGTCAAGGTTCAGGGCGTCCAGGTGCTCAACGAGCCGGGAAAACAGCGCCGCTTCGGCGCGCGCTTTGGCCGCACCCAGGACTGGAAGAAGGCCTATGTGCGCCTGGTCGCCGGCCAGAGCATCGACTACGAAGCGCAGGGCAAGCGCTGAGGACTTGAGGAATAACCCATGGCCCTGATCAAACTCAAGCCCACCTCGCCCGGCACGCGCTTTCAGGTGCGTATCAGCAAGCAGCACCTGTACAAGGGTGGCCCGCACGAGCCGCTCACGGTTGACCAGAGCCGGACTGGGGCGCGCAATCATTTTGGGCGCATCACGACGCGCCATGTCGGCGGGGGCTCGCGCCAGAAGTACCGCCTGATCGATTTCCGCCGCGACAAGGATGGGATCGCCGGGGTGGTCGAGCGGATCGAATACGACCCGAACCGCACCGCGCATATCGCCCTGGTGCTCTACAGCGATGGCGAGCGCCGCTACATTCTTGCGCCCAAGGGCGTCAAGGATGGAGACGAGATTCGCTCGGGCAGCGAAGCGCCGATCAAGCCCGGCAGCGCCATGGCATTGCGGCACATCCCGGTGGGCTCGACCGTGCACAACATCGAGCTCAAGCCCGGCCGCGGCGGCCAGTTGGCCCGCAGCGCCGGTGGCTCGGCCCAGTACACCTCGCGCGAAGGGGTACATGCGTATCTGCGACTGAAATCCGGCGAGACCCGCAAGGTGCATATCGATTGCCGCGCGACGCTCGGTGAACTCAGCAACGACGAGCACAACCTGCGCAAGTACGGCAAGGCCGGCGCGATCCGCTGGCTCGGCGTGCGCCCGACCGTGCGCGGCCTGGCCATGAATCCGGTCGATCATCCGCACGGCGGCGGTGAAGGCAAGTCCGGTCAGGGCAACCCGCATCCGGTCTCGCCCTGGGGCTGGAACACCAAGGGCAAGAAGACCCGTCGCAACAAGCGCACCAGCAGCATGATCGTGCAGCGGAGGAATTAAGCGTGCCTCGTTCGTTGAAAAAAGGTCCGTTCGTCGATCTGCACCTGATCAAGAAAGTGCAGGTCGCGGTGCAGAAGAGCGATCGCCGGCCGATCAAGACCTGGTCGCGCCGCTCCATGGTGATTCCCGATATGGTCGGGCTCACGATCGCGGTCCATAACGGCCGGCAGCACATTCCGGTGCTGGTCACGGAAAACATGGTGGGTCACAAACTCGGTGAGTTCTCCCCGACGCGGCTCTTCAAGTCGCATTCGGGCGATCGCAAAGTGACCACCGCGGAGTAATGCGATGCAGGTGACCGCTCGATTGCGCCACGCGCGCATCTCACCGCAGAAGTGCCGGCTGGTGGCCGACACGGTGCGTGGCAAGGGCGTGGGCAACGCGCTCGCGACCCTGAAATTCATGCCGAAGAAAGGCGCCAAGCTCGTGCTCAAGGTACTGGAATCGGCCATCGCCAACGCCGAGAACAATCTGGGTGCGGACATCGATGAGCTCAAGGTCAGCCGCATCGAGGTCGATGTCGCCCCGGTGCTCAAGCGTTTTGCGGCGCGCGCCAAGGGCCGCGGCAGCCGCGTCGTCAAGCGAAACAGTCACATCACGATTCAGGTCGGCGACGGCAGGAAGGACTAGCCATGGGCCAGAAAGTCAACCCGCTGGGCATACGACTCGGCATCACGCGCGACTGGACCTCTAAGTGGTATGCCAGCAAGAAACAATTCCCGTTGCTGGTGCACACGGACTATCTGGTGCGCGAGTTTCTCAAGAAGAAACTGACCGACGCCTCGGTCAGCCACGTGCTCATCGAGCGTGCCGCCAAGAAGGTCAACATCACGATCCAGACGGCGCGCCCGGGTATCGTGATCGGCAAGAAGGGCGAGGACATCGAAAAGCTGCGCGCCGAGACGGCGAAGCTGCTGGGCATGGCCGTGCTCGACGTGCGCCTGAACATCTCCGAGATCCGCAAGCCCGAGCTCGATGCCCAGCTCGTGGCCGAGAGCATTTCGCAGCAGATCGAGAAGCGCGTGATGTTCCGCCGCGCCATGAAGCGCGCGGTCATGAGCACGATGCGCAGCGGCGCGCTGGGCATCAAGGTGCGCATGTCCGGGCGGCTCAACGGTTCAGAGATCGCGCGCACCGAGTGGTACCGCGAGGGCCGCATCCCGCTGCACACGTTCCGCGCTGACATCGATTACGGCCTGGCCGAGGCCAACACGACCTACGGCGTTATCGGCATCAAGGTCTGGATAT
>JBELAR010000158.1:0-4527 GCA_049508555.1 Steroidobacteraceae bacterium
CGGCGCGCTCATGAGCGACCTCGAGCTCATGGAATGAAGCGCACCGGCGCACCCGCGCGCCTGAACCGCGCGCAGCTGACGCGGGCATTGTGGCGCGCCTGGCAGGAATCGGTACCGACGGAGGAATGGCGCCGGCTCGACGCGACCGCGTTGCATGCGGCCTGCGCCTCGCAGCTCGAATTCGCTCGCCGCCGGCGTCGCAAGCAGACGCTGCTGCGCGTGATCGACGATCCGGCCGCAGCGTGCTCGGTGGTACAGCTGGTCACCGACGACATGCCATTCCTGGTCGATACGCTCGGCATGGCTCTGACGCAAGCCGGACTCGCGGCTCAGATCATCATCCATCCGATCCTGCGCGTGCGGCGCGATCGCGCCGGGCGCCTCATCGAGCTCGATCAGGATCTGCAATCCGATGAGGGTGGGCACGAATCGTGGCAGTACCTGCGCATCGATCGGGTCGCTGATGAGGCCGAGGCGCAGCAGCTGCAGCGCCGGCTGCTCGCGGCGCTGCGCGACGTGCGCCTGGTCTGCTGGGACTGGATGCGCATGCGCAACTCGGTACTCAAGCTGTGCGCCGATATCAGTCGCAACCCGCCGCCGCTCTGGGCTGACGTGATCAGTGAAAGTCGCGCGCTGCTGCTGTACATGGAGGCCCACCACTTCACCTTCCTCGGCTATCGCGATCACGCGATCGAGCAGCGCGCCGGCTCGCTCGAGTTTCTGCCGGTGCCCGGCACCGGTCTCGGCCTGCTGCGCCGCCAGCGGCGTACCGCCCGCTACACCGGAGTGGTCGCGGCCAATATCCGCCAGGCGCTGCGCTCGCGCGAGTTGCTCGTGATCACCAAGGCCAACGTGCGCTCGAGCGTGCATCGGGCCGGCTACCTGGACTACATCGGGGTCAAGCGCTTCGATGAGCGGGGCCGCGTCAGCGGCGAGGCGCGCATCCTCGGGCTGTGGAACAGCAGCGCCTACAGCGGCGATCCGCGCCAGGTGCCCTGGCTGCGGCTTAAACTCAAGCGCGTCGTGGAGCACTTCCCATTCGCGCCCAGCAGCCACGACGGCAAGCGCCTGCAGCATATCCTCGAGACGCTGCCGCGCGATGAGCTGTTTCAAGCCAGCGTACCGGATCTGATCCGCTGCGCGCGCGCGGTGCTGGTCCTGCGCGATCGCACGCGCGTGCGTCTGATCCTGCGGCGCGATGAATTTCGGCGCTTCTGGTCCTGCCTGGTCTATCTGCCGCGCGAGCGCTGCGACGTGGCGGCGCAGGCACGCATCGAGCAGCTGCTGCGCGCCGCGCTGCAGGGTATCGAGGTCGATTCGAGTCTCTCGATCGGCGATGCGCCACTCGCGCAACTGCACGTCCTGGTGCGGGTCGAGCCGACCAGCCGCCCGCGCGTGCAGGCCGAGCGGCTCGAGCACCAGATCGCCGAGACGCTGATATCCTGGCGCGATCGGCTGCGCGCGGCGCTGCGCACGCGCTTCGAGGAGGCGCGTGCGCATGCGCTGGAGCGGCGCTACGCGGCCGCCTTCCCGCTCTCCTACTGCCAGGAGATAGACGCCGCCAGGGCCGTGGAGGACATGCTGGCGCTCGAGGCGATCGACGACGCCCCCGAGAGCATGCAACTGCGGCTCTATCGCCCACCGCTGCAAGCCTCGCAGCGGGTGCATCTGCGCATCATCCGCCGCGGCGAGGCGCTATCGGTCTCGGAGGTGCTGCCGACCTTCGAGCACTTTGGCCTGCGCGTGATCGCCGAGCGTGTGCACGGCCTGAACCTCGCTCCTGAGGAGGCGGTGTGGATCCAGGACTTCGAGCTCGAGCATTATGCGCTGCAGAGCTTCGAGGTCGAGCGCGTTGCGGCGCAGCTCATCGCCGCCTTTCGCGCGGTGCGCGCCGGTGAGCTCGATGATGACGGCTTCAACCGCCTGCTGATCGTCGCCGGGCTCGAGGTCAAACAGGTCACCATCCTGCGCGCCTGCTGCCGCTACCTGCTGCAGACCGGCATTCCCTTCAGCCAGAGCTACATGGAGCGGGTGCTCGCCTCGCACGGCCGCACGGCCCGCTCACTGTGCCTGCTGTTCGAGCACAGGCTCGCGCCCGCGCCCAGCCGCGCGACGCGGCAGCGCGTGGGCCTGCTCGAACAGCGCCTGCGGCGCGCGATCCAGTCGGTGATCAGTCCGGATGAGGACCGGATCCTGCGCGCCTTCCTCGCGGTCATCCGCGCGACGCTGCGTACCAACTACTTCCGGCACGGCACCGAGGGCAAAGCGAGCGCCTGGCTCGCGTTCAAGCTCGATCCGCTCGACATCCCGGGACTGCCCGAGCCGCGCCCGGCCTACGAGATATTCGTGCACTCCGCGCGCCTCGAGGGCCTGCATATGCGCATGGGCGCGATCGCGCGCGGCGGCATTCGCTGGTCGGAGCGTCCGGAGGATTTTCGCACCGAGATCCTCGGCCTCATGAAAGCGCAGAACGTGAAGAACACGCTCATCGTGCCGGTGGGCGCCAAGGGCGGCTTCGTCGCGCGGCGCCTGGTCCCAGCCGCGCCACTGGAGCTGCAGCGGCGCGAGGTGCTCGACTGCTATGACAGCTTCATCCGCGCGCTGCTCGACCTGACCGACAATATCGTGGACGGCCGGGTGGTAGCGCCCGGGCAGGTACGGCGGCTCGATGGCGATGATCCGTACCTGGTCGTGGCGGCCGATAAGGGTACGGCCACGTTTTCCGATCATGCCAATGCGATCGCCGCGCAATACGGCTTCTGGCTCGGTGACGCCTTCGCCTCGGGAGGCTCCGCGGGCTACGATCACAAAAAAATGGGGATCACGGCGCGCGGCGCCTGGGAATGCGTCAAACGCCATTTTCGCGAACTCGGCCGGGACATCCAGCACGAGCCCTGCACGGTCGCCGGCATCGGCGATATGTCCGGCGACGTATTCGGCAACGGCCTGCTCCAATCGCGCCAGCTACGGCTGCTCGCGGCCTTCAACCACCAGCACATCTTCATCGATCCGGACCCCGACGCACAGCGCAGCTTCCGCGAGCGCGAGCGCCTGTTCAAGCTGCCGCGTTCGGGCTGGAGCGATTACAATCGCCGGCTGATCTCGCGCGGCGGGGGCATCTACGAGCGCAGCGCCAAGAGCATCGCGCTCGCGCCGGAGGCGCAGCTGGTGCTGCACCTGCCCCAGGCCCGCGCCAGCACGGTCGAGATCATCCGCGCCATCCTGTGCATGCCGGTCGATCTGCTGTGGAACGGCGGCATCGGCACCTACGTCAAGGCCGCGGATGAACGCCATCGCGAAATCGGTGATCGCGCCAACGACGCCGTGCGGGTCGATGGCGCGCAACTGCGCGCGCGCGTCGTCGGTGAGGGTGGCAATCTCGGCTTCTCGCAGCGCGGCCGCATAGAATATGCGGCGCACGGCGGGCGCATCAACGCGGATTTCATCGACAATTCTGCGGGCGTGAATACCTCGGATGTCGAGGTCAATCTGAAGATTCTGCTCGATGCGCCCGCTGCCGGAGGGCCGATCGCGCGCGCGCGGCGCAACCGGTTGCTCGCGGGGGCGAGCGAGGAAGTCGCCGCGCTGGTGCTGCGTAACAATTATCTGCAGAGCCAGGCGATCAGTCTCATGGAGCAGCGCGCCGTCGAGGAACTCTCCGAGCACCAGCAATTGCTGCGCTGGCTCGAGCACCGTGGCGAGCTCGATCGCGCGGTCGAGTTCCTGCCGGATGATGAGGAGATCGAGCAGCGCCGGCGCCAGGGTCGCGGTCTGACCCGCCCGGAGCTCGCCCTGCTGCTCTCGTATGGCAAGATCGCCTTGAACAATGCGCTCTCGAGCAGCGGCAGCGCCGACGATCCCTATCTCGCGCGCGAGCTCGAGCGCTATTTCCCACGGCAATTTCAGCGACGCTTCGCGGCCCGGATCCAGCGGCATCGCCTGCGCCGCCAGATCATCACCACCGCAACCACCAACAGCATCGTCAATCGCATCGGCCCGGCGCTGTTGATGCAGAGCGCACAGGATGGCGACGCCGGCGCCGCGCCGTTCGCACGCGCCTACACGATCGCGCGCGATAGCGCCGACCTGCGGCGCCTGTGGGCCGAGATCGAGGCGCTCGATGGCCGCGTCAAGTCCGCCGATCAGTATCAGGCGCTGCTCGAGACCAGTGCGTATCTGCGACAGTTGACGCGCTGGATGCTCTCGCATCGGCGCGAATACGGCGAGGTCGGGGCCGCCGTGGCGCAGTTGCTGCCGCGGCTGCGCGAGCTGGCCCAGGTCACGCCCGCGGCGCTCGAAGGACTCGATCGCTCGCGCTATCGCGAGCGCTGCGCGCGCTACGCGGCCATGGGTCTGCCGCTGAAATTGGCCGAGAGCATCGCGGCCCTCGAGCCGCTCAGGGTCGCTCCGGACCTGGTGGAACTCATGCGCGAGTCCGGGGCCGGCGCGCGCGCAGTCGCGCGCGCGCACTTCGGGCTCAGCGCCCGGCTCGGACTCGACTGGCTGCACGCCAAGATCGATGAATTG
>JBELAR010000159.1:0-4525 GCA_049508555.1 Steroidobacteraceae bacterium
CGAGCTGATCGTAGCGCTTGTCGACGATGATGAGCCCTAAGGCCAGCAGCGAATACAGCACGCAACGGAGCAGCAGTCCCGAGGTGCGGCCCGATGTGTCGGTGCTACGAAAGGCGACCATGGGCGAGGCTCCTGGTCGCTTGCATTACTCCAGTCCGAATATGCCCGGCCCGTGCTCCTCGGTGAGTTCGAGGATCCGACCGCCGCCGCGCGCGACGCAAGTCAGCGGATCATCCGCAACCACCACGGGCAGGCCGGTTTCTTCCATGAGCAACTTATCGACGTCGCGCAGCAAAGCGCCGCCGCCGGTGAGCACGATGCCGCGCTCGGCCACATCGGCACCGAGCTCGGGCGGTGTTTGTTCGAGCGCCTGCTTGACTGCGCCGACGATTCCCTGCAGCGGCTCTTGCAGCGCCTCCAGAATTTCATTGGAGTTCAAGGTGAAGCTGCGCGGTACGCCTTCGGACAAATTGCGGCCCTTGACTGAGATCTCGCGCACAGTTTGGCCCGGATAGGCCGAGCCGATTTCCAATTTGATGCGCTCGGCCGTGGCCTCGCCGATCAGGATGCCGTAGTTGCGGCGCACGTAGTTCATGATGGCATCGTCGAAGCGATCGCCGCCGATCCGGGCCGAATTGGCATAGACGATGCCATTGAGGGACAGAACCGCCACTTCGCTGGTGCCGCCGCCGATGTCCAGTACCATCGACCCGCGCGCTTCCTGCACCGGCAGACCGGCGCCGACCGCCGCGGCCATGGGCTCGCTGACGATGGCCACATTGCGCGCCCCGGCGCCTTCGGCGGACTCGCGAATCGCGCGCCGCTCGACCTGGGTTGAGCCGAACGGCACGCAGACCAGTACCCGCGGGGAGGGCTTCAGAAAGCGGTTGCCGTGTACTTTATTGATGAAGTACTGGAGCATCTTCTCGGTGTAGGTGAAATCGGCGATCACGCCGTCTTTCATCGGGCGCACGGCCGTAATATGCCCTGGTGTGCGGCCGAGCATGCCCTTGGCCTCGGCCCCGACCGCGACGATAATCTTGCCGCCACGCGAGGGTTCGTCCTGAACCGCGACCACGGAGGGTTCGTTGAGCACGATGCCCTTGTCACGCACGTAGATGAGGGTATTGGCTGTGCCCAGGTCGATCGACAGATCGCTGGAGAAATAGCCGCGCAGGCGTTTGAACATGGGGGCGGCGAACCTTTCGGATGGGCTGGCTTGAAGCGGGCGCTAATCTAGCAATCGACAGGACATTCCACAAGGCGAGGTGTATGATTCCGCGCCCTTTTTTCTGCAGAATTTGAATGCTTTCACATGAGCCTTAACCGCCGCGACATCGAGAACATCGCCGAGCTGGCGCGCCTCGCTCTGAGTGAGAACGAAGTCCCAGTTTACGTCGAGAGCCTCTCGCGCATCATGGCCCTGGTCGGGGAGCTCGAGCGAGCCGATACCAGCGCGGTCGAGCCCATGGCGCACCCTCTGCCCGGGCAACAGCAGCGCTTGCGCGCCGATGCGGTCACCGAGACCGATCAACATGCACTTTATCAGCGTAATGCGCCGCAAACGCAAGCCGGGCTTTATCTCGTGCCGCGAGTCATCGAATGAGCGCTCTGCATGCATATACGGTCGCCGAACTGTCGGCGGCCCTGCGGGCGCGCACGGTGTCGAGCGTCGAGCTGACGCGTGCCTATCTGGCGCGCATCGAGCAGCATCAGAGCGAGCTGAACGCGTTCATCACGGTCGCAGCGGAGGCCGCGCTGCTCGCGGCCGAGCGCGCCGACGCACGGCTGCGGGCCGGGGAGCCCGGAGCACTCATCGGCGTGCCGCTCGCGCACAAGGACATCTTCTGTACCGCGGGTGAGAAGACCACCTGCGGCTCGCGCATGCTCGCGGATTTCATCTCACCGTACGATGCCACCGTGGTCGAGCGGCTGCGCGCCGCCGGCGTGGTCATGCTGGGCAAGACCAACATGGATGAGTTCGCCATGGGCTCATCGAATGAGACCAGCCATTTTGGTCCGGTGCGCAATCCCTGGGATCCCACCCGCGTGCCGGGCGGCTCCTCCGGCGGCTCCGCCGCCGCCGTTGCGGCCCGGCTCACGCCGGCTGCCACCGCGACCGACACGGGCGGTTCGATTCGCCAGCCCGCCGCGCTGTGCGGCGTGACCGGATTGAAGCCCACCTATGGCCGGGTCTCGCGCTTTGGCATGATTGCCTTCGCTTCGAGCCTGGACCAGGCTGGGCTGCTCACCCTCAGTGCCGAGGACGCGGCGCTCTTGCTCGCGGCGATGGCTGGATTTGACGAGCGCGACTCCACGAGTGTCGAACTGCCCGTGCCGGATTACGCGGCTGGGCTCGAGCTGCCATTGAAGGGGTTGAAGATCGGGCTGTTGCAGGAGTTTTTCGACCAGGGCCTCGATGACCAGATCGCTCAGCGCATCCGCGACGCCCTGGATGTGCTGCGCTCTCAAGGCGCGACGCTGCGGGAAGTGAGTCTGCCCAATCTGCCCTTGTCCGTGCCCACGTATTACGTGGTCGCGCCGGCCGAGTGCTCCTCCAATCTGGCGCGCTTCGATGGCGTGCGCTACGGCCATCGCTGCGAGCAGCCGCGAGATCTGCAGGATCTCTACCGTCGCTCGCGCGGCGAGGGCTTCGGCGCCGAGGTCAAGCGTCGCATCATGGTGGGCACGTACGTGCTCTCGGCCGGCTATTTCGATGCCTTTTATCTCAAGGCGCAGCGCGTGCGTGCGCTCATCAGCGCCGACTTTGCCCGCGCGTTCCACGAGGTCGATGTGCTGATCGGCCCGACCACGCCGACGCCGGCATTCGAGCTCGGGGCCAAGACCGACGACCCCGTCACCATGTATCTGAATGACATTTATACGATCGGCGCCAATCTGGCCGGATTGCCGGCGATCTCGGTGCCCTGCGGCTTCGTCCAGGGCCTGCCGGTGGGCATGCAGGTGATCGGCCCGCATTTCTCGGAACCCAAGCTGCTCAATGTGGCGCACCGCTACCAGCGGGAAACCGACTGGCATCGACGCGCGCCGCCGGGGTATGCCTGATGGATTGGGAGACAGTCATCGGCCTGGAGATTCATGCCCAGCTCGCCACGCGCTCGAAGATCTTCTCGGGGGCAGCGACCGCCTACGGCGCGCCGCCCAACGCCCAGGCCAGCCTGATCGATCTGGCCTATCCGGGCGTGCTGCCGGTGCTCAATGCCGAGGCGGTGCGCATGGCCGTGAAGTTTGGCCTCGCCATCAATGCTCGCGTGGCGCGCCGCTCGATCTTCGCCCGCAAGAATTACTTCTATCCCGATCTGCCCAAGGGTTATCAGATCAGCCAGTACGAGTTGCCGATCGTATGCGGCGGCGCCGTGGACATCGTGCTCGAGGACGGCACCGACAAGCGCATCGGCGTCACCCGTGCGCACCTCGAGGAGGATGCAGGCAAGTCGCTGCACGAAGGGCTCGCGGGTCTGACCGGGGTCGATCTGAATCGCGCCGGCACGCCGCTGATTGAAATCGTCTCCGAGCCGGATATGCGCTCGGCCAAGGAAGCCGTCGCGTATCTGAAGAAGGTCCACACGCTGGTACGCTATCTGCGCATCTGCGACGGCAATATGCAGGAGGGCTCATTCCGCTGCGACGCCAATGTGTCGGTGCGCCGGCGCGGCGCGGAGAAATTCGGTACCCGGGCGGAGATCAAGAATCTCAATTCATTCCGCTTCGTCGAAAAGGCGATCAATTTCGAAGTGGCACGTCAGATCGAATTGCTCGAGGGCGGCGGCCGCGTGGTACAGGAGACGCGCCTGTACGATTCCGATCGCGGCGAGACGCGCGCCATGCGCTCGAAGGAGGAAGCCAACGACTACCGTTACTTCCCCGATCCTGATCTGCTGCCGGTGCAGCTCGACGAGCCCTACATCGATGCCGTGGCGGCGAGTCTGCCCGAGCTGCCTGACCAGAAGGCGCAACGCTTCATCAGCCTTCATGGCCTGTCCCCCTACGACGCCGGCGTACTGACCTCCAGCACGGAGCTGGCGGATTACTACGAGGCCGTGGTGCGCGCTCTGGGTGGTCATGCAAAACTCGCGGCCAACAGCGTCATGGGCGAACTCGCCGGTCTGCTCAACCGCGATGGACTCGAGATCGGCGCCAGCCGCGTCGATGCCGCGGCCCTGGCACTGCTGCTCCGGCGCATCGTGGACAACACCATCTCGGGCAAGATCGCCAAGGATGTGCTCGAGGCGATGTGGCAGGAGGGTTTGAGTGCCGATGCCATCATCGAGGCGCGAGGACTGCGCCAGATCACCGATGAGTCGGCGATCGAGCGCGCGATTGACGCGGTCATGGCGGCGAATGCCTCGCAGCTGGCCGCCTATCGGGCCGGCAAGGATAAACTATTCGGGTTTTTCGTCGGTCAGGTCATGAAGGCGACCGCCGGCAAAGCCAATCCGGCGCGCCTGAACGAGCTGCTCAAGAAGAAGCTCGGTGGTTGACAGGTCCGCCGCCGGAGCTGGCG